>CAXTAP010000128.1:0-6650 GCA_964241965.1 uncultured Mucilaginibacter sp.
CTGCTGTATACCAACGGCACCTTGAACGCCAGCCGCCCCCCGGTTAGCAATTAGCAAAATCACACATATATTAAAATTAAAAGCCGCTTCTCAAATTAACGAGGCGGCTTTTTTTGGAATAGTCTGTACATAAAAGAGATGAATTTATGAGTGTTATGCAAGCGAAGATTAATGTTTACAGATTCTTCCCTGGATAAATTTTATCTTTAATTTCCCGCCAAGTGACCAGGTGAATGTTGTTTTTCTTTAAAAGCCTGGCGCAAAGCCGGCTCGTGAAGAAGTCATAATCTTTCTGGCGCCATGCTGCCCCCCACCCCTCGTGCCCGGTTGTCACCGCGCTCATCTCGTTATCATGGTAAGCGGTATGCAGAATCAGATAAGTAATGCCGGGTTTCAGATTTTTAAGGCCCTGGCTATAAAAATTACGCATGCCGGCCTTGTAATTTTCCAGTTCTGCTGTTAATATGGTATCTATAATTACATCTTTGTCCGTTAATACTGTATCCAGATTGATGTGCAGAGAATTTTCCACCTGGCGGTAAACAAACACGGGCAGGCCAAATTCATGGCCTGCTTTGAGGTAAGCTTTCAGAAACCCGAGGCTGTGATGAACGGCATACATGTGCCCATCCAGGTGAGTGGGCTGAATGCCGAATTGCAGGGCGCGCCTCACCTGGCTGCGAATTTCCTCCTCAACTTCTCCAGATGAGGCATTTTGAACAACGCTGTCCACAGAGGAGTAAAAAAATCCATTTCGGTTTACCAGTCCCGGCACTTTAAATAAGGGCGTTACCGGGCCCCATTTATAATATTTCCATTCACTCGTTAAGGTAATATGCAGGCCAAAATCCTTTTCGGGATGAAGCTGCGCATAGGCTGCCATTTCCGTAAACCAAGGGCAGGGCACCATGATACTGGCCGAGGTAACGCAGCCCTTTTCCATAGCAGCAATTGAGGCTGCATTTTCTGAATGGGTTACGCCCAGATCATCATCATGGATGATCAGCAGTTTGGCATCTTTGGGATAGCCCAGCAGTTCCTGCACTGACCTGCGCTGACCTGATGCAGACAAAGAAGATACCGCAGCCAGAACATAAATGCATGCCTTTTTTATTGCATTCATTTTTTGCAAATTACACCTCATGATAGTTGTTTTGTGCGTTAGTTAATCTGCTGCTATAGCTGCTTACCGGCTCACTTTACTTTTCCCGGCGCATTTACCAACAGCACATTGCTCAATATACCAGTATCCGGCTGAGCAGGCAGGTGTGAGCAGAAACCTATGCCTGCATAAAAAGGCCCTTCAATGTGCAGGTGAATCGGAGCGCCAAACTGGTGCATGGGCTCACCATCCATGCTGATGTAAAGAGCAAAGTAGTCGCCATGTTTTTCCAGGCCGATGCGCTTAGGATAATCAGTTACCAGCTCATCAGATGAGGTGTGACCGGGCAGGCTGCCGCGGCCGCCAATACTGTATTCCATATCGGTAATGTGCAGGTTAGTGCCGGGCCGCTGGGCCAGGTGCACCATGCCGCCTCCGTGCAGCGCTGCAATGGCTTCCTTTGAATCATCATCTAAACTCTGGCGGATAACAAGCAGAATTTTGCGGTCGCTGAAACCCTTCGGGTCGGGAAAATCAATATCGGCAGCCAGAGAGACATCACCGCTCATTTTTTTCCACAGATAACGAAATTCGTCGCGGTTGTACCAAACGTTGTAGCCGGCAGAGGTAATTATGTACTTCCCGGCAGCAGCATTATAACTTGAGCTTCCCTTTACCACTGCGCCACCCACATCCGACTGCCCCTGAAAAATACCGATGGGCGCCATCTCGGTGCGTGCCGGGCGGTGAAAACCGGGCGGCGGGGCAACCTGCCTGTGCGTAGGTGAACCGGGCAGCGCCCAGTCGGGCACATCAGCAATTTGCGCCAGGGCCAGATAAGGCATTGCGCACAGCATCAAAATGCCGGTTAAAAACAGATGGAAATTTTTCATTAAAATTAATTAGCGGTTAGTATGGCGAATTTAACTATTTGGCTTTAATTCGCTTGCAATTATGCTTACATTAAAGCACTGTTGTTATCAGGTTTATGCCGGATTTGCCACCTGGCATTAAATAAAATCAGATTTAATAACAATTTCATAACATTAGAATTTTGTTTAACCGATGCTTAATGCTGTTATTTGAAATTAAGGTGTGAACCATGCTTTTACCATGCCTGTTACAGCTTTAAATTATGCATATAGCGTTAGGCGCTGTTACGTTTCCGTTTATTGGCGAAGTAAATCTGAGCGGCCCTCTGCTGCTGGTGTTTGCTGTTTGCCTGCTGGCCGTAATAGGGTTTGAATTTGTAAACGGCTTTCATGATACGGCTAATGCAGTTGCCACTGTAATTTATACTAAGGCGCTGAAGCCGGTTTATGCCATCCCCTGGTCGGGCTGCTGGAATTTTTTGGGAGTATTTTTAGGCGGCGTAACCGTAGCTATGGGCTTGCTGAAGCTGGTACCCTTAAATGCACTGATGGCACTGCCGCTGCAGGTGGGCGCCTGTTTGGTACTGGCTATATTATTTGCCTCCATTTTATGGAATTTAGGCACCTGGTATTTAGGCATACCCTGTTCCAGCTCACACTCGCTTATCGGAGCTATGATAGGGGGCAGCCTGGCATTCACCTGGTATTATGGCGGTGGCGGCGTGAACTGGAGCCAGGCGAAGGAAATTGGCTTATCGCTCATTACGTCGCCTGTAATTGGCTTTGGCCTGGCAGCTTTACTGATGCTTTTTATAAAGCACATTTTAAAGTCAAAGGCTTTATTTCACATTCCGGAGGGTGAGAACGACCGCCCGCCCCTACACATCCGCCTGCTGCTGATTACGACCTGCACCCTGGTAAGCTTTTTTCATGGCAGCAATGACGGCCAGAAAGGCGTAGGCCTGCTTATGCTGATCTTAATTGTTTTTTTACCTGCTAAATATGCAGTAAATCATCATATTACAGATGCAAAGCTGCTGGCTTCCCTGAACAGGACGGAACAGGTGTTACAAAGAAACACATTAGCTAACCCGGTTCAGAAAACAATGTTTGCCAAACTGAGTGCAGCTATCGAACAAAGTAAAGTACAGCTATCTGCCCGAACCACAAAAAGCAACCGGCAATCGTTTAAGCAGCGCCAGCAGCTGCAAACAGTTGTTGACGGGTTAAATAAACTTAAAAAGAACAAGCAGCTGAAGATATCCGGGCAAGATGACAGCGTTATTAAATCAGCTTTGGAAGATTTAACCAAAACCACGGATTTTGCGCCTGTCTGGGTTATTGCAACCATATCTATATCACTGGGCTTTGGCACCATGATTGGCTGGAAACGTATTGTGGTAACCATCGGTGAAAAGATAGGCAATCAGCACTTAAACTATGCCCAGGGTGCAACCTCAGAAATTGTAGCAGCTTCTACCATAGGGCTCAGCACCTGGTTTGGCTTGCCGGTGAGCACCACGCATGTACTATCAAGCGGCATAGCAGGTGCCATGGTAGCTTCGGGCGGCACCAAAAACTTAAACAATAAAACGCTGCAAAACATTGTTTTAGCATGGGTGCTTACCTTGCCGGTGGCTATGGTGCTGGCTGTTTTATTGTTCGCGCTTTTTCATCTGTTTGTATAACAGAAAGAATAACCACTTTAACCCCACTACGCTGATGAAGCAGATACTTGTTGCTACTGATTTTTCTGAAAGCGCCACCAATGCCATGCATTATGCCATGGAGCTGGCCAGGGTACTTAACCGTGAGGTATGCGCCATTCATGCCATACACCCAACTGAGGGAATCAACAACAGCACTTACAACGCCATATTTATTGAGGATTACTACAATAATAAGCGAGAGGCGCTGAAAAGCTGGGCGGCTGCCTTTACCGGGCAGGAGGCTTACCAGGATATACCGGTTATTACCATCTGCAACGTAGGATTTTTAAAAACGGTAATTACCCGTTACATTAACCAGCACCAGGTTGACCTGCTGATAATGGGCATAACCGGCTCTACCGGCATTACGGGTATTGTAGGCAGCAATGCCAGCATGATTGTATCAAAGGTTAAAATCCCTACGCTTTTTATCCCCAGGGAAAGCAGGTTTGCCCGTGTGCCTATGATCACGCTGGCTACAGATTATGAAACCCGGCTGTCGGCCGAAGATGTAAATGCATTGAATGAAATGATCAGAGCTTTTGGGTCCGGTAAAATGCAGGTATTATACGTGGAAGAAAAAACAATACCGCATATTGAAATCAACGAAAGCCGGCTCCGGGAATTAATCAAACATGCTGAACTTGAATTTAATCATATCAGCAACAGCAGTCCGCTGAATGGTATTATGGAGTTTGTTGAAACTCATGATACCGATATGCTATGCCTGGTGAAGCATCATCATAACATAATTTACCGCCTGTTTACCAGAAGTACAGTAAACCAAATCATGAACAAATCAGTTAAAGCCATTCTGGTGTTGCATGAATAGGGATCGCAACCGGAATCATCCGGTTGATTTAAAGAAAAGCTGCTATATTGGATAGCAGCTTTTCTTTAAAAGCAGTTACTTGAACAGCCACATTACACCGTTAATATCATCATTACCGCCATACTGGCTGGCCAGCGCGGCATTATAATTAGTTGTATTGGCTGTGCGCTCAGATACCGGGTATTGAAAGCGCTGTGCTATACGCTGCCCGTTATCAGTACCGGGCCCTGTGGTGAAAGCAGGCACGTGCGTTCTGCGGTAGGTGAAGTAAGATTCTAAACCCGAATGGCGAAACAGCGCCAGATATTTTTGCTGTAAAATTTGCGTAAGGCCTGTTCCTCCGGCTGTGTATTTAACTGCCGGCTGGTTGTAATAAGTATTAAAATTCACAGTAATGGAGTAAGTGTCATAACTACCGTCATCCTTTATGCCGCTTGTAGCACCGGGGCGGTAAAAGTAAGCATTGAATGTTCCGCTGGCCGGTATACCATAGGAGGCCATAGAGGCTTGGATACCTGCCATATAATAAGTTTCGGCATTACCGGTTGCCCAGCCGCGGTTAATGCCTTCCGCAATGTTAAACATCAGTTCAGGGTAACCTATCTGTACGCTTGGCTCGCCGGTATAAGTTGAATAATAACGTTTTCTGTTTACAAACGAATAGCGCTGACGGCCGGCATTGTTATACATTACACCTAAATCCAGGCCAGGATCGGCACCAACAAAAGATCCGAAATCTGTTGGGCTTCTGTGCAGACTATCCACATAATAGCGGGCGGGCTCGGCAGTTACAAACACCCGGGGGTCTTTAAGCTGTGTAAGCAGGCCAATGTAAGTTTGCGACGAATTTTGGCGTGAACCGCTCTGACCGAAATTATCAGGGTTTTGCGGATAAAAATTGCTGGGTGTAGCAAAGATGTATTGCAGATTATCAAAAGCGCTTTGCATGAGCGGGTATTTAGCCGGATTGGCAAGAATGGCTGCAAACTGAGATGGCACGTTCAGATCAGCATCATTGGCCTTGGTACTAAGCTGGGTTAACAGGCGTATATGAAAGGTATTAACCACCTCTTGCCATTTTACCAGGCTGCCGTTAAAAAACTGATCCTTTCCCAAAGTAGCGCCTAAACCGGTTCCTCCTATGCTGGGATTAGCTATCAACTGTGCCATGTCGGCATTAGCGCTTTCCAGCCATGCGAGCGATTGTATCATTACTGCCTTCTGAGTATCATACTTTGGTGTCAGGTTATCAAGCCCTTGCAAAGCAGCCGTCATGGGTATATCTCCTCTCTCCAAGCTCATTTTACTGAAAAAGTACGCTCTGAAAAATTTACCCAAAGCTTCATAAGGATTAACAGATGCGCCCCCGGTTGCTGTAGCTTGGGTTTCCATAGCTACCACATTTTTTAAAGTACTGTAATAATCGGCACCGCTGTCAAAATCATAGGTGTTGTTACCATAATAATTATAATTGTAGATATAATACTGGCTCCATATTTCATCTTTGTTACTTGCGCCGCTGTACACATTACTGCTTTGGTTGCTGCTGGCATAACCACCATCAGGCAAATCAACCATATTATTCAGTATGCCGTTTAACAGCAGTGATGACGGAACACTACTAGGTACATTGGTATTCTGCGTTAAATCTTCGTAGCTTTTTTTGCAGCCGGCTACCGCCAGGAGCATCAGCAAGGGCAGGCTATAATATATTAATATTTTTTTCATAATCTTTTCCTCGTTTGTTTAGAATGATAGTTTGAAATTAACTCCGTAGCTGCGTACCGACGGGGATTGCAGGCCGGTCACGGTTACGGCGCTATTGCTGTACTGATCTAAATCCACATCCTTGAATTCAGAATTTTTGTAGAAGTAAATCAGGTTACGCCCATAAACGGTTGCCGAAGCGTTGGTAATAAATGTTTTTTGCAGCCATTTTTTCGGGAAGTTATAACTGATGGTTACCTCACGCAGCTTGGCATAGGTTTTACTCATCAGGTTAGCCCTGTCCACGTTGTAATATTCACTGGCATACTCTTGTACAAATGCAGTTTGTGTGTTCGGGCTGTACTGCAGGGCACCATAATTTAAAACGGCGCCCGTCTTGGAATCATAATTTGGCGCCACGCCATTGG
>CAXTAP010000129.1:0-6602 GCA_964241965.1 uncultured Mucilaginibacter sp.
GGCAAGCGGCAGCGAAATCATCTTCATTCTTCAAACGTTAGCAGGGAGTGCTGGCTGGCGGTGTGCAGGTTGCGCCATACCTGGTTAATCTCGGCATCGGGCGAGGCGGCCTGCAGGCCGCAGTATGGATAGAGCCGGTCGGTGCACTCGCGGGCGGCCAGCGCCAGTTGCCTGCTGGCAGCGCTCACTGCTTTCAGCAGCGCAGGTTCGGCCGGTAACTGCCAGGAGGCATCAAGCGCAGCATAAAAATCATTACGTTTCTGCTGCAACATATGCTGTGCATTTTTCAGTTCAGCCTGTAACTGGGTTTGCTGCGGCGCTGTAATTTTAGGCTGCTTCATCCTTTCGGTAAAAACGGGTTCGCATAGTTCAACAAAGCGCAGTGCCATGCCCGAAAGGTTGGCCGCCAGGGTAGCCTCCGCCAGCTGCAAAAACGGGTAAGTGTACAGCGGGCCGTTAACCACAGCGGCATCCGGCGCTATCTTAAAGGCGTTAAGGGCCGGAACCACCGCATTTTTCACTTCAAATGCCTGGCTGCCTGTGCCCATCATGCCCACATACTTCCATGTAGCTGATAGCGTTACCTGCTCTGCCGGTATTACAAACGGAACAATCAGAGGTTCGCCACTTGGGGCCGGCACTGTTTGCCCGTCTTTTTCCATAATACAGTTTGCCGTAAAATGAGTAGCATGGTGCGCACCGCTGGCATACTTCCAGGCGCCGTTAATGAGGTACCCGCCTTTGGTTTCGGTAGCCGTTCCGGTTGCTGCGCCGCTGCCGGCCAGGCAGGCCTGCGGGCTGCTGAATATCTGCCGCGCCAGTTCGGGCTGTAAAAAGCCGCTAAACCACCCGGCTCCGCAGCATAGCGTAACTACCCAGGCCAGACTGCCATCGGCCCAGGCCAGGCTTTCCTCCAGGCGCACCAAATCGGGCAGGGGAGTTTCCGGTCCGCCGTAAACCGCCGGGGTCAGCAGCTTAAACCACTGCTGCCGGTAAATCAGCTCCAGTTGTTCGGGCAGCAACAGGCCCTGCCGTTCGGCTTCGGGGGCAGCATTGCGTATAATGGCTATCCATTCCGGCTGTAAAAGTTCGGCCGGAGATTGTAGCACTGATTTATCCATCATTAAATCTATATTTTTACTGAGCATTCCGGGTTACAGCAAAAGTTGCCTGCTGCATTCTTATTTCCTGCAAAATTTCCCAGGCTGTTTGAAACGATACGAATTTGAATTCATCAAGTATTTTCTATAGCCGGCTGCCGCCGGTATATGCGCCGCCAATCGAAATAACCGAAAAAGGCGATGATAAACAAAAACAGGGTGAGCAAGGCAAAAAGCGGCAGCTGCTTGTAAAACAGCAGCGGTATGGCAAACAGGTTGGATATATTCAGCAATATCCAGTTCTCTATTTTGCGCCGGGCCAGCAGCCACATCCCGGCCCAGGCGGTAGATGATACCAGCGCATCCCAAACCGGCACGTTGGAGGGCGTAAAGTTTTTAAGCAGCAGGTACAAAACCAGCCAGCCGCCCAGGCTGATGCTCAGGGTAATCACCCACTCCCTCCGGTTGCTGTAACTTATGCTTACCGCCGGCTGGCTGCGCTTTTTTATCCAGTGGTACCAGCCGTAGGCGCTCATCACTATATAATACAAGTTAAGCAGCGAATCGGCATAAAGCTGGGTTGCCATTAAAAAGTAAATGGAAATCAGGGTGCCCAGTATGCCGGCAGGGTACAGCCATACGTTATTTACTTTGGCCAGCAAAACCTCAGCTACGCCCAAACCTACGGCCGCCCACTCCCAAAAAGTGGTTTGCTGTAGTTGCTGTATAAATAAATGCAGCCAGTAGTGCATGTTGAATTACTTAATTTAAAATTTCCTTAAACCGGACGCGACTATTACATCTGCCTGTTTTATCTTTTCCCTCCCTTGTTAAAAAGCCCTACCCGCCGGTGAGGATTGGGAGGAATTAAAACGCCAGGCTCAGCTGCGCCAGGAAGTTAGCCGGCGCCTGCGGATAGAAGTAGTTATAGTTTATAATATGTCCGCTCTCAATATCAGGGTAAGTGGCTCCGTTGGATACATATCTCTTACTGAATACGTTGTTAATGAGCAGGGCCGCGCCTATGTTCTTTACCCAGGCGGTGCTGAAAGTATAGCGCAGCCGTACATTGTTTACTAAATAGCCCTTAATTTCCCGGCTGGCAGCATACGGGTTAGGCAAATCGCCCGGCGCTACGGTATAGCCTGCAGGGTTGGTATTCATGGTATTATCCAGGTACTGCTTGCTGATGTATTTGCTGATGAGCGCAATTTCACCGCCCTTAACAGGCGAAAAACTGACTTCGCTGGAACCGATAAAGGATGGTGAATAAGCAATAGTAGTTTTAGCCAGCGTTTCACCGGCCAGCGAGCCATCGTCGTAGTTGCTGAAGTACTGTGTATAATTTTTTATCCTGTTGGTGCTTAAGGTTGCGGTAGCTGCCCAGCTTAGCTGCTTTAATAACCGCACCCTCCCATCAAACTCTAAACCTGCCCGGTAGCTGTCCTTCACATTGGTGCGTATGGCTTCGCCTACATCATTCAGCGAACCGGTAAGTACCAGCTGGTTATTATATTTCATGTAAAACCCGTTTATGCCGCCGCTGAATGCACCCTGTACAGTGCGGTAGCCGGCCTCGAAATCCTTGAGGTTCTCCGCCTTTGGCCGGTTATCGGGTGTGGAATTTACAAAATCCTCCCGGTTAGGCTCATGGTTGCCTACCGCAAAGGAAGCATAAACATTATTATGCTGGTCTATTTCATAAGTAAGGCCTGCTTTGGGGTTAAAGAAGTTGAGCGTAACCGCCTGCTGTAAATCCACCAGGTTACGGTCGAGCCCTAAAAAGGAGTAATAAATATTGCGGTACTGCATATCGCCATACAGCAAAAACCTGCCTAAGCGGTAATCCACCCGGGCAAACAGGTTGAAATCATACTTTTTGGCGTTATTGCGCGAGTATTCATAATCGGGCGTTATGCCGGCGCTTTGCTCGGTATATTCAATATTATTGTAATGAGCCCCGCGGTACTGGTTATAAGCGCCGCCCAGCGTAAAGTTAAGGTTACCCGTTGGGTGATACCTGAAGTTATAGGTTAAGCCATAAAAATCATTATTTAGCCAGAGGCGGCGTACCAGGTTGGTAGCTGTAATGGTATCTGTTCCGTAAACAACCGGCTTCAAGCCATAATTGGCTACCGGGTCATTGGTTCTGTATTCCTCATAATAACCGTAGCCCTTAGTGTAATGCAGGGCACCGCTGAACGAAAACTTATTGCTGAATTGATGGTCAACCAGCAGCTGGTAATGATTCTGCGTGTAATTATCGGTCTGGTTTTTATAAAACTGTCCGTTTGGCATCAGGCCCAGTTCATTATAGCGGCGGTTACCATACTGAATAGAATCGGCCGGCACGCCATCCCAGGCCTGATAGGTACGCTCCACGCCCGAAAATACATTGGCTCTCAGGGTAGTATTTTGGCTGTAAAAGGCTCCGCTCAAAAAAAACGAGCGCAGGTTGGAGGCGGCCCGGTCAATATACCCGTCGGAAGCAATGCGCGATAAGCGGCCATCCAGGCTGAAGTGCCCGCCCAGCAGCCCCGTACCGGCGCTCACCGTGTTTTTAATGGTACCGTACGAGCCTGCCGAGGTGTTGATTTCGGCATAGGCTGTATCGCGCCGGGTAGTGGTCTGGATATTGATACTGGCCCCGAATGCGCCTGCACCGTTGGTAGAGGTGCCCACCCCGCGCTGCACCTGTATGCTGTTAATGGAGGAGGCCAGGTCGGGCAGGTCAACAAAATAAGCGCCCTGATCTTCCGCGTCATTGAGCGGTATGCCGTTAATGGTTACATTGGTGCGGGTTGCATCCGACCCGCGAATGCGGATGCCGGTGTAGCCGATACCGGTGCCGGCATCGGAGGTGATAACCACCGAAGGCGTTTGGTTGAGCAGGTAAGGCAAATCCTGGCCCAGATTATTTTTCTGAATATCCTTTTTGTTCAGGTTGGTAAACGCTATGGGCGAGTTTTTGTAGGCCCGTGTGGCGCTTACGGTTACCTCATCAGTTAAGAAATTGCTGCGCCGCAGGTTAAAGTTCAGGGTTTGGCTTGCCGTTAAACTGATGCTTTTTTCTGCGGATGCATAGCCGATATAGCTCACCTTGATGCGGTAGCTGCCCGGCTTTAAATTGCTGAACCGGTAATTGCCGTCAGCGCCGCTCACCGCGGCCAGGGCGTTGCTTAAACTGATGGTAGCGCCGGCCAGAGCTTCGCCGGTTTGCTGGTCGGTAACTTTTCCGGACACGGAAAACTGGGCGGCTGCCAGCATGGGCAGCAGCAATGCGGTAAAAACCGATAAAATTTTTTTCAATGAATTTTTTGTAACAAAACACTGTTAAACCATCTGCCCGCTAAGGGTGTAAAATGCGCGCAGTACACTTAACTTTTTACCTCTCCCTACGCCGGCATTATCCGGATCAGGTGCTGGAAAAACCTGAAAGAGTTGTTTAGAGATAATAGACAAGAAGCGGGAGTTAAGATTATTAAAGGTATCTTGTTGCCTGGCTCTTGCTTCTTGTCTCTTTCTGCCTTCCTTCAAAGCTTCTCCATGGGTATAATCTCAGCCTGTTTTTCAGTTTGGCGGATGCGGCTGCAGCCACGTTCCATTTTACCAAAGCAAGGCACCCCTTAAAGAATTCTGGCGGCAAAAGTAAGGTTTTTGATTTTAAAACTGCATAATTATTTACCTGAACCAGAAACTTACTGAATGCAAGCAGCTAATGGAATGCCGGCCTGTTGATCGCCTTATTTCTTTCAATCCTTCATCCCGCAAAAAATATTACTTTTGCAAACTTTAGTCAATGGTAACCATGTTAAGAACACACACTTGCGGTGAATTAAATATCAGCAGCCTGGGGCGCCAGGTAGTTTTGTGCGGCTGGGTGCAAAAAGCGCGTGATTTGGGCGGCACTACCTTTATTGATGTGCGCGACCGTTACGGCCTTACCCAATTAGTACTGAATACTGAAACCGATGCACAGCTGCGCGATAAAGGCCGCAGCCTGGGCCGCGAGTTTGTGATACAGGTAACCGGCACTGTGGTGGAGCGATCGAACAAGAACCTTAAGATACCAACCGGCGAAATTGAAATTGCCGTGCAGCAGCTGGATGTGCTTAACGAATCAAAGATACCGCCCTTTTTAATTGAGGACGATACCGACGGCGGCGAGGAACTGCGGGCCAGGTACCGTTACCTCGATTTGCGCCGCAGCCCGCTGCGCAACAACTTAATGATGCGCAGCAAGATAGCGCAGGAAATACGCCGGTATTTAACCGGCCTTGATTTTATTGAGGTAGAAACCCCGGTGCTGATTAAATCGACCCCGGAAGGCGCCCGTGATTTTGTGGTGCCCAGCCGCATGAATGCCGGTGAATTTTATGCCCTGCCGCAATCGCCGCAAACGTTTAAGCAGCTGCTGATGGTAAGCGGGTTTGACCGCTACTTTCAGATTGTAAAATGTTTTCGTGATGAGGATTTGCGTGCCGACCGCCAGCCGGAGTTTACGCAGATTGACTGCGAACTGTCCTTTATCACCCAGGAAGATATCCTGAATATTTTTGAGGGGCTTACCCGCCATCTGTTTAAGCAGGTAAAGGGGCTGGAGCTTGGCAGCTTCCCGCGTATGCAATATGCGGATGCCATGCGCCTGTACGGCTCTGATAAGCCCGATCTGCGTTTCGGGATGCAGTTTGTGGAACTGAACGAGCTGGTAAAGGGCAAGGATTTGGGTATTTTTGACAATGCTGAACTGGTAGTGGGCATTAATGCTCCCGGTTGTGCCGGTTATACCCGCAAGCAGCTGGACGAGCTGACCGAATGGCTTAAACGCCCGCAAATTGGCGCTACCGGCTTAATTTATGCCCGTTACAATGCCGACGGCACCATCAAATCATCAGTTGATAAGTTTTACAGCGAGGATGATCTGGCTCAATGGGCAGCTGCCTTTGATGCACAGCCCGGCGACCTGATGCTGATTCTGGCTGGTAAGGCCGATAAGGTACGCAAGCAGCTGAACGAATTACGCCTGGAAATGGGTACCCGCCTGGGCCTGCGCAACAAAAATGATTTTGCCCCGCTGTGGGTGGTTGACTTCCCGCTGCTGGAGTGGGACGATGAAACCCAGCGCCGCCATGCCATGCATCACCCCTTCACCTCGCCTAAACCCGAGGATATTGCCCTGCTGGATACCGACCCGGATGCCGTACGCGCCAATGCCTATGATCTGGTTATTAACGGAACTGAAATTGGCGGGGGGTCTATCCGTATTCATGAAAAGGGCTTGCAGTCGCTTATGTTCAAGCACCTGGGTTTTAGCCCGGAGGAGGCGCAGAAGCAGTTTGGCTTTTTGATGGATGCCTTTGAGTTTGGCGCGCCGCCGCACGGCGGTATCGCCTTTGGGTTCGACAGGCTTTGCTCCATCTTTGCCGGGCTGGATTCCATTCGCGATGTCATCGCCTTCCCCAAAAATAACTCAGGCCGCGATGTTATGATTGATTCGCCCTC
>CAXTAP010000130.1:0-6501 GCA_964241965.1 uncultured Mucilaginibacter sp.
GGCGTTGGCTTGTTTCTGATGAAAACACATATAGAATCACAGGGCGGCGAAGTTGGTGTGTACAGCCGCCCCGGCAAGGGCGCTACCTTTCAGGTTACCTTCAATCAGGAAAGTTAGTATTGTTAGAAGCTGCTGCAATTGCATACCTGTAATTGTGGGATGAATACATGCGTGCATATTTTAAAAGTATATTTACCCTGTTACCGTACCTCCAATGCATATTCAATTACCGTAAATAGCAACCATCATCCTTAGTTTGCATACACAGAGCCTTACCTGCTGCAAATTTCTTGTTCCTGTCAATAGTGAGGCCTTACATTTAGCAAGGCCGCTCAATTCAAACAGAGCTTCCTCTCAAACGCAAAAGTCCCGGCCATTAAGCCGGGACTTTTGTTTATATATCGCTGAATCCGAAGTTAAAAATCCGACTTCTGAAACAGCAAAAATTTATTTACTCAGTTCCTCTGCCATGGCAGCGCCGATTTCGGCAGGTGATTCTACCACCCGGATGCCGCACTCACGCATAATCTTCATTTTGGCAGCAGCAGTATCATCGGCACCGCCCACAATGGCGCCGGCATGGCCCATACGGCGGCCCGGAGGCGCAGTCTGGCCGGCAATAAAGCCTACCACCGGCTTGGTGCCGTGCTCCTTAATCCAGCGGGCAGCATCGGCTTCCATGCCGCCGCCAATTTCGCCAATCATAATAATGCCATGCGTGTCGGGGTCGTTCATCAGCAATTCAACCGCTTCCCTGGTCGGGGTGCCGATAATCGGGTCGCCGCCAATACCGATAGCAGTAGTAATACCCAGGCCGGCCTTCACTACCTGGTCAACCGCCTCATAAGTTAACGTACCCGATTTAGAAACCACGCCTACGTTACCCTTTTTAAAGATAAAGCCCGGCATAATGCCCACCTTGGCTTCGTCGGCCGTGATTACCCCCGGGCAGTTCGGGCCGATGAGGCGGGCCTCTTTACCTGCCAGATACTCCTTAACCGCAATCATGTCCTTAGTCGGGATACCTTCGGTGATGCATACAATCAGCTTGATACCGGCTTCGGCAGCTTCCATAATAGCGTCGGCAGCAAAGGCAGGAGGTACAAAGATGATGGAAACATCAGCGCCGGTATGGTCAACCGCGTCCTTCACGGTGTTAAATACGGGGCGCTCCAGGTGCTGCTGGCCTCCCTTGCCTGGTGTAACCCCGCCTACCAGCTGGGTTCCGTAAGCAATCATCTGCGTGGCATGGTAAGTACCCTCATTACCCGTAAAACCCTGAACTATAACTTTTGAATCCTGATTAAGAAGAACACTCATGGTTGTTGCTTTAGTACGGCAAAGCTAAAGTTATTGCGGGTATTGTCAAATAAATTTTTGCTCCCCTGAAGGGAGAATTGATAATAAATATTGCGTTCTTATTTCTGCTGCACTGTAACAGTTCCCCCCTTCAGAGGGCGGAGGGCCTGCCTATTGCCTGTAAATACTTTTCCTTATTAAATTCATGCTCGCTTCCGGCTACTACAATAGTGGCAACGCCATTACCGATCACGTTGGTAAGCGCACGGGCCAGCGACATAAAGCGATCAACGCCTAACAGGATGGCCACGCTCTCTACCGGGATTACCTTAATGGCCGACAGCGTGGAGGCCAGCACAATAAAGCCGCTGCCGGTAACCCCGGCTGCCCCTTTGGAGGTAACCATTAATATGCCAATGATAGTAAGCTGCTGCTGCCAGCTGAGCGGAATATGAAATGCCTGTGCTAAAAAGATAACCGACATAGACAGGTAAATGGTAGTGCCATCCAGGTTGAAGGAATAACCTGTAGGTATCACCAGGCCTACCACTGAACGGGCGCAGCCCAGCCTTTCCATTTTTTCCATCATGCTGGGCAGCACCGGCTCGGAGGATGAGGTGCCCAGCACAATCAGTATTTCCTCCCTGATGTATTTCAGGTAAGCCCACAGGCTGAATTTGGCCAGCCGGCAGATGATGTTGAGCACCACAAAGATAAACAGCAGCATAGCCAGGTACATGGCGCCCAGCAACTTCAGCATCGGTATCAACGTGGTAATACCATAGGTGCCCACCGTAAAGGCCATGCCGCCGAAAGCACCGACAGGCGCTGCCCGCATAACTACCCCCATGATATTGAAAAACACTTTCGACAGCTTATCAAACGTTGCTATGAGCGATTGCCCTGCCTCGCCCATACGGCTCAGCCCGTAACCGAACAGGATAGCGAAAAACAGGATTTGCAGAATATCGCCCCTGGCGAAGGCATCCATGACATTAGCAGGCACAATGTGCGTAAGAAACTCGGCCCAGTGCATCTGCGAGGCGGCCTTTTCATATCCCGCCAGTTTGGCGGTATCATGTACGGCAGGCATGGCCAGCCCGTCGCCGGGGCGCAGCAGGTTAGCCAGCCCTACGCCTAAAAGCAGGGAAAACGTGGTTACTATCTCAAAATACAGAATGGCCTTGCCGCCCACCCGGCCTACCTTTTTCATATCGTTCATGCCGGCAATACCCAGCACAATGGTGAAAAAGATGATGGGCGCAATCAACATGGTAATCAGGCTGATAAAGGTTTTGCTGATGAGCTGAGCCGTTGGCGCAAACCCCTTAAAGTACAAGCCTGCTACCACTCCCAAAACAATGGCAATACAAACCTGAAAGGTGAGATTAGAAAGAATGCGCCTCATTAACAGCCTTATTTGCTTACTCCGGTAAACGTCATCTTGACCGGCAGGATGTGCCCCTGCTTATCAAAGTACATTTCATCAATACAGGTAACCCGGTGGTTGGCATCGGTTTCGCCCAGCGGGCGGCGATGATATACCATATACCACTTATTGGTTTTGGCATTATGAATAATGGAGTGATGCCCGGCCCCCGTAGCCACCGCCGAATCCTGCTGCAAAAGGATACCGATGCGCTTAAACGGCCCTAACGGCGAGCTGGCAATGGCATAGGCCACCTGGTAATCCGGCCCGGTCCAGCCGCCCTCGCTCCACATAAAGTAGTATTTGCCATCCTTTTTAAACATATAAGGGCCTTCCACATAATGGTCGGGCGTAATTTCCTTGTATTGGGTACCGTCGGGCAAGGGTTCAATACCTGTGAAATCATTCTTTAATTTTACCGCGTTGCAATGGCCCCAGCCGCCGTAATACATGTAATAGGAGCCGTCGGTATCATGAAACACAAACTGGTCAATAGGCTGTGCACCATTTACATTTTCATTGATGAGGGGTTTGCCCAGCAAATCATGGTAGGGGCCTTCGGGCCTGGCGGCCACCGCCACGCCGATACCGCCTACCTCTTTCGGGTGCACATCGTTCGCCGCAAAAAACAGGTAATACTGATTACCCTTTTTTAATACCGCAGGCGCCCACATGGCCCGTTTGGCCCACTTTACGGCGGCGGTGTCCAGTATGTGCGGGTGCTTCACCCAGGTGTGCAGATCGGCTGAGGAAAACGCATCAAAGAATATCTGCTGACTGTAGGGCGCTGAATAGGTAGGGTAAACCCAGTATTGGTTACCATACATAACACCTTCCGGGTCGGCATACCAGCCCGGCACAATAGGGTTCTGGGCATACAATACCGAAGCCGTGAAGGAAAGCGCAGTGATCAGAAGCAGAAAAAAGCATTTCATGGAGTATATTAGTTTCAGGCTAAATTATAATTTATTTTTAAGCAGAAGGCTAAGGTTCAAATAATCTTAGCGGTTGATGAGGCAGGCGATATTTATGGCCGGCGTCATTACGCCGGCAGGAAAAACCCGCATCAGCATAAAATTCGATGATTCCGATCCGTAGCGATTATTCTATAACCTTCATTTACAGCAGATTGCCAAAATCCTGTCAGTGTTCATGAACGTTCATGAACGTTCACGGGTGTTCACGCCTCCGTGAACGTGAACACCCGGCGCAGTTATTTTTTTTCAGTGATATTTTATAAAGGCTTCGGTGGCTTAAGATTAGTAATACGCCTCTGCCAATTAACCGGCGTTTTTTCTACCTTTGCATATTTTATTTGAAACCCGCCAGATGGATTATCAATTTAAGGATATAGAGCAAAAATGGCAGCAGTTTTGGGCTGACCACCAAACCTTTAAGGCCGACAACCAATCGGCCAAACCCAAGTATTATGTGCTGGATATGTTCCCTTATCCATCCGGCGCGGGGCTGCACGTAGGGCATCCGCTGGGCTATATTGCCTCTGATATTTTTGCCCGTTACAAGCGCCTCAAGGGTTTCAATGTACTGCATCCTATGGGGTATGATTCCTTCGGCCTGCCCGCCGAGCAGTACGCTATACAAACCGGGCAGCACCCGGCCCTTACTACCGAACAGAATATTGCTACCTACCGCCGGCAGCTGGATCAGATTGGCTTCTCGTTCGACTGGAGCCGCGAGGTGCGCACCAGCTCGCCCGAGTACTACAAATGGACACAGTGGATATTTATGCAGCTGTTTAACTCCTGGTACAACAGGGCTGAGGATAGGGCTGTATCAATTGATCAGTTAGTACAGCACTTTGAAACGCAGGGCTCGGCAGGCATTGATGCCGTGAGCGATGAAGATACCCTGACCTTTACGGCAGCGCAGTGGAAGGCCATGCCGCCCCGTGAGCAGCAAACCGAACTGCTGAAATACCGCCTTACCTACCTGCGTGAAAGCACCGTAAACTGGTGCCCGGCCCTGGGTACCGTGTTAGCCAATGATGAGGTGAAGGACGGTTTTTCGGAGCGGGGCGGTTACCCGGTAGAGCAAAAAAAGATGATGCAATGGAGTATGCGCATTACGGCCTATGCTGAGCGCCTGCTGCAGGGGCTGGATGCCATTGACTGGCCCGAACCCCTCAAGGAAATGCAGCGCAACTGGATTGGCAAAAGCGTAGGCGCGAGTGTGAGGTTTCACCTTGCAGCCTCACCCAAGCCCTCCCCGGAAGGGAGGGCTTTAAATGTCAGTGGTCAGAAGGTCTCCCCTGCCGGAGGAGATTCGGCGGGGGTGGTTATTGAAGTTTTCACTACCCGTGTTGATACGCTTTTCGGGGTAACCTTTCTGGTCATCGCCCCTGAACATGAACTGGTGGCTTCGCTGACTACCCCGGCACAGCAGGCCGAGGTGGACGCTTATATTGACCAGACCAAGAAGAAATCGGAACTGGACCGCATGGCGGACACCAAAACGGTATCGGGCGCCTTTACGGGCAGCTATGCGCTGAACCCGCTCAGCGGCGAACAGGTACCGGTATGGATTGCCGATTATGTGCTGGCGGGCTACGGCACCGGTGCCGTAATGGCCGTGCCCTCGGGCGACCAGCGCGATTATCTGTTTGCCAAGCATTTCAGTTTGCCGGTAGTACCCATTATTGATATACAAAACATTGAAACCGAAGCCGACCCCACAAAGGAAGGCCGCTACATCAATTCGGATTTTGCCAACGGCTTAACTTACAAAGAGGCTACAGCGGCCATTATTGCCCGGCTGGAAGAAACCGGCGCGGGCAAGGCCAAAATCAATTACCGCATGCGCGATGCCATTTTTGGCCGCCAGCGTTACTGGGGCGAGCCGGTGCCCGTATATTTTAGAGAGGGGCTGCCCTACTTAATTGACGAAAGCCACCTGCCGCTGCTGCTGCCCGAAATTGACAAGTACCTGCCTACCGAAAGCGGCGAACCGCCGCTGGGCAGGGCTGAGGGCTGGGTGTATAAGCAGCCCCACCCAAACCCTCCCCGGGAGGGAGGGCTTCAGGAGCAGGTACGGCAATACCGCGAAACGGCTGACCCTGCCTATTATAAAGAATTAAAAGAGTACAGCAGAGACAATCGCAGCAACCCAACAGAGGCTGAGAAACTACTGTGGCAGTTCTTGAGTCAGGAGCAAATCGGCTATAAATTTAGGCGGCAGCATATCATCGGACGGTACATAGCTGATTTTGTCAATCTGCAGAAAGGCTTGGTTATTGAGATAGATGGGCATCACCATAAATTCAATGCCGAAGCAGATCAGGTTAGAACGAAGGCGTTGAACCATGATGGGTTTACCGTTATCCGGTTCAATAATGACGAGATTTTGAGTTACCCGCAGCAAACAGCAGAACTTATAAAACAAAAACTTAATTCTTTGCCGGATAGAGATACCTCCATGTTCACCGGACAAGAGAAAGTCCCCCCTACCGGGGGAGATTTAGAGGAGGCTGTCCCGGCTGATCACTCATTCCCCTACGAACTCAGTACCATGCCGGGCTGGGCAGGCAGCAGCTGGTACTGGTACCGGTACATGGATGCCCGCAACGACGAGGAATTTGTATCGCGCCGGGCGGTGGAATACTGGAGGGATGTTGACCTGTACATCGGCGGCTCGGAGCATGCCACCGGGCACCTGCTGTACAGCCGTTTCTGGAACAAGTTTTTAAAGGATTTGAATTTGGTGGTGGAGGAAGAGCCGTTTAAGAAGCTGATTAATCAGGGCATGATTCAGGGGCG
>CAXTAP010000131.1:0-6440 GCA_964241965.1 uncultured Mucilaginibacter sp.
CCGGCAAGGAAAAAACGCAGGATTTCTTTTTCCATATCTTTAACCACCTGCACCAGTCGGGCAAGCAGCTGATCATTACATCAGATAAGGCGCCGAAGGATCTGGCCGGTTTAGAAGAGCGTTTGCTGTCGCGCTTCAAATGGGGCTTATCTGCCGATCTGCAGATCCCTGACCTGGAAACCCGGATGGCTATCCTGAAAAATAAAATATATCAGGATGGTATTGAGTTGCCGGATGATGTGACTGAATACGTAGCCCATAACATTGATAACAATGTGCGTGAACTGGAGGGGGCTATGGTATCCCTGCTGGCACAGTCAACGCTGACCCACAAGGAGATTGACCTGAGCCTGGCCAAAAACATGCTCAAAAACTTTGTGAAAAACTCCGCTAAGGAGATTTCAATGGAATACATTCAGAGTCTGGTATGTGAGTATTTCGAAGTGCCGGTAGAAATGGTAAAATCACAAACCCGCAAGCGCGAAATTGTGCAGGCCCGCCAAATTTCCATGTACCTGTCAAAGGCCCATACCAAAAGTTCACTCAAAACCATTGGCCACTTCTTTGGCGGCCGCGACCACTCTACCGTAATTTACGCCTGCCAGACCGTAGAAGACCTGATAGATACCGACAAAAAATTCAAAGCCTACGTTGCCGATATTCAAAAGAAACTCAAGATGTCATAAAAAGCGGCATCCTTCAAACAACAAAGCCCTGTTATATTATATAACAGGGCTTTGTTGTTTGAGGTAAAATGCAATAATCAAAAGCTAACTTCTAATTGTAACTGCTCAATATATAACCGGCCGTGCGGTAATTCTTTATGTATTTGCTGATATATTGCCGACTGCAGCAAGTAATGCCATACCTGTTTGGTTACCGGGTCCACAATGATGTATTCGGGCACGCCGTTCCGTTGGTACAGATTAAACTTTTGCTGTAAATCGTAATCTTTGTTGGATGACAGAATTTCAATCACCAAATCGGGGGCACCGTAAATGCCTTTCTGCTGTATTATGTTTAAGCTTTCATTTTTAATGAATAAAATATCCGGTTCAACAACACTTTGTTCTGTATCTAAATACACATCAAGCGGTGCTACAAAAGCCTTTCCAAGAGGTTTTGTGCGAAGCAAAGCTTTAAGCTGAAAATAAATTTCTCCTAAGACATCCTGATGGTTGGGTGTGGGCGCTGGTGACATATATATGGTGTTATCCATAACCTCACATAATGTACCTTCCGGCAGCATATTAAATACTTCCATGGCCGTGCGTGGTATATCAAGCAGATTTTTCATAACGGATACTAATATACAGGTAAGGAGATTAATCTCAAAACATTCTTAACTGCCGCTTATCCTATTTTTGCCATAGCATAAAATAAACCGGCTACATGCATCGCCTGTTTAATGCTGTTAGCAGCTAATAATTCCTTTACTTCTTCAATGGTATAATATTCCACCACAATATCCTCATGCGCATCCAGGTGCTGGCCGGATACCTTTTTGCCGCCCCGCGCCAGGAAACAATAAACCATATTATTGCCGGTTGAAGGATTGGGCCATAAATTACACAAGGGTTCCAGGTGAGTGAACTCGTAACCGGTTTCCTCCAGCAATTCCCGCTTAACGGCTGCTTCAGGAGTTTCATTACCATCTATAACGCCGCCGGGTATTTCAAGCGATACCTCGCCTGCCGCATGGCGGTACTGCTTCACTAAAATAATTTTATTATCTTCTGTTAACGCTACGGCGTTTACCCAATTGGCATATTCAAGTACGTAATAGTCATCTACTATACGTCCATCCGGCATTTCACAGGTATCCACCCGCAGCGTTGCCCACATGCCTTTATGAATATACCGGGATGATAATAATTTCCAGTTAAGCAGTTTCATTGCAGAAAATAAACATTGTTATGGCTGATGTGAACCAAATTACCAGCTGCCGCTGCTGCCGCCGCCGCCAAAGCTGCCGCCGCCAAAGCCTCCAAACCCGCCGCCGCCTGAGTCGCCGCTGCTGCCCGAACTGCCGCCCCAGCCGCCACGCCCGCCGCTGCCGCCCAGCAGGTTGCCGGCCAAAAACCACCAGAACGGACTTGAGCCGCCCCGGCTGCCGATAACCTGGCCGCCGCCGCCGCGGTTACGGAATATTATAATCAGCACGATAATTACAATAATAATCAGAAAACCATAGCCGCCGCCACTGCCATTATCCTTCCGGCCGCGCTGTGCAGCAGCATCGGCTTTAAATTCTCCTTTGGTGGCCTTAATAATATCATTGGTTGCGGCATCAAGCCCGGCATAATAATTACCGGCCTTAAAATTGGGCTTAATATCAGTTTGTATAATCTGCTGTGTGGTAATATCGGGCAGGGCGCCTTCAATGCCATAACCTGTTTGAATGGTGACTTTACGGTCATCAAGGGCAACCAGCACCAGCACACCGTTACCCTTGCTCTTTTCGCCTATGCCCCAGGCGCGGCCCAGCTTAACCCCATAATCATCAATATCATATTCGCCCACCGATTTAAGGATAACTACGGCTACCTGCGTGGAGGTAGAATCAGCAAAGGCAACCAGCTTGGTTTCCAGCTGCTGCTTATCATCTGCCGAAAGTGTGCCGGTGTAATCGGTAACCAGCGTGGTTGACCTGGCAGGCAATTCCTGCGCAAAGCCATTGGTTACCAGCAGAACAAGGCTGAAAAGCCAGTATATTTTTTTGAGCATCTGAATCAAATTTAATGGCCGTCCATAAAGGCAATATCATCAGGCAATTCGTTGCTGCCGCCCGAATGATAGGGAAAATACTTTTTAAGCTGCTCTCCGGCCCTTGCAATACCGGCAACTACGCCGCCGGTAATATCTCCCTGTTTAAAATGGCTGAGCATATCCTCTCTGGTTGCATCCCAAAAGTTGCCGGGTACCAGCTTATTGATGCCGGCATCACCAATAATGGCAAATTTTTTATCAGTTATGGCCACATACACCAGTACACCGTTACGCAGCCTGGTTTGATGCATATCCAGCTGCCGGAAATACTGAGCAGCGCGGTCGAGCACATCATCTGAGCAGGTTTCCTCCACGCAGACTCTGATCTGCCCGGAAGTTTGGTGCTCGGCGGCTTCAATGGCGCGGCGTATATGCTGTTGTTCGTTATCGTTAAATACAGGCATGGGGCGGAGGATGAGTGAGTAAGTGAATTGTGAAAAGTGAGTTATGAATTATAGATAGTTTTTTCCTGCTGTTTCATGCACAACTCACTTCACACTATTCACAATTAAAACTGAACCTTGGGTGCATTTTGGGCATTGGCTTCGGCTGCGAAGTAGCCTTTCGGCGCAAAGCCGAACATTTTAGCGGTAAGGTTAGCCGGAAAGGAGCGTATCTTGCTGTTGTAACCCTGCACTGAGGTATTAAAATCCATACGGGCAACGCTGATGCGGTTTTCCGTGCCTTCCAGCTGTGCCTGCAGATTATTAAAAGCCTCGTTCGATTTCAGGTTCGGATAGTTCTCAGAGGCCACCAGCAAGCGCCCTAAAGCAGTGCTCAGCTGGCCCTGTGCCTCCTGGTATTTCTGAACGTTTTCCGGCGTGAGTTTGGTGGGGTCCACCTGAATGGAGGTAGCCCTTGCGCGTGCATCGGTGACAGCGGTAAGCGTGCTTTTTTCAAAATTGGCCTCGCCTTTTACCGTGTTTACTAAGTTGGGTATCAAATCGGCCCGGCGCTGATATTGGCTCTGCACAGCGCCCCATTTGGCTTTGGTATCTTCATCTGACGATACAATGCCATTATAACTGCACGAACTGAATGACATGCCCGCCATTATTAATAAAACCGCAAATAGTAATTTTTTCATAGCTGTGTACTTGTTTAATGTGTTAAAGTGATGCTTTTAATGTTTAGAGTGTAAAGCCGGTATGGTTGTTACAATTTTGTATGCTGATGCTGCGCCGGGCAGCTGTTTAAATGTTATTAATAGAATTATTACAATAAGGTTTTATATTTTGGCAGTACATTTACGCTTTTACTGCGCAATTTAATGAAGAATATATTTACCGCGTTATTAATTACCGCTGCCGCTGCAGCGGCTGCCCAGCCAAAACCTAACTCAAACCTGGTTCAATATGTAAAACCTGTTATTGGCACACAGCGGATGGGCCATACTTACCCGGGCGCCACAGTGCCTTTCGGCATGGTACAGCTCAGCCCCGAAACTGATACGGCCGGATACGAGCTGAATGGCAAATACAACCCTGATGTATATAAGTATTGCGCCGGTTATCAGTATGATGATAAAACCATTGTAGGCTTCAGTCACACCCATTTCAGCGGTACAGGGCATTCTGATTTAGGCGATTTCCTGGTGATGCCAACCATGGGCGCTTTGAAACTAAATCCCGGCACAGCCGACCATCCGCACAGCGGTTACCGTTCTGCGTTTTCGCACAGCAGCGAGGTGAGCGAGGCCGACTATTATAAAGTGAAGCTCGATGACAGCCGGATTACCGCCGAACTTACTGCCACCACACGGGTCGGTTTCCATCAATATACCTTTCCAAAATCCGACCAGGCGCATATTGTTCTGGACATGATAGCCGGAATTTATAATTATCCCGACAAGAACGTATGGACCTATCTGAGGGTAGTAAACGATACTCTGGTAACCGGCTACCGGCGTACCAATGGCTGGGCTAAAAACCGGGTGCTCTATTTTGCTATGCGGTTTTCCAAACCCTTTACGCAGCATGGCTTTGCTAACTACTCCAGGCACGAAATATACCGGGGCTTTTGGGGCAAATTTGATCAGCGTAAAAACTTTCCGGAAATTGCTGCCCCCGATTTAAAAGCCTGGTTTGACTTTAAAACGGAGGAAGGCGAAAAGATAAAGATTAAGATGGCGCTGTCGCCGGTCAGTATGGAGGGCGCCCTGAATAATATGCAGGCCGAGGTACCCGGCTGGAACTTTGAGGAAGTGAAGCAGCAGGGCCAGCAGCAGTGGAACGCTGAGCTGCACAAAATAGAGATACAAACGCCCGGTTTGGAGGATAAGCAAAACTTTTATACCTCCATGTACCATGCCATGCTTAACCCTACTCTTTACATGGATGCCGACAGCTTGTATAAGGGGCTGGATCAGCAGGTGCACAAGGCAGCGGGCTTCACTAACTATACCACATTCTCTCTGTGGGATACGCACCGCGCGCTGCACCCTCTGTTTAACTTGATTGAGCCGAAGCGCAATGCCGATATGGTAACCTCCATGCTGATGCATTATGACCAGAGCCCGGAGCACATGCTGCCGGTTTGGTCAAACTCCGGTAACGAGAACTGGTGCATGTCGGGCTACCACAGTGTGCCGGTTATAGCCGATGTTATTGTAAAGGGCAATGCGGGCAGCGAGGCTAACCGCCTGCTGGATGCCTGTATAACCACCGCCCGCCACCGCAATTATGATGGTATAGGTACTTACATAGATAGGGGATATGTAACCAATGAGGTAACCGGCGTATCGGTTTCCAACACGCTGGAATATGCTTATGATGACTGGTGTATTGCCCAGGCCGCCAAAAAGCTGGGCCGGACGGATATTTATCAGGAGTTCAGCAAGCGGTCGGAAAATTTCCGGAATGTTTATGACAGTGCTTCCGGCTTCATGCGCCCGCGGCTGGCCGACGGCACATTCCGTAAAAAGTTCGATCCGCTGAGCACTAATGACCAGGGCTTTATAGAAGGCAACGCCTGGAATTATACATTATATGTGCCCCACCAGCCAGCCGAACTGATGGAACTGATGGGCGGCGACAAGCGCTTTGTAGGTTACCTTGACTCGCTGTTCACCATGACGCTGCCCGACAAGTATTTTGCCGAAACGGAAGATATTACCCGCGATGGCATTATCGGCAATTATGTGCATGGCAATGAGCCATCGCACCATGTGGCCTACCTGTATAACTGGACCAGCCAGCCCTGGAAAACCCAGGAGCGCGTGCGGATGATACTGCCCAAAATGTACAAGCCCACGCCCGACGGCCTGGGCGGCAATGATGATACCGGCCAGATGAGCGCCTGGTATATATTCAGTACGCTGGGTTTTTACCCGGTAGCGCCCGGCTCGGGCCAGTATGCCATTGGCAGCCCCGCTATCAGTAAGGCCGCCATTCACCTGGGCGGCGGTAAAACGTTTATGATTGACGTAAAAAATCAATCGGCTAAAAATGTGTATGTGCATAAGATGACGCTGAACGGGCAGCCGCTGAACCGCCTGTACTTAACCGATGCCGACCTGCTGAACGGCGGTACCCTTGTTTTTTATATGAGTGCGAAGCATCAGTAAGAGATTGAATTTGCACTCCTCCTTGCTGTCAGAGCGGGGGCATTAACCGTTCGCAGGTGTTCACGTTCACGGAGGCGTGAACACCCGTGAACGTTCATGAACGTTC
>CAXTAP010000132.1:0-6435 GCA_964241965.1 uncultured Mucilaginibacter sp.
GGTTGGCATCATCAGATTTAGCACACCCCCAGTTAATTGTAATTAAGGCTAAAAGTGTTAAAATAAAAATCGGCTTCATAAATCAACAAATAAAATCTGTTCTACGAGCAATCGGTTCAGAAAGATTGCATCGGAGCAAGAAAATATTAAAATATACTTAAAATTCTGTTAATATTAATTTATAGTTATAAACGGATATTTTCAGGCAATAATAAGTAAATTATTGCAGGTAATTTCCCTGCCGTGGATGGTGATATAAATTAATAATTATAAGGTTCTGAATTACAGGCTGCTAATTATTAATGATGTAATGCGGCTGCATTTGCTTAGGGGCAACAGGTAAATAAGGGCAATGGGATTACAGTGACCGGTGTTAGTAAATTTTTATGAAAGCAAATATTTTATATCAGTGTTTTTCGCTTTGTAAAGGGAGCCTGATCATGACTCTGCTGGTTTTTTAATTTAATAAAAGCCGCAAATTCATATAAAGGCAGTTCAATACTCAACTGAAGCGGTTTCTGCTTTTTTACCTGCAATATCAGTACACGCCTGTTAACCTTGCGAAAGCTGATCATTAAATGCTTTTAAGGTGGCTTCGTACGGATCAGGGTAACCCATGGCAATAGAGTCGATAGAAATAGTTTGCAGATCCATCGGATCATAGCGCAGCGGGACTTCAGCGCCTTCATGCGCAATCTTATCCGCCTTTTCTTTGCTGGATAATGATATGGTCAGGTTTGCCTCATATGGAGCCGCTGTTCCGCTTTGCGGAGTTACTGTTAGTGTTAATTCCCATTTGCTGTAACCTTTGGCCGCTAATACCGGACTGGCCATCGGAACGGATTTTGCCTGATGTACAATACCGCCGGCTTTGGCTCCCAGCTGCAGGAGCTGCGGACCCAACACCAGCGGATCGAGCCGGTTGCTGCCTGCGCCTAAGGTTTGCCCGTTAGTGAATGAAGCCGGCGCCAGCGCTATATGATCAGGGTTTTGCGGGTCATACAGATAATAAAGGCGTGTGCCGGGCGCCGGGGCAAAGCCATCAATAACCTGTGTTAAGGTTACCCGCTTCGCTGCCTGGCCAATGTTATCAATATCCATCGTGATCTGGCTGCTGCGCCCTTCTGCCGGCACTATGGATACGATGGTAGCTACCCCCGGCTTACCGCGTTCGCGCAGTTCGGGCGCCATGGCCATGTAATCCATAATTTCTTTACTGCCCATGTCCATCGTACCGGTTTTGCGGCCTGAGGCATCCACTAAAGCTGCCTGCATGCCGCTGCCGGAAGGTGACGGCGAGATTACCACATTAGCAGGGTTTTTAGGATCGGTAAGTACATAAATGCGGTCGCCTGCACGGGGAATGGAGCCTAAATCAATCAGCTGCTTAATTTCAACCTGCCTGGGCTGGCCGCCCGCATTTTCAATCTGCAGCAGCAGGCGCATTTCGGGCACCTGATTAATTGTGGTACCGGTTTGTGATATACTCAAAACATCAGCTACCATTAAACTGCCTTCTTTTGCCAGCCTTTTACGGTTTTGCATTTGCTTGTAAACGCCGCCAAACGCCCGGTAAAAAATAAAGCCCATCACTGCAATCATGATGAGAGGGAACAGAAAGGAAAAAGCTGTCATAACCGGCTAATGGTTAAAGTTTTGAATATTGATTACGAACATATTTACTCAGCAAAGGTTTGATAATTTATACCGCGCTCAGGCGTTAATGGCTGAGCCGTATTTATAACGTCAGAAGGGCAGCCCGGTAATAATTAAACAGGCTTATTGATATAACTTCTTCGTTCAGGGGCTTTATTTGATCATAAATACCTGCGATGGGAAACTTTTATCATCAAAAACCTCTTGCAGCAGGTTAACCCTGTCAATGGTATCAAACGTCATGATTTTGCGGTTGTCGTTTTTGTACAGCGGCCAGGAAGGGAGATACGGACTGCCGGGGCTGCCTGTTTTAATAAAGGCCGCCCATGCGCTGTGCATAGCCAGTGCCAGCTGCTGCTGTTCGGGTTTGTCCTGCTTCTGCTCAGGATTGCTCCAAACGTAACGAAGCTCGGCTGCGTGCATAGCGCCATACTTTTTACCGGCACCATAATCAAACCGGTACATCCAAACCGGGATACCGTTTTGCGAAAGCGCCCTGGCAAAGCGGTAGCTGTGCATCTGGTACATATATTGGGTTAATGTTTTTACTGCTGTATTATAAGGCGTACCGGTTGGCAATTCCTGCTGATAAGTTTTGTAAACCATCGGATATTCATCCTGAAATAAAGGCTTTAAGATTGTATTTTCCGGGTCATGGCTCCAGGCCGCCTCGCTTACAAATAAGGCAGCCTCATATTTGTTAGTACCAATGAGGGCTTTGATGCGGGGCAGTTCTTTCCCTGCGGCATATTTGTATCCATCGGTTGTTATAACCGATCCATCATAAACCGGCCCGAAGAATGAATTGCCGCCAATGCCTGCACATACTCTGGCCTGCGCCCTCATAATGGTATCAGCCGGCAGCGTTAACAGTTTAGCTGCGTCATTGGCTCCCAAACCCAGTTGCTGCAAAATTTTCAACCGCTCATTCTTGGCCGTATTAACGTCCCTTATGCATTGCACGGAGCCGCTTTCGGCAATGTACTGCTGAAACAGCCCTTTTGACAGGGGCGATACCAGCACTGCACTAATCAGTTTGGCACCGGCAGATTCGCCCATGAGCGTTACCCGGTTCGGGTCTCCCCCGAAGGCGCTGATATTCTTTTTAATCCATTTAAGCGCCATCACACAATCCAGCAAACCATTATTGCCTGATCCGGCATAGCGCTTGTCCACATCGTCCATGTACATAAATCCAAGCGAACCGAGGCGGTAATTGATAGTGATGGTAACAATGTCGTCCCTGTCGGCAAAGGCATGCCCATCCATTCCCTTGCCTGAACCCGAAGTCATGCTGCCGCCATGTACCCATACGGCCACGGCACGTTTTTTATGGTCGGCCCTTGGTGTATAAATATTCATCGACAGGCAATCTTCTGATCCCTGCACTTGTTCATGGTCGGACTGAACAGCAACAGCGCCGAATTTTTGTGCAGACAAGGTGTCTTTCCATTCAGCATGTTCCGCAGGCGGCCTGAAACGGAGCGGCCCCACCGGCGGGGCTGCGTACGGTAAGCCCTTAAAAACACATATATTGTTTTCAATTACTCCCTTAACAAACCCTTTATCTGTTCTCACAACAGGATCGCCGCCCTGACCGAATATCCTGCAGGCCGCCATAGCAAACGCCAGGAATGATGTAAACTTAATTTTTGAAAAGGTAACGGCCATCATGTTATTTGGGGCTCAAGTTAAAGAAGTGCAGGGTATAAAGCAACTTAAAGCAAATACATTGTGAAATATGTGTTGACAGGGTTTAAATTAACAGCTGATGTGTAACCGGCGCAAGAGAAGAATTTAAATAAACTTAATAATGTTGATAATAATACAACCAACATTACTATAAATGGCTTGATTTTAGATTGTTAAAGATTATTCCTGTTTATTAATGAAACCTGCTGTCAAAATCAAGGTTATGCTATCACTGTATGGAAAGATTTAAAAATATAACAGTAACGACTTTAAAATGGACGGGAATTTTAATAGCATCAATTCTGTTTCTGATGTTTATTATTCCGGCCGTGTTTCCCGGAACTATTTCTCAGCAGGTAAAAATATTTGCGAATAAGCGCCTGGCTGGCAAATTGGATTATAAAGAGGTGCATCTTACTTTTTTCCGGCATTTTCCATCTCTCACGGTATCTGTGGATGATCTGTTGCTCAAGGGTTCCAGGCCCTTTCAGCAGGATACGTTACTGTCTGCCAAAGAAGTAGCAGCTGGGATCAATCTGAAAAATCTGATTTTTGGCGGCGAGGTTAAAATTGATGAGATCTACGTAACTGACGCTATCGCCAGCGTTTATGTTAACAGTAAGGGGCAGGCCAATTACAACGTTTATGTTTCCGGTCCTTCTAAAAATCCTAACGATACTACGGAAAAGGGTACGTCCGTCAAGCTCGAGCTCATCAAATTCAAGAACTGGCATGTTAAATATATTGACCATACAGCTAAGATATTACTGGATGCAAAAGGACTTAATTATACAGGGCAGGGCGGATTGAGCCAGGATATCTTTGATCTTAAAACAGACCTGAAAATTGATTCACTGGATTTCAGCCTGAACAGAATTTATTATGCCCGGCAAAAATCCCTGCATGCCGACCTGATTACACGAATCAATACCAATGCGCTGACTTTTGTACTGCAAAAGAATGAATTAAAGATTAATGACCTCCCGCTAAAGTTTACCGGATTTGTGAGCATCCTCAAGGATGGATATGACCTCGATATCAAAGCTGCTTCTGAGAATACGACCATTCGGGATATGATTTCTGTACTGCCGCCACAGTATCTTGATTGGGCAAAGGATACCAGATTAGAGGGGAAAAGTGATTTGTTCTTCAGCCTGAAGGGTAGATTCAGTGAACCCAGAAACCAGAACCCGAGAATGACAGCGCATTTACTGGTTAAGGATGGTACCATTTCCAATGCAAAGGCCCCTGTGCCGATGAACAATCTTAACGTTGATCTGGGCATTGATCTGCCCTCTTTAGACGTGGAACAGTTAGGGCTGGATTTAAAAAAACTAACTTTTGACCTTGGACAAAAAAATACCTTCAGGGCGGCCGTTAAAACCAAAGGATTAAGCGAAATGAGCGTAAAGGCCGCTATAAAAGGCGCTGTAAATTTACAGACACTGGATGCAGCCTTAGGTTTGAAAGATATTGATATGAAGGGCCTGATGAATGCCGATGTTAAGGCAGACGGCACTTTCAGTATTGATAAAAAGCTGTTCCCTAAAACCAATGGACACCTTGATCTTAAGGATGGCTGGTTAAAGACAACATCTTACCCCAACCCGATACAGCACATTAACCTGACCGCTGATATTCAAAACCCGGCGGGTACTTTCAGCGGCCTGGGCATAAAACTTACGCCCTTTAAATTTGATTTTGAAGGCAACCCGGTATTCATTAACGCCGACTTACAGAATTTTGAAGATGTGCTTTATAAAGTACGGGCAAAGGGCGTTTTAAATGTGGGAAGAATTTACCGGGTATTTTCAAGAAAAGGATTGGATATCAGTGGACTAATCACAGCCGATCTTTCTTTGAATGGCCGGGAGAGTTATGCCACCAAAGGTGAATACAGCAAACTGGACAACAAAGGCACCCTGATCCTGAACAATATCAGAGCTACTACCGCCTACCTGCCGAAGGCATTTTATCTCAAAGAGGGTAACTTTCAATTTGAGAATGAAAAAATGTGGTTCAGAAAATTTTATGCTGCTTACGGAAAATCTGATTTCTCGCTGAATGGTTATCTGCTTAATACCATCAATTACTTTATTGAGCGCAAGGGAACGCTTCATGGAAACTTTGCAATGAATTCCAATTATATTCTTCTGGATGAATTTATGGCGCTCCAGAGCGGCGACAACCATGATAAATCTATAGAAGTTGAATATGCTAAGGCCGAAAACCCGAAGAGCAGCGGTGTAATAATTGTCCCCAAAAATCTGGATGTTGCTTTGGCAGCCCATGCAAAAATTGTATCGTTTCAGGGGCTCAACATTAGCCAGCTTACAGGAACTGCTGCTGTAAAGGCGGGCCAGATCTATTTAAAAAATACGTCTTTTAACCTTATCGGCAGCACGATGAATATTGATGCCCGTTATCAGGATGAATCTCCGTTAACTGCCAATTTTGATGTGGCATTTAAAGTTATGGATTTTAATGTGCAAAGGGCTTACAAGGAAATGGCTATGGTACGCAAGATGGCCACCTCTGCAAAGGATGTGAGCGGCGTGGTTTCGCTGGATTACAAGCTGAAAGGTGATTTCGACAAGAATATGGATCCGATTTATCCTTCATTAGAGGGTGGGGGCGTAGTGAACTTAAGGAACGTAGCCGTGAATAACTTAAAGATGCTTTCAGTAATTGGTGATAATGTAGGGGCCGATGCCTTCAATCATCCTGATATGAAAGGGGTAAACATCGTCACTCACATTAAGGATGACCTGATCCATATTGATAAATTTACATTTAAGGTTTCCATCCTGCGGCCAACTATTAGCGGAACGACAAGTTTTAACGGCTTGCTGGATATTCTGGTCAGGGTAGGGCTGCCGCCCGGTGGTTTGATCGGCATTCCGGTAGCCGTAACCGGAACGAGTGAAAAGCCAAAGCTTAAGTTTTTCAGCCGGAAAGGTCAGGGAATTCTAACAGCGCTGTATAACCGGAAGATTAACAAGGTAATCCATAAAGAGGAACGTGAACCAAAGGAATCACGAAAGGAGCAGCGTAAAGAGAAAAAGGCGCAGGAAGAGAAAGCGAAAA
>CAXTAP010000133.1:0-6360 GCA_964241965.1 uncultured Mucilaginibacter sp.
GCGAAGCATTTTTTAAGGGCACACCGGCTACCATCAACATTGATTGCCTCGAGAACAGCGAGCTGCTTGGCATCACCCTTGAAAACCGGCTGAAGCTGGGCGCTGAATTATGGAAGTTTGAGCATTTTTTGCAGATCAAGGCCAGTATGGGTTATATCTCCCTGCAAAAGCGCTTACAAATGATGATTATGGGAAGCGCTAAGGAGCGCTACGAGCAATTTACGCGCCAGTACCCGCACTTAATAAGCCGCATACCCAAAACCTACATAGCCTCGTACCTGGGTATATCAAGGGAAACTTTGAGCCGGTTATATAAATCCTGAGTGATATTTGTCACAAAATCAAAGTGACAAATGTCCTTAAAGATGCGGTCAGGAACTTGAAATTTTGTGTCGTTAATTCAATAACGAAAATGAAATATTTAAGTATCTTTAATCAATCCTTAATGAAGCCCGCTGCTGCGGCGCTTCTGTCACTGAGCAGCCTGTTAAGTTTTCTATCCGGAGCTACAGCCCAAAGCGCCGACAACACCAATAAGGTTCAGGCCGGCTACTACCGTATGCATTTAGGCGATATGGAAATAACGGCGCTCTCTGACGGTACCGTACCCCAAAACTTTAAACAGCTGCTGCTCAATGCCAGGCCCGGTGAAGTGGAGCAGCAGCTCAGGCAGAATTTTCAGGCAGACCCGGCCGAGCTTTCCGACAATAGCTATCTGATAAAAACCGCCGGTAAACTGATACTGATAGATGCCGGAACCGCCGGCGCTTATGGGCCTACCCTGGGGCATGTAACAGAAAGCCTGAACCGTGCAGGTTACAAACCCGAGCAGATTGACGCTGTTCTAATCACCCACATTCACGTTGACCATACCGGGGGACTGATGAACGGCGACCAGATGGTATTTCCGAATGCTGTCATTTACATCAGCAAGCCCGAAGTAGATTTTTGGTTTGGCGAGGGCAATAAAAGCAAAGCGCCCGAAACTTTGAAAAATTATTTCAGCCAGGCCGAAGCAACAGTGGGCCCTTACCTGAAGGCCGGCAAGGTAAAAACATTTACCTATGGCAACGAACTGCTGCCCGGCATTACACCGGTAGCCAGCCCAGGCCATACACCCGGCCACACCTTTTACGCGCTGGAAAGCAGGAACCAGAAATTATTGTTTTGGGGAGACATTATACATGCTGCAGCTGTGCAGTTTGCCGACCCGGCGGTAGCCATTGTATATGATGTAAACCCGAAGGCCGCCGCTGCACAGCGTATGAAAGCTTTCCGCGAGGCGGCTAAGGAAGGTTACTGGGTGGCCGGCGATCACCTTTCCTTTCCGGGCATAGGGCATATCAGGGCTGCCGGAACCGGCTATACCTGGGTGCCGGCAAATTACAGCACTTATCCGGCCTTTTAAGCAGGCACAATCTTTACCGCTTTAAAAGCTGCCTGCAAGTAATCAAAGCTCACTTTTGCGGTAAGCGAAGCAGCAACAGCCAGCCTCAAACCAACCAGCCCCCTCTAAATCTCCCCCCGGCAGGAAAGACTTTTAAGTAAAATTTTTTAAGTCCTCCCTTCCGGGGAGGGTTTGGGTGGGGCCGACCGACTGTTGTTTTTAAACTGTGAACCTGACTACCCTGGCTCTTGGCTCCTTTCAACTGCTGCAGTATCCGGTGCATGGTTTCCCATTCCATATCTTTGGCGGCCTTCCATTTATCCACATCGGCAGGAGTGGCGCGGCAGGTATGCCCCTGGCTGTGCTGCCGAACCCATCCGAACAATTAAACCTTATTTACGCTGCCAGGTCCTAAAACTACAAAAACATAAATTTATGAAGGCGAGACTCATTATTGGAGGTGCGGTGCTTAGTTTATTTGCAGCTACCTTTACAGCACAGGCACAAAGAACACCGGTAATTAACGGCAGGGAACACAACCAGGCAGCCAGAATTAATCAGGGCGTGCGCAGCGGCGAACTTACCCGTTCAGAAACCCATAACCTGCGTTCGAGGGAGCGGAGTATCCGTTCGGAAAAAAGGTTCACCAAGGCAACCGGCACCATGACCCCGGCTGAACGGGCCAGGCTGCGCGGCAGAGAAAACCGGGTGAGCAATTCTATTTACCGCAAAAAGCACAACGGCCGGGCTTATTAATCAATTCAGCCGGTTAATCTAAATATTGCCATACCGGCAGCAGTGGGAAGTATTTCTTTAAAGGAACAGAATCACCGTTGTGTGGTATAGCAATTAATCTTATCATATACATTACCTTTAGCTTACCTGCAGCAGAGCTTAGCACGTGCCAACCTTGCCTTACAAAACAGCCATTAAACCTCTTTGCGGCGTTTTAGCAATCCGGCAATTTTGCTTACCTTCCGGCATCTAAAAATCTGAGTGTTTTGTTAGTTAAAACCTTTGGCAGCGCCGTATATGGCATTGAGGCTACCACCATTACCGTTGAGGTAAATATTGCAGCGGGCACAAAATTTTCTATCGTGGGCCTGCCCGACAATGCCGTGAAGGAAAGCTATTACCGCATTGAATCGTCACTGAAAAACTGCGGCTACCGTATGCCCCGCCAGCAGGTCATCGTCAATATGGCCCCGGCCGATATCCGCAAGGAGGGTTCCGCCTATGACCTTACCATTGCTGCCGGCATCTTGGCTGCCTCGGGCCAGATGGAGGCCGAGAACATCGACCGTTACCTCATTATGGGCGAGCTCTCGTTGGATGGCGGGTTGCAGCCCATTAAGGGTGCCCTGCCTATTGCCATACAGGCGCGCCGCGAGGGCTATCAGGGCTTCATCCTGCCTAAACAAAACGCCCGTGAGGCCGCCATTGTAAGTGATTTAGAAGTGTTTGGCGTGGAAAGCATTAAGGAGGTGGCCGGCTTTTTTAACGGCGACCTGCAATTAAATCCCGAGGTGGTCAATACCCGCGAAGAGTTTTATAACAGCCTCTGTAATTACGATAGTGATTTCTGCGATGTGAAGGGCCAGGAAAACATTAAGCGGGCACTGGAAATTGCCGCTGCAGGCGGGCATAATGTAATACTGATTGGTCCGCCGGGGGCAGGTAAAACCATGCTGGCCAGGCGGCTGCCCTCCATTTTGCCGCCGCTGAGCCTGCATGAGTCGCTGGAAACTACCAAGATACATTCGGTAGCCGGTAAAATGGCCGCCGCCGATGCGCTGGTCACCGTCCGGCCTTTCCGCTCGCCGCATCATACCATCAGCGATGTAGCACTGGTGGGCGGAGGCGGCAACCCGCAGCCCGGCGAAATATCACTGGCCCATAACGGCGTGCTCTTTCTGGATGAACTGCCGGAATTTAAGCGCTCGGTGCTGGAGGTAATGCGCCAGCCGCTGGAAGAGCGCCGCATTACCATTTCAAGGGCGCGCATGACGGTAGAATACCCTTCGAGCTTTATGCTGATTGCCAGCATGAACCCCTGAATTCGTGTTGACTTGTTAGTCTCGAGGAGGAAGAAAGATGGTAAATTCCGACATCAATTGTTTCTTTCCCAATAGTAATATATTCGGTAATTGCCTCTACGATAGGGCGTTTTTGAGAGAAAAGCATGTTCGACCAAGCTTCATATAACCCTTTTGCTTCTTTAAGGACATGATCAACTGAGGTAAGCTGCACACGCCTAAAGTCGATCTCCCCCTGCAGCTCTGGTATTGATCTGTCAAGTTGATGTACTTGAGTAACAAGTGGCTGATAGATCGCAGCAAAATGCTCCTTGTCAAGATCCCCACTTATTCTTAAGGGAACCAATTCGTCCATTTTCTTCCGCAACTGGTTACGCTTTTTCGTGGTAGCCGTTAACAAGCTTTCTTTAACCCGTATGTCTGCTTCCAATTCTTCCACGTACATCTGAGGTTGAACATCATTTAAATATCCTTTAAGAACTTGCTGGTAAACGTCATCCATATCTGAGACCTTCACGTTGTTTTTACATCTTTTGCAGGTAAATTTTTTGGCTGTACTGAACACGTACATGGCTGTACCACATTCACACTTCACCAAACCGGCGAGCAGATATTCTGATATTCTACCCCTCTTCGTGCGTTTTGCCGATTGTTCATCAAGTACCGCATTACATTTCTCCCATAGCTTCTCTGAAACAATAGAAGGGCACGGAACGACAATCCATTCCTCCTGTGGTTTAGTAACCCATTGCCTTCCCTCTCCAATGCTTTTCGTGTGATTAGCAAGCCGCTGGCCTTTTGCAGTCGTATCCCGTAACAAACGGTCGACTGTGGTATCTGAAAAACGGGAGCCGTTCCGGGTTCGATAGCCTAAAGCATTCAATCTTTCAGCTGTCGTTTTTTTCCGCTGGCATTCCAAGAAAATCTCGTAGATAAGTTTGCGGACCGGAGCCTCTTTTTCATCAACCACTATTGATTTACCCTGCCATTTATAACCAAAGCTGGCCTGTCCACCTAAAGGCTTACCCATTTTCGCCCGTATGGGAATTGAGGCTGAAACCCGACTGGAAATTTCCTCCTGATTTTACTATCAGCATTTTATTTCAATTAAGACGCTTGAGCATGATCAAGGAATTTTGACTTTTCATATTATGTTAAGTAGATTAGCAAGAGGAAATTATACCTTATGATAATTACTCCTGAATTAGAGGCTTATATTTTACCAAAATGCCGCCAACAGTTTTAAATCATCTTAAAAGGGGTTCAAGTATATTCCCTTAAGGGCTAGCCTTACCAGCTAAACTCTTCCAAAGAAATGTCGCCGCTACGTGGGCTACCAACTTGTCCCGGCGGAGGTCCCTGGGAAGGTGCACTGCCCGGTGGAGGGCCTTGTTGTCCCGGTTTTCCATTTGGCGGTGGACCACCCGGGCCGCCGCCTGCACCACCCGCTATATAGATGTGATTATCAAGTACCGCGCCACCCACACCATTTCTTGCCATGTTGAGATCCGGTGCTTTAGTCCACTGACTATCAGTTGATGGGTTCAAATAGTAAACGTCTTTCCGGGCGCTGTTTTGTTCCGTATCGGTGGCCCTTTCCCCGCCTATATAGAAGAGCTTACCTTGAAAATTAACAGCTGTACCGCCTCCGGTACCCATTGGCAATTTTGCTGCCAGTGTTGACCATTTACCTGTCTTAAAATCATAACAATCCACATCAAGCATTACTTGCCGGAAAAACGGGATTATATTATTCGGGTCACGATAACTTGTATTTCGTCCTCCTACAGCATACAATTTATCTCCTATCACAACAGCCATGCTATGATCGCGACTGTGCGGTGCATCTGGCAATACTTTCCATGTATTTGTCGACGGGTTATATTCGTCAAACATAGCATTCGTGCCGCTGCTATGACCGTGGGTAATGCCGCATACCAAATACAACTTGCCGTCGTGCATAGCTTCGCCCGCACCTGCACGCCTACGATTTTCCGGTATCTCCGCCAGTTTGTTCCACGTATCCGTTTTGGTATTATAACTATAACTGTTCGGCATAGGCGCCTGAGTTGGAAATTGTCCGTCATAAAAAGCATCCAGCACATAAATCTTGTCCCTATAAGCAACGGCCTGCAAATGGTGCATAACAACCGGTGCAACCGCCTTTTTTGTCCAGCCATTGGTATTGGGATCATAAACTTCCACAGGTTCTGCCGGACCATCGCCGCCGATTAAGTACAGTTTGCCATTAACAGCAACAAGGCTGCATTCATTACGGCCTGCAACCTTGTCTTTCGTTTTAACCAATGTCCATTGCCCGGTTTCGTTAAATGTGAATGCAAGTCCGATTAAAACTATCAAATAAAAACAGACGGTGGTAAAAAATGAATTTTTCATTAGTTGACTGATTTTAAACGCTGCGGAAGTCCGTATTAAATTCCTTTGAGTCGCATGTTAAAGATAAAAAGAAAAACCCTCATCTATTAAAACTAATAGATAAGGGTTCAAATTATATAGACGAATGAAAGCAAGGTCGCGATGACTCGCCTCTATAGGGGTCATCTCATAAACCTTCAAGTTATTAAGCCCTGTTAGGTTCGACTTCAATGTTTAGCTGATTTTGATAAATCGCAGTTGATTTAGCCCGACAAGGGGTATTAATGTTCGTGTCAATACAGTCAAAGCTGGCTGAAGGGTATTTATGAGATGACTGAGTGGTTCAACCTTCCTAATCACATTAAGTACATTTTCACAAAATCAGCAGCATAAGTGTGGAATACGAAACCCTTGATCACATCATTCTGTGCTTTTTGAGCATTGTATGATGTGATAAGCAATTTAACTATATATATCAAATAAATTTATTTAGGGTGGTCAAAGTTTTACAGAATATTTGGTCACCAAGTTTCGAAAATATGTGGTCAATGCTTCCGTATT
>CAXTAP010000134.1:0-6327 GCA_964241965.1 uncultured Mucilaginibacter sp.
ACATAGTCCACATACATGCTGGCCGGCAGCTTGCCTAAATCCACCGTTTGGCCCGGGAAATCGCCGGCCACAGCCAAGTTGAGTAAGATGAAAAAAGGCCCGTTATTAAATTCCTCTGTACTGTTGATGTTGTTTGCCGTAGTATCAGATGCGAACAGCGTATTATCAATGTACCACCTGATGCCCTGGCTGTCCCACTCAATGGCATACACGTGATAACCACCGGGCATACCTGATATAGCATGGGTTGATTGTTGATGCCCGTTGTTGTCCCAATGTATAGTGCCATGTATTGTACTATCCGCATTCACATGCTCCATAATATCAATCTCACCGCATTTGGGCCAGCTTACGGTATTAATGTCGCTGCCCAGCATCCAGAAGGCAGGCCACAGGCCCGCGCCCAATGGCATCTTAATACGGGCCTCAACCCGGCCGTACTGCACCGAGAATTTTCCTGAGGTATTCATCCGGGCCGAGGTGTACGGAAATCCGTTTACCGTTTGCTGTTTGGCCGTTATCACCAAATTGCCGTTACTCACGGCAGCGTTGGCAGCCTGATAATACTCCTTCTCATTGTTTACGCCTAAGTTTCCGGTTTCAAAGGTCCATTTGTGCAGGTCAACAGCGGTGCTGTCAAATTCGTCGGCCCAAATCAGTTTATAGGTTCCGGCAGCGGTCGTGCCGGTGGTGATTGTAGTATTAGTAGTCGGAGCAGTAGTACCTGTTGCAGCGGCCTGCTGGTTAACGGTGCTGTCCTTTTTGCAGGATAGCGCCAGCATAGGCAGCAGCAAAATAGCCAGACTACATTTTGCTGCAGGCTGTAAAAATTTTATCATAGGTTATTTTAATTGGTTAATTAAAGGTCAGGATATTTGTGTACAATTCCAAATATTCAATAGCTGGCCGCAACATGCGGTTTTAATGTACTTCGGCAAAACAAAAGCCGGTTTTAAACTTTCATTTAATGGCCTTGGCCGCTAATATTTTTACATGGAAATTAACCAGCTCGTACCCGACTTAACCCGGCAGCAATTGTTTAACCGTGTAGCCCGCCATGCGGCTGCCATTGACCAGGAAGGCAGCTTCCCGGAGCAGGAGTTTGAGTGGATGGCTGCCGGGGGCTTATTAAGCATTGTGCTGCCGGGCCGGGAACTGGATTTTAACCGGCCCTGCACTGCGCAGTTATTACAGCTGTTAAAACAGGTTGGCCGGGCCAGCCTGCCGGTTGGCCGGGTATATGAAGGGCATATCAATGCCTTATACCTGATACACTTATTCGGTACGCCCGAGCAAAAGGATGACTGGTTTGCCGATGCAGGCATTAACCATAAGCTTTTTGGCGTGTGGAATACGCAGGCCGCAGGCGGCGTACGCATTCATGACCTGGGCAATGGCCGTTACCGCCTCGAAGGCGCTAAGACCTTTTGCTCAGGTGCAGGCTGGATACGGCGCCCCCTCATTACCGGCGAATTAATATCGCCTGCCAGGAAAGGCTGGCAGATGTGCATCATTCCTACCGAAAAGGTGCAGCCCATAGCAGCCGACGGCAGCTTCTGGAAGCCCCTGGGCATGCGTTCTTCCGCCAGTTTCCGGATGGATTTTACCGGTATTGAGCTGGAGGAAGCTGATTTGCTGGGCCGGCCCGATGCTTACTATCAGCAGCCTTATTTCAGCGGCGGCGCTATCCGCTTTGCAGCGGTGCAATTGGGCGGCGCCGAAGCTGTGCTGGCGGCAACCCATCAGTTTTTACGCGGCCTGGGGCGCACCGATGACAGCTTTCAGCGGGCGCGTATAGCAGAGATTACCTATCTTACCGAAACCGGCAATCTGTGGCTCTATCAGGCCGGTAATAAAACCGACGAATGGCTAACCGCACCAGATCATGTTTCGAAAATACTGGCGTATGCCAACATGACCCGGACGGTAATTGAAGACATTTGCCTGCGCAGCCTGCAGCTGGCCGAACGCTCGGTAGGTTCGCGCGGCCTGATGCGGCCTGATGCCTTAGAGCGCATTCACCGGGATTTAACAACTTACCTGCGACAGCCTGCGCCCGATGCAGCGTTAACAGCCATTGGCGAATATGTTTTAAACCAGGAACACACCGGCAATCTTTGGGAATGAGCACTATGATAAACTGGCAGCAGGATGCCCGGTGGCTGCGGCCTGCCGACCTGAAGCAAACAGGCAATGTTTTAGTTATTGCACCCCATCAGGATGATGAATCATTGGGCTGCGGCGGCACTATTGCCTTGCTGAGGCAGGCAGGCGTTCAGGTACAGATGGTTTTTACCACAAACGGCAGCCTGTCGCACCCCAACTCTAAACAATATCCTGCTGCAAAGCTAACCGCCCTGCGGGAGCAAGAAGCGATCAGCGCCCTGCACTTATTGGGCGTTGATGAAAGCCATATTACATTTTTGCGCCTGCAGGATGGCAGCCTGCCGGTAAGCACCGCACCCGGTTTTGCCGGTGCAGTAAAAGCCCTGACCGGCGTACTTGGCAGCATTGCCCCGCAAACCATCCTGCTGCCCTGGCAGCGCGACCCGCACCCCGACCACCGGGCTACCTGGCAAATTACGCAGGAGGCCATCAGGCAAGCGGGCATCAAACCCCGGCAGCTGGAATATTTGATATGGCTTTGGGAACGTGCAGGGGAGAATGATTTGCCTATGCCCGGTGAGGTTAAGGTATGGAAGGTGGATATTAAGCAGGTAATGCAGCAAAAAAAGGCAGCTATTACCGCCCACCGCTCACAAACCACCCGGCTGATCGGTGATGATCCGGATGGTTTTATTTTATCCCCGGAGGTGCTGGCGCATTTTGATAAGCCGGAAGAAGTTTTTGTAGAATTTAATAAAGTATAACCATATGCCCAACGGAGACCAATCCCTGCCTGAAGAGTATTTTAATGATGTTTACCGGGCTAATGAAGATCCCTGGAACTTTGAAACCAGTGCCTATGAGCGCGGTAAATATGAAAACACCATAGCGGCCCTGCCCAGGAAAAAATACAGCAATGCCTTTGAAATAGGCTGTTCTATAGGCGTACTAAGCCAAATGCTGGCTGCACGCTGCAAAAAACTGCTGTCGGTTGATGCTGCTGAGGCTCCGTTGATCAAGGCAAGGGAAAGGCTAAAGGACTATCCGCAGGTTGCTATACAAAAAATGTCGGTGCCGGACCAGTTTCCTGCCGGTCAATTTGATTTGATACTGATGTCGGAAGTTGGTTATTATCTGGCTATGCCTGATTTGAAACGCCTTCAGCAAGAAATAGCAGCGCACCTGCAGCCGGGCGGCCATCTGCTGCTGGTGCACTGGACACCTGAAGTGCATGATTACCCCCTCACTGGCGATGAGGTGCATGAATCCTTTATACAGCTTGCCGGAATTCGACACCTGCATCATCAGCGGGAAGACCAGTACCGGCTGGATCTATTTGAAAAACAGTAGTATGCGGCGATTTAATAAATGTGCGCAGCTGCTCAATAGCCTGCTGTACAGGCTGCGGCCGGGGCCGCAGCACTTTGTTGGCCGCCTTATCAAGCATATCCCATAGCTTGCCAAAGTAAGCGCTTGCCGTTAACTGCTCAAGCATCCAGCCGGCATCAACATGCAGTTGTGCGGCAATAGCTTCGAGTTCCCCGCAGTTGGTTGTTTTATACGTAATATACTGCTGCCATTGCAGCCGTGTGCGCCGGCGCAGGCGAAACAGATGTAAAAAGTGCGATACCGGTATTACCTGCTGAGGCTTGTTGTCCTCATGCTCCTGTGCCCATCTGCGCAGCTGCTCAGAGAAACCTACATTCACGCGGCCATCAATACGGTCGGAGGTATAAACCCTTGCCTTGCTGCTTTTGCGGATGAGGGCATCGTGCTGCGCCAGAATACGGTAAAAGGCCACATCCTCCAGGCTTTGCAGTAAGGGTATGCCGCCTGCCTTCCGGTAAGCAGCGCAGGTAACGGCCATATTAGCGCCAAAAAACTGAAAATGCTGCGGCTGCGGGTCGTGCGGCTGCGGGTCAATCAGCGCCTCGGCCTGGGCCAGCAGGCAGCGGTAGGTTACATCGCGCAGATGATGCCTGCGGGCGCTACCCGATTGATTGAGCGTTAATATGCGCCCTCCTACAGCATCATTGCCCCGGCCTATTTCATCCAGCAGGTAGTAAATCCACTGGCTGTCAACCAAAGTATCGCCGTCTGTTGAAGCAATGATACCCTCCCGGTTACCGGCCAGCAGCAAACGGCGGCTGGCCTCGTCCATCAGCAGGCGCCTTACCGGCCCGATATGCGCCAGGCTGTAGGGCAGGGAAACCGTTTCGGCATGCAGATTAAATTCGGGGTGCCTGCCCTGATAGTTTTTGATGATCCTGTAAGAATCATCCGTGCAGTTATTTACCAGCACCAGTACCTCATACAGTTTATCATCAAGCGGCTGCCCGCCGGCATCTGTTTGCAAACGCAAGGCTTCCAGCGTTTGCTCAATGTGCTCCGCTTCATTGCGTACCGGCACTACAACGCATATCCGTAAGCCGGCTGCAGGCTTACCGATGTTGCTGAACAGATGACCAAGTGCCGCCAGGGCGCTTTCGGGTATGGTTATTATATTATCAAGCAAAATGTTATCGTTCTGTGATATGAAACAGACGGCATTACAATGTGTTTTTGAATATGTGCTTTAAACCCGTTCATCATCAATTTACAGCCCATCATCCTAATTACCTCACCACCGGGAATTGGGAGATGCGCAGCTGGGTACAGCCATAGGGTACTAAAATAATGTCCTCTTCTTTTTGCAGGGCATCATTCTCATTGTTTATTACGCTGTAAGGCAATGGCCCGGCCATGCCGTTATATAATTGCCAGGAAGGTATGCGCCTGGCTTTGGCTTTAATAATCACCGGGGCGTTGGTTAGATTCCAGGGATAATTAAAGACTTCCTCCTTTTTTTCAACTTTATAATGCTGGCTTAATTGGTTATCAGGCATTTCCAGCAAACCGTAATTCCATGGAGTAGTGGGGCGAATTTCGGTATAAGCATCCCCATAGTTGAGCGGAAACCTGGTATTTTTGACCTGTTTAGCTTCCTCTCCTATTTTCAGCGCGTAGGTAATGGGGCCGCGCTCAATGGAAACTGAGTTTTCATACCAGGTATTTTTAAAAATATGCATGGGCAGGCTCAGCTCCACTATATCGCCATCCTTCCACTCGCGGTTAATTTTTACAATCTGGCTGCCGGCGGCTTCCTGCCAAACCTTGCCGTTAATGGTAACGGTGCCTTTGGTACACCAGGCGGGTATGCGCAAATGAAACGGAAAACTGAGCGATTTAAATTTACCGGCTGTTTTGAGCGTAAACTTTACTGTTTCATCAAACGGGTAGTTGGTGGTTTCGGTAAATGTTACCTCTTTGCCATCGGCCACCTTGGCTTTTACCTCGCTTGGCGAATATACCAGAGCCGCCAATCCCCTATCGGCAGTGGCGTACCATAAATTCTGGGTAAACTTAGGCCAGCCCTGGTGCATGTTAGAGGTACAGCAGGCATAGCCGGTAAGCAGGCCGTAACAAACATCGGTGCCATTATGGTTAAGGTCGAAATTACGGCCTTCGCGCGTGAGCATTACCTGGTTAGCCTGCTGAAAATACTGGCGGCTGTTAAAGTCTTCGGCAATCTGCGCAGGCAAGGCATTAAAGGCTATCTTCTCCAGGTGGTCGGCATAGCTTACATCGCCGGTAATTTCGAGCGTGCTTTCCAGCGTAAACATCATTTCCACCGCCGTGCACAGTTCAGATCCCTGCGTAGGGTTGTTGCCATGCAATGATTCATCCCCGCCGAACAGGCCATGCGCCATGCCATTATATTTGCGCAAATCAGCAAACCCCTTTTTCATGGCATCCACATACTGTTCCTCGGGGTGCTGCTGATAGTAAATGGCAGGTTCCTTCATGCCCTCCGCTAAATTTACGCCGTGAATGCTGCCGTCCCTGGTTAGCATATCTGTATTCAAAAAGGCATCCGTATAATTAAAGGATTGCCGGTGCAGCAAATCGGCCAGCTGGAGTAAAAACTTGTCGCCTGTAATATTGTACAGCCAGTAAACCACCATCAGGTTGTCTGCAGCGCGGTACCTGGCCCAGAATGTCCAGTGATCCAGCGGCTTTTCAGGCAGGTTTTTTAGCTGGTACCTGAAATAATTAGTCATCAGCTTAATAACGCGCTGATCGCCGGTAGCCGAGTAATATTGTTTCAGTACCTTAAGCATAACCATCTTGGGCCACCAGTCGTGGCTGTTGTCCCGCTGTATGCCCGGCTCAGGGCTGTAA
>CAXTAP010000135.1:0-6196 GCA_964241965.1 uncultured Mucilaginibacter sp.
TTTGCACAGGATGCCACTGATGGCCTGGTTACTTTTGATGGCACTGCGGCGCAAACACTTAATGATGTTAGTGCAGCTGGCACTTTGTTTTATAATGTTGCCTTTTCTAACGCAGGGGTTAAAACCATAAGTTCGGGCACCGGTAATTTTAAAATTGCCGGCACCGGAGTGCTTACGATGAATTCTCCCGCACAGTTAGTGGCCGGAACCAGCTCGGCGGCCTACCTTACCCTGCTGTCTGATGCTACGGGTACTGCTACTGTGGCTTCGCTAAGCGGTTATACGGTATCTTCCACCAACCCGCCTATCAGCGGGTTTGTTAACGTGCAGCGTTACTTCAAAGGGCAGGCCAGCGGGGTTACGGCCGATGCTACCCGCAACTACCGGCTGCTGTCGTCGCCGGTTAACAGCGGCGCTAACGCTACCGGCAACTATAGCTTAAAGTATTTAAACAACAATCCCGGCGTGTTTATTGCCGGCCCAACAGGGGCAGCAGGCGGCTTTACGGTAACCAATGCAACGCCCACCTCCTACCTGTATATTGAAAACCTGACAGCCAGCAACACAAGTTTCAATTCAGGCAATTTTAAGGGAATTACAGACATTTCAAGCGGCACACTAAAATATTACACCGGCAGCGGTGTAACAACTTCTACCGCAACGTTACCTGCAGGCAACGGCTTTATGTTGTATTATGCGGGCAGTAATACGGTCAATACCACCAGCGCAACCAGTACCACCGGCGGTTATAATAAGCAAACCCGTTATAATAACAGCTACGGAGCTGTTGATGCCAGTACTACTACCGCTACTGGTACGCTTAATCAGGGTTCCGTACCGGTTACTATCTGGTGGAGCGGCAGCACGGCATTCACTGCTACAAAAACCGGCTACAACTTATTAGGCAACCCCTACGCCGCCAGCATTAACTGGGATACCTTTTCGGCCACCAGCAGCTCTAACGGTATTTACGGGCCAAGCGTAAACAATACCATTTACATCTTCAATTATTCTACCAAAAATTACAGCGCTTATCAGGCTAACGTAGGCGGCACTAATGGCGGTATTAATTTAATTGCCAGCGGACAGGGATTTTTTGTGAAGGCAGCCGCAGCAGGCGCCACGCTTACATTTAATGAGAATGCAAAATCAAATATTCAGCCGGCCCCTTCAGCCTTAATTATGGCCGTTAAAAGACAAATGCAGCCGCAAAGTATGCGGCTTAAGCTGGCAAAGGATTCCATCAATACGGATGATGTTTTATTGCTGTTTGAGCCGGGTTCAAAAAATGAGTATGAGCCTGGCAATGATGCCGAGAGGCTTGCCGGTATAGGCAACCTGTCAACCCTGGCCAGTTATGCCGGCAACAGCAGCAGGCAGCTGGCTATCAACCACATGGCCGGTATTGATTCAACTACCCGCGTTAAGCTTTATGTAAACGTAAGCGGATCATCTACCATTGACAGCCTGATTGCATCGGGCCTTAGTTCGCTTGACACGAGGTATGATGCTTACCTGATTGACCACTATAAGAAGGATTCGCTGCTGCTTAGTAAATACCCCAAATACGTATTCAATATATCACAGGCCGATACCAGCAGTTTTGGTGCCAACCGCTTTGAAGTAGTTTTTCATAAAAATCCGGTAGCAGCCGGTTACCATTTATTAGGGTTCGATGGTATAGCCGTAAGCGGCGGGGCACAGTTAACCTGGAAGGTTGACAATGAGCAGGATTTTACCGGTTTCACCTTGCAGCGCATGGACGGCTCAAAGCAGTTTATACCTATTTATCAGCTGCAAAGCGATGGCAGGGGCACCTACACTTACCTGGACAAGGGAGCTACAAGCGGCGCTAATTATTACCAGCTCATGATTAATGACGCCTTTGCACATACCGCCTACAGCAGCAAGGTTACCGTGGTATTAACCGAGCATACAGAAGAGGGTATACTGCTTTCGGTGTATCCCAATCCGGCATCGGGCCGTATACAGGTAACTGTGAACAGTGCGGTAAATAATATGAATCTGCAAATCAGGGTAATGTCTTCCAGCGGGCGGCTGGTTGCCAGCTTTGCAAGCAATGAAAGCAAGGCCTCCGGCGATGTAAGCGGCCTGAAACCGGGCACTTACATTATAGAGGCTACCGATGCGGGCACCAAGAAGTTGTATGGCAGAAAAATGTTTGTTAAACTTTAAAACGGGCAGATGAAGTACGGCAAAATATTAATTACGCTTTGCATCATGCTGATGCCGCTGCTGCTCCATGCCCAGGATCCGGGCGAGCCCTGCAGCGACAACGACCCTTTGGATAATACCTGCCCGCTGGATACCTGGGTTTACATTATGGCTGTTCCCGCTGCTGCCCTTGCCGCCCTCTATATTTTTAAACAGCAGAAAACGGCAGGAGAAGCAAAGCCGTAAAGTGATACTACTGATCAACGGAAAACATACTTAATGCCCAGCCCCGGCGCCAGGTCAAAAAACGGCCCGGTAGCCAGCTCAAGGCGCGGGTTTAAATCGAGGCTGATGGCAATGGGCGCATCAGGAATCAGGTACTCAAGCCCCACTACGCCATCGGCCCCCAGCAGGATGGTGCTGTTATGATAGTTATAATCATCGCCGTTGTAGCGTTTGTAGTTACCGCTGCCAATAGCGCCTACATGCGCGCCAAAGCCGTAATAAAGTTTAAGCTCCTGCACACCGAATGCGGTTTGATGAATTTCGTACAAGCCGGTAATGGCAAAGCCATGCGACCTGAAACCCAGCACACCTTCCAGCGCTGTATTATCCTTAATAAAGTATTTGCCCGAAATGCCGTTTTCATAGCCGCCAAATTTTAAACCGGCTGCAGCCTGGTATTGTGCTTTAGCCTGGTTGGTGAAAAGCAGTGCTGCTGCCAGCAGTGTAATCAATAATGTAAACTTTCTCATAAAAATAAATTTTCAGTTATTGTAACGAAGCAATTACAATTTTAATGTAAGGCAGCGAAGATAAGCAGGCAGATAAATTTATGCCATTAAAAATCAGTTAAATTTTTTCAAAGTGAGGTATAACTGCTGATTTTCCTGTATTAAAATCAATTCAGCGTATGGGCTGTAATGCTGTTTCATCAACTGATGGGCGGATAAAGATTTCCTTTAAAATTATAAATAGTGATATCATGTTAAATAAACATCGTTTTTGCAAACAGATTATGTCTGCTGTGTTTTCTCTAATTTTGTATCCATGTTTGCTGAATTTGAGAAATACATCAGGGGGCAGGTAGCGCTAACGGATGAGCATATTAAGCTCTTCCGCGAAGCTGCCATTGAAAAAACAATGCGCCGCAAGGATTTTCTTTTGCGGGAGGGTGAGGTATGCCGTTATAAAACATTTGTTTCCAAAGGCTTTTTACGCATGTTCCGGGCTACTGAAAACGGCATCGAGCACGTTATGCAATTCTCGCCCGAAAACAGCTGGATTACCGATCCTGAAAGTTATAATAACTTCACCCCATCCAGCTATAATATCGATGCCATCGAATACAGCGAAGTAGTAATGTGGACCAGGGAAGATTTTAAATCTCTGTTTGGCAACATTGCCGAACTGAAAGCTTATTCGGATAAGCTGGTTTTAATGAATCTTTACCATACCCGGCAACGCATATTCAGCGCCATCAGCGCCACTGCCGAAGAAAAATACAATGCGTTCATCAAAGCGTATCCCAACGTTATTACACGTGCACCTCTGCACATGGTGGCTTCCTTTCTTGGCGTATCCCGCGAAACACTCAGCCGTATCCGGCAGGCACAGGTGAAACAATAAATAAAAATGGTGACCTATGTCCTCGTTTCAGCCCTGTGCATTGGTCAACTTTGTATGGTTTAGCCGGGTTACTAACCGGTTAGTTTATTCATTAAAAAAGTTGAAATATGCGTGTATTTGTTACCGGCGCAACGGGCTTTATAGGCTCGGCCGTTGTTAAGGAGTTAATTGCAGCAGGCCACCAGGTGCTTGGCCTTACGCGTTCAGATGAAGGTGCCAAAGCTCTTATCGCTGCAGGCGCCGAAGTGCATCAGGGCACGCTCGAGAATCTGGAGAGCCTGCATAGCGGTGCAGCTGTTTGTGATGGCGTAATACACACAGCCTACAATAATGATTTTTCGCAGTTTGCGGAGGCCGGTGAGATGGACAGGAAGGCGGTAGAGGTGCTTGGCACTGCATTAGCCGGAAGCGCCCGGCCGCTGGTCATCACATCGGCAATCGGTGTGCTTGCGCCCGGCCGGCCAACAACCGAGGAAGATGCCGGAGATCCGAACGGTTCAGGGGCTGTCCGCATACCGTCGGAAGAAAAGGCGCTGGAGTGGTCTTCAAAGGGGGTGCGATCAAGTATTATCCGCCTTCCGCTTATGGTACACGACCAAACCAAGCAGGGATTGGCTACCAGATTAACCGGTTTGGCGCAGCAAAAGGGGGTTTCAGCTTACATTGATGAGGGACTTAACTGCTGGCCGGCGGTACACCGGCTTGATGCCGCCCGCTTATTCAGGCTGGCCCTTGAAGCAGGAACAGCGGGAAGCCGGTACCATGCAATTGCAGAGAATAAAATTCAGCTGCGGGAAATTGCAGAAGCAATTGGCCGAAAACTTCATGTTCCGGTTGCTGCAATACCGGCGGACAAAGCAGCAGACCACTTTGGGTTCCTTACCTACTTTGTAAATGCTGACTTTCAGGCATCAAGCACAAGAACCAGGGAAGCGCTGGCATGGCAGCCAACACGGTCCGGCGTAATTACAGATCTTGCGCCAAACGCATAGGCGATCTTAGCCCGTTAATGTAAATGGCTTGGCAAAAAATCAGGTTTATCAGTAATGTTCACTTAACAACACATGATATTGGACACGAAGTAACCGGATTGATTAAGTAAGTTACAGTATTTAGCTTAATCAGCCATCTCAAGATATCTACAGGCACTTTATCAGGCAGCCCAGTCGCCTGACTTGCTAGCAGCCATTAAAAGGCTAACCCCTGAAAATAATTTGCAGCTTAGGCAACCCTATTGCAATGAGAGCAGTAATGGTTAAGAACAACATCAACAAATTTGCTCTGCACCATGAAAAAAATCAATCTCTTAATGACCATAATGGGCCTAACGGCTATGATGATGGTTACAGCCTGTAAAAAGGACAACAATTCTAATGGTAACGCCGCACAACCCGTTGCGGTTACCGGCGTTGTGCTGACCAGCAATGCTAAGCTTGGTAATATTATTACCGATAATGCCGGGCGGAGCTTATATCAATTCTCTATTGATGTTAGCGGTGCTTCGGGTTGTACAGGTGCTTGTGAAATGGTTTGGCACCCCTTTTTCAAAGATACTCCATCTATAGGTACCGGCCTGAATGCGGTTGATTTTGGCACAATCACCCGTGCCGATGGTACCAGGCAAACAACTTACAAAGGATGGCCTCTGTATTATTATTCAAACGACGCCAAAGCAGGCGATGTTAATGGCGATGGTGTGGGTAATACCTGGTTTGTTGCCAAATCAGATTACACAATAATGATTGCTAATGCACAGCTGCTGGGTCTGGATGGTATGAACTATACAAGTCAGGGGGTAATCGGGCAGGCATCATCACAATACCTTACCGACGCTGCCGGTTTAACCTTGTATGCTTTTACGCCTGACAAATTTAATGTGAATACATTTGATACCAACGTTGCGGCTCATGATGCAATCTGGCCGGTATATTCTTCCAGCGCTATCCTGAGCCTTCCTTCCATTTTAGATAAAAGCCAGTTCAGCACCATTACTGTGTTCGGCAATACGCAGGTTACCTACAAAGGTCACCCGTTATATTACTTTTCAAAAGATAACATGACCAGGGGCAGTACCAAAGGGGTAAGCGTTGGCGGCGGCAGTGTATGGAAGGTTACCAATACCGCTACCGTGGTGGCACCGTCATAAGCAAAAACGCTATCAGTAAAAATAATTTGAGTTCAGTCAAACTGCTGCACAATCCGCATGGAAAATTATACAATGTACGCCTGGCAATAAAAACAATTATATTTAATGAAAAAAAAATTCAGCATTAAGGCAACCATTTTCTAACAGGTAACGTGCTTAAGGAATAAAGCAACGTACAAAACCTTGCAGCATATTGCCCTCTATGGGAGAAGCAGACTTATATCAACTCATACGCGAATGTCTTCA
>CAXTAP010000136.1:0-6189 GCA_964241965.1 uncultured Mucilaginibacter sp.
AATAACAGCATCAGCGGCATTGTGCGCGCTATTCAGTCGGTACAATGGGAATAAAATTGCCTGTGAACATTGTCATCCTTCAACAGCGCTCAGCATGACCGTATTGGTGTCAACTTATTTCAGGACTTAATATTAAAAAGATTACGCTTTTGTGTTGCCGGGCAATTCGGCCAGTATGGTGCGGCCGCCTTTTACCTTGTCGCCAAGGCTAACCAGCACCTGCGAGCCTAAAGGTAAAAAGATATCCACGCGCGAGCCAAATTTTATAAAGCCAAATTGCTGGCCTTGCGCTACTTCTTCTCCCTCTTTTACGTACCAAACAATGCGGCGGGCCAAAGCGCCGGCAATTTGCCTGAACAATACTGTAAAGCCCGATCTGCTTTCTACTGCAATGGTAGTGCGCTCGTTATCGGTTGAAGATTTGGGGTGCCATGCTACCAGATACTTACCCGGGTGATACTTAAAATATTTTACCACACCGGCTATAGGATTACGGTTAACGTGCACATTAACAGGCGACATAAATACCGAAATCTGGATACGTTTATCTTTCAGGTATTCGGTTTCATCGGTTTCCTCAATCACCACTACCTTGCCGTCGGCAGGGCAGATTACCTGCTCATCGCCGGTTACCGCCTCAAATTTTGGGCTGCGGAAAAACTGTACGATGATGATAAACAGCAGCGCGGATAAGATATACACAAACCAGCGCAGGGTAGTTACATCTGGGTAAAAGAAATGTACCAGCGCATTCAGCACAAAAATAAACAGAATGCACAAGGCCAGGGAAGTATAACCTTCTTTATGAAACGTCATGATCAACTATTATAGAGTACAAATCTACAAATTAAAGGTCAGGTACAAATAAGTAAAAACAACAGGAGCTGCCAGCAGCAGCCCGTCAAAGCGGTCTAACAAGCCTCCGTGCCCGGGCAAAATTGTACCGGAATCTTTCACATTCAGGCTCCGTTTCAGCATGGATTCGGTTAAATCGCCCAGTGTGCCAAAGCAGCCGATAATGATCCCGATAGACACCCAGCGCCGCCAGGCCAGCTCCGTATAAAACTGACTGAGAATTACCCCTACTAATGCCGCAATGACCACACCGCCAAAAAAGCCTTCCCAGGTTTTCTTGGGCGAATGCCGTTCAAACAGTTTGGTGCGGCCCAGCCAGCGGCCCACCAGGTAAGCCCCGGTATCATTCGCCCACAGCATCAGTAAAAATCCCAGCGGGAAATGAAAGTTAAAGCCGCCGTTTACATATGCCAGCGCATGAAAAAAGGTAAACGGAACCACTGTAAACAAAAGTCCTGTAAACGTAAAGGCGATATTGGTAAATGGTGTAGCCGATTTTTTATAAAGCTCCTGTATAAACACACTGCTTATGGTAAGCGTGAGCAAAAACAGAAGGTTATGCAGGGTAATGCTGTCGTGATAAGTGATGAGGGCAAAGATGATGTAAATGAAAGCTCCGTTCAGTAAACCGGTTTGCTGATTGGGCGCAATGCCGCTTTGCTTCACCAGCCCGTAAAACTCGCGCAGGCACAACAGGCTGAGCAGCAAATAAAATATACCGAACGGATAGTGGCCGAACAATACCGAAGCCAGCATCACGACTATAAAGAATAGCCCTGTAATCGCACGTGTTTTCATAAAGCAATCTGGTTGGCTATCAGCAGTTCAATGGCGTCTCCGAAATCTTCGCGGTGAATGTATACCTCCACATGCCCGAAGGTGCCGTGGGATGAATCGCGTTTGTTGAGCACAACGGCGTCAATCTGGTGCTCATTGAGTACTTGCTTTATAATTTCCGACTGAATATAATTGGTAGAAGTAAAGATTTTTAGCCAGTTTGTTTCCATTTATGTATTTCGTCCCTGGTTTGCACTGAGCGATACCGTGCGGTAGGTATACAACAAAAATACGGTAATTATAATACTTAATATATAACCCGGGTAATTAAAAACATGCTGATCGGATGGATTGATGGTAATTTTTTTGTGCTGATAAAGGTAGGTAACAATTACGGCAGTACCGTTATTGATAAAATGCGCCCAAACCGAAGTCCAGATGCTGCCGCTCCAGTATACAAAGTAGCCAAACAACACGCCCAGCATTACCCGTGGTAAAAAACCATAAAACTCCATATGAAAAGCACTGAACAGTATGGCGGTAATCCAAATAGCCATATGTGGATTAAGGGTCCAGCGGGCAAAAATGGTTTGCAGGGTTCCCCTGAACATAAATTCTTCGGCTATAGCGGTTAACAAGCCTATCAGCAAAACCGCTTTAATCAAATCGCCGATGCTGTTCATCTGCAGCATCAGGTTCTGCGCTTTTTCGGCTGCTTTCTCCGAGCTTTTCATCCAGTGTTCCAACCCTTTTAAGGCATGGGGTAAGGTTAAGCGTTCATTCAGGTTGCTTAATACTTCAATAATAGGCGCCGACATCAGCATTACCAAAAACACCAGCACCAGTAGTAACGGGCTGAAACGGATATTGGCTTTCAGGTAATCTGTAGTATCGCGCACTATCCAGCGTGCAAAAATTAACGGCACTAAAAAAAGCGGTAAGGTAGTACTGATGATTTGCAAAAGCCATAAAGCCTGCAACCCGGCAGCATTAGTTACACTCATGCTGATGACCTGCCCGAAGATGGCGCTGCCATATACAGCCCATATAATTCCCAGGGCCAAGGCGCCGCAGGCCAGCAGTAAACCTGCGGTTAAAGCAATAAATACGATGAACTGTAAGCCCGGATGAAGCTGATGGTAAGGACGTTCTGATGACATAGTTACACGGCAAAATTTGTATTTTTGCCGCGGTTAAAGATAAGGCATGTCTGTACAAATCGGAAATATTGATTTAGGGGAGTTCCCGCTGCTGCTGGCGCCTATGGAGGATGTAAGCGATCCGCCGTTCAGGTACGTATGCAAGCAGAACGGGGCAGATATGATGTACACGGAATTTATTTCATCCGAAGGTTTGATACGTGATGCCGCCAAAAGCCGCCAGAAGCTCGATATTTTTGAATATGAGCGCCCTATCGGTATCCAGATATTTGGCAGTGACATTGACCACATGCGCGAAGCTACCGAGATTGCTACCCAGGCCGGCCCCGACTTGATGGATATTAATTACGGCTGCCCGGTGAAACAGGTGGCCTGCCGCGGCGCCGGTGCCAGTTTATTGCAGGATATTGATAAAATGGTAGCCATGACCAAGGCGGTGGTAGATGCCACTCACCTGCCGGTAACCGTGAAGACCCGCTTAGGTTGGGATGATAATACCAAAAATGTAGAGGAAGTAGCCGAGCGATTGCAGGATGTGGGCATTAAAGCCCTGACCATACACGGCCGCACACGTGCCCAGATGTACAAGGGCGTAGCCGACTGGACGCTCATTCATAAAATCAAGAAAAATCCGCGTGTGCAGATACCTGTTTTTGGTAACGGGGATATCGACTCCCCTGAAAAAGCTGCCGCGTGGCGATTGGAATACGGTGTAGACGGTATGATGATTGGCCGGGCTGCTATTGGTTACCCCTGGATTTTCCGTGAGGTGAAGCACTATTTTGCCACCGGCGAGTTTTTAGAAGGCCCTACCATTGATGAGCGCATTGAGGTATGCAAAACTCATTTGCAAAAGTCGATTGAATGGAAAGGTGAGAAAACCGGTATTTTTGAAATGCGCCGCCATTACAGCAACTATTTCAAGGGGATAGATCATTTTAAAGAATACCGCATGAAACTTGTAACTGCTGCCAGCGTAGAAGAACTGAACGATATTTTGTGGCAGGTACACGAAAAATATTCCCCTGAAATGGCTTGATTGTTGCCTGATAGGTTAATACCTTTGAATCAACCAAAACGTATTTTACTATGGTTACTACAACGACAGACGGCGTTAAGGTTTCGGTAGAAACCCAATATCAGCCCGAGTACTCAAACCCGGCAAGCGAGCATTTTATGTTTGCCTACAAAATAAACATCGAAAATTTAAGCAATTTTGCAGTCCAGCTATTACGCCGGCACTGGCATATATTTGATTCTAACGGTAGCCATAAGGATGTAGAAGGTGAGGGTGTGGTAGGTCAGCAGCCGATTATTGAACCCGGCCACTCGCACGAGTACATTTCCGGCTGTAACCTGAAAACTGATATGGGCACCATGAAGGGCGAATACCAAATGATCCGCCTGCTGGACAATGCCCTGTTTGATGTACAAATTCCGGAATTTGATTTGATTGCGCCTTATAAGATGAATTGATACGATCATGCGCTGTTGTTTCGACGAGGGATAAATATTCTACCTTATACTTATTTACAGCAGGAGATTTCTCCTTGGTCGAAATGACATAAGTTATAAAAAAGCAAAAGCGCCTGCTAAAAATTAGCAGGCGCTTTTGCTTTTTAGCGATGTTTTAAATGCAGCGGGTCGCTATCCATAGCAAACCTATCCATCGGCTAACTGTTGAACCGTTGATTATCCATTTCAATTATGCCAAAAATCATCGAACTTTCCGAAGCGCCCGACAATCGGAAGCTTTACTTCAATGCCGACCAAATTCTATACTTTTATGAGGTTGCCGATTTCGACGGCAATCTGACCAAAGTATTTGTGGGCGACAGCAATTTTGATGTAAAGGAACCTGCTGAAACTATAAAGCACTTGCTTGACGAGTAAAAAATATTTTGTAAAGCCATCATATTAACTTATTTCAGCATCTCATCTACTAAGTCTGCGGTTAGCTTCCATTAAGCTTGTTCTGTGAGATACTGAAACAAGTTCAGCATGACACTTAATGGCTTATTTACTATAAATAAGGCACCAGCCGTTCCAAAGCCATGCCGCGCGAGCCCTTTACCAGCACAGTGGCATCAGTAATTGGATTTTGCTGCAAGGCCGCCGCCGCATCTTCGGCGGTTTGGTAAAAGGTGGCCTGGTGCTGAGGCATCAGCTTGCAAAATTCGTGACCAATGAAAATGCGATCGGTAACATTCGCCTCCAATGCTTTTTGTATTACAAAGCGATGTTCTTCTTCGGCGGTATCGCCCATTTCAAACATATCACCTAATATCAATACCTTGCGTTCGGCCTGCATCCGGCTGATGTTGTCGATAGCTACTGCCATGCTGCTGGGGTTGGCATTATAATAATCGCAAATGAGCGTATTGGCAGCGGTTTTTACAATTTGCGAGCGGTTGTTGCCGGGGGTGTATGAACTGATACCGTTATTTATTTCATCGGCGCTCAACTGAAAATAAGTACCAATGGTAATAGCCGCCAAAATATTATCCAGATTATAAGCGCCGGTGAGCTGCGTTTGTACCTCATGGGTTTGGTGGGCCAGGTTGTCAGTCCAGCTTAGTTTCACATAAGGCGAACTGTCGGTCAGCTGCCCGGTGATGCGGTTACGTACCAGCCCGGTACCGTAAAAAACAGTGTCCTGCAACTGGCGGTCGGCCTGCATTTTCATCAAGTCGGCGCTGTCGCTGTTGATGAAGGCAGTACCGTTGGTTGCCTTCAGGTAATCATACAGTTCGCCTTTGCCCTTTTTAACCCCTTCTATACCGCCAAAGCCTTCCAAATGGGCGCGGCCGATGTTGGTGATCAGTCCGTGTGTGGGCTGGGCAATACTGCTCAATAATTCAATTTCCTGCTGATGGTTGGCCCCCATCTCAATCACGGCCATTTCATGACCGGCGTTGAGCGCCAGCAGTGTAAGCGGTACGCCGATATGGTTATTCAGGTTTCCCTGCGTAGCATGGGTAACAAAACGCTGCGATAGTACCGAATTAATCAGCTCCTTGGTTGTAGTTTTGCCATTGGACCCGGTAAGGCCAATAACCGGGATGTGCAGTTGCTTGCGGTGGTGCCGGGCCAATGCCTGCAAAGCAGTCAATACATCATCTACCAAAATACATTGGCTATTTATAACATAGGCGGCATTGTCTGTTACGGCATAAGCTGCGCCGGCCTCCAATGCCTGCTGTGCAAAAGCGTTGGCATCAAACTTATCGCCTTTGAGTGCAAAAAATATACTGCCAGCACTGATTTTGCGGGTATCGGTGCTGATGACCGGATGCTGCAGATATAATTCGTAGAGTTGTTCGGTAGTCATTACCCGCAAATTTGCTAATTATTCGTTTCGGTTCAGCCAGCTTACCACCGCTTTTATTTCGGTATA
>CAXTAP010000137.1:0-2324 GCA_964241965.1 uncultured Mucilaginibacter sp.
CCAGATTGGACGAGGCCTCGGCCATAGCCAGAATATAATAAGCCGGTACAATATACTCCAGATACCGGAAAGAAACCGGTTCAACTGTATGCCCCTCGTTACGTAAAGCGTTCAGGTAACCGGTCATGGCCTGCTTTATCTCCTCATCGGTACCTGTATTTTCCAGCGCTTCTTTCAAGTAACCGATTTTCTTTTTTCCTTCTGCCGGGTGTAACTCCTTGGCATAAGCGGGCACCTGCCGCTGCGAAAGCGTACTGTCGTATTCATCGGCCCCGGCCAGAACTTCTAGCAGCAAAGCAACGTCATCAATAGTATTGGCCACAATGCCCGGCTGATCAAATGAAGAGGCGTAAGCGATAACACCATGCCGAGATATGGAGCCGTAGGTAGGTTTAAAGCCAATAACTCCGCAAAACGCTGCCGGCTGCCGTACCGAGCCACCGGTATCTGTACCGATAGCAGCATGGCACATACCCGCCTGCACTGAAACTGCCGAGCCGCCTGATGAGCCGCCGGCTACCCGGGTTTCATCTGCCTGGTTTTTAACAGGACCGTAGTAAGAACTTTCGTTCGTGGCGCCCATGGCAAACTCGTCGCAGTTGCAGCGGCCTATAATGATGGCATCCTCGGCCAGCAGGCGTTCCACAATGGTTGAGGAATAAACCGAAGTAAAATTGTGCAGTATTTTAGAAGAAGCAGTTACCTGGTGGCCTTTATAGCAAATATTGTCTTTAATGCTTATCACCATACCCGCCAGTTTGCCGGTAGCTTCCTGATTTTTCAGTCGTTTATCGAGCGCCTCGGCTTGTTGCAGAGCTTCCTGCTCAAATACTTCGTTAAAAGCATTGAGGTGCTGGTATTGCCGGGCTTGCTGTAAACAGGTTTCCACCAGTTCTCTAACCGTTACCGAAGCGGCTTTAAGGTCGGCCTGTATATCGGTTAATGAAGAGTATTGCTTAGCCATAGGGGGCTAAAATAAAAAAACTTATCTGTTGATAGCAAAGCTCATCAGCAGATAAGTTATTAAAGTAAAAATTTTAATACCGGCAGGCCTTACTTACGGGTTAACGTTAGTATGCGTGTTGGTAGTTGTATTGTTGGTATTCCGTGGCTCTTCGTCGCGGTTGCTTGAGTTATTAGAAGCGTCTTTGAATTCTTTAACGCCCTGGCCCAAACCTTTCATTAGTTCAGGAATTTTGCGTCCGCCGAACAGAATTAATATTGCAATGATGATCAGAATAATTTCTGGTGCGCCTAATCCACCCATGATATTTAAGTTTTATGAATTAATTTCTTTGGTTACTGAGGTATGTGTTTCAGTTTCAGTTACGCCTGTACTATTTTCAACCGATGTTTCTATTATCTTAGTTTCAGTAATTACAGGCTGCGTTTCTTCAACTGCAGTATGATTGGTATACGTATTTACAGGTGGCTGCGGTTTTGGTTCATCATAACTATTAATCTGATTATGAATTTCGCGCTTTACCCCTTCTGAAGCATCTTTAAAATCGCGTAAGCCTTTGCCTAAGCCACGGGCAAGTTCCGGAAGTTTATTACCCCCGAACAGCAGCAACGCTACAAATAAAATCAATATCAGCTCAGGCGTGCCTATGTTCAAAAATAAAAGAACTGAACTAAACATATTATTAAGTTATAATTACAAATATAGACAATAATGGTAATACAAAGTTTACAACGCCCCAATTTATATTTTATTGCGGAGTAAGCCATTGTTTAGGGTCAACCGGGGTGGTACCGCTGTTTAAATAAAACTGCAATATCGCATCTCCGGTTGCCGGATCAATGGCTACGCTGCCTATACTTTGCTTGGTACTTACCTTTTGCCCTTTGCTCACGCTTACCGAGCGCAGATTGTTATAAGCGGTAAAGTAGGCGCCATGCTGAATAAGCACCATGTAGGTACCGCTGATGTCTACCACGTTGATTACCTGCCCGTCAAACACCGCTCTTACCGGGGCACCGGCAGAAGTACGAATATCAATACCACGGCTTTCGTTTTTGATACCTTCAGTGTAATAAACTCCAAAACCCTGTATCACTACCCCATTGGTTACCGGCCATGGCAAACGCCCGCGGTTACCCATAAAGTTGTTGGACAATGAAGCAGCTTCCGGCGTGGCGGTCAGCGCCTCTTTATCAGTCATGGTCTTGGCCGGTTTTGCCGGGGTTGACTTAGGCGGCGCAGGGCGGTTATTGGCGGCTGCTTCGCGGGCAGCTTTTTCTTCACGGGCTCTTTCGGCAGCTGCCCGGGCACGGGCTTCCGCTTCAGCCCTGCGTCTTGCCTCCTCAATTTCCCTGCGAAT
>CAXTAP010000137.1:2424-6078 GCA_964241965.1 uncultured Mucilaginibacter sp.
TGCCGCTGGCGATAGGTACCGAACTGCTGCAGGTAAGTAAGGCGTTTGTAAGCCTGATTAAAATCTTTAGCCGCAAAAATAAACATCAGTTTGTTGTAAGCGCTTTGATTATGGTAAGTAAACACAATCATAGCCGCGTACTGCTTTTTCAGTTCATTTAACTGCCCCTGAAGCGAATGCACCGTATTGGTATTTTCACTGATCTGGTTATCCAGCAGGCGGATTTCGGAGTTGATATTGGTGATTTTATCTTCCCTCAGTGTAATTTGCGCCTTGATGATGTTAAGCTGTTTCAGCGTAGCTTTTTTATTGCTCGCCGTTTCACGATACTCTTCGTTCAGCTCATCCAGCTCCTGGTTCAGCTTTTCTTTCTTGCGTTTCAGATCTGCGCTGCTTTGGGCATGTGCGTTTACAAAAACAAAAATCCCTATCAGGGCTAAAAAATATTTAAACCGCTTCATTCAGGCTCAAAAATATTGAAATTAATCGGCAGGTGAAAACCTGGAGGGTATACTAAACGGATAATCCTGCGGCTGATTGAATTCCGTGTGGTTATAATTCAGTTCGGCCTGTATATTATGCTGCCCGACCATAGATTGAATGCTTACATGTGAAGGCATTTGCTTACCGCCGGATAAGATGAATGCGCTGTTGCCAACCTGTAGGGATTGCCCTGCAGCGGCATTAGCCAAATCAGTTTGCAGCACCCGGTTGTCGGTATTAATTGCCAGACGGTAAGTCATATTTTGTAAAGCGCCTGAAATAATAGCCAACCCATTGTTCGATGCCTGAAATGTGCCTGTTTGATTCAACAACTCCGGAATAGCGTTGCCCACCAGCAGAGACTCTACTGTTTTGTAATTTACCTGCCGCCCGGCATAGCTGTAAATATAACTGAAAGGCTTTTTGAGGTACAACCCTTGCAAACGGTTAATCACCAAGATACTGTCGGGAGTAATTAAGGCGCGAGCCACCTCCACGCCCAGTAAGGCGGTAATAGATACCCAAATGCGCTGATCTTTTTGTATCCGTATATTCAGGGTTACATCATTACTGTTGCCGTTAATGTTCAGCTTGGCTTTGGCCTTGCCCGAAAAAGTATTGAAATCGGTTTGCCTTGCACGTACAGCGCTCAGCTTAACCGCTACCGGGTTAGACAGGCGTGTGGAAACCGGTGTAACTGCTGTTGCCGAAACAGAATCGGTGGTGCGGGCGGCTACCAGATGCTTATGCGCCTTGCAGCTGATTAAAGCAGTAACCGCCGCTAAAAGCGCTATTTTATTCAATATATTTCTTTTCATTGATCTTACGTTCTAATACGGGCGACTGAGCGCCATACTGACGCGCTTTTTTCCAGTTATCCACCGCGCCGTCGGTATCTCCTAATTGAAACAAAATATCGCCATAATGTTCAACCAAAGTGCTGCTGTGTTCCTGACGGTGCTGTATAGCCTTTTCTATCCAGGTTCGGGCATTGGCGTAATCCCGCTGCTTGAATAAAATCCAGGCATAAGTATCTTCAAAAGATGAGGTGTTGGGCTGCAACTCGTTGGCTTGTTTGGCCATGCGGGCAGCCTTAGCCATTTGCTCATTTCTTAACGATAAATAATACGCATAATTATTAAGCGTGAAAGCATCACCGGGATTATAGGTCAATGCTTTATCATAGGCAGCATCCGAAGCGGTGTTCTGCTTTATTTCATGGTAAGCGTTACCGAGGCTTGCATAACTCAGGTTGAGCAAACTGCTGTCGCGGGTTTCCAGCCGGGTGGTTTTAGTTAAATAAGTGACTGCCCTGGCAGGCGACTTTTTTTGCAGCCAGCCCACACCCACCAAATAATTGATCCACATTTCATCAGGAAACGAAGTTAGCGCCTGCTCGCCATCGCGCACACCGGCATCTATATCGCCCATAATAAAGTCCATACGGACCAATTGCACATATACCGAACTTACATGGTTGTTCAGCTGGATTGATTTTTGATAAGCTGCATAGGCTTCCCTGAACTTTTTATTTTGCGTCAGCATATCGCCATACAGCGCCCAGCCTCCGGCATCTGCAGGATGCGTTTCAGTGATAATCCGGCTTAACTCTAACGCGCTGTTCTGAGCATTGGGGTCCGGGAATTGGGGAATATAGCCCATCACAATTTTTATTTTTTGCCCGGCGTCCATTTCCGGAATGGCAAAGGCCAGCTTTAACTGGTCGTAGCTGCGCTGGTAGTCCTTTTTATCGCGGTAAACATCAGCCAGGGCCAGATGCACCAAAAAGCTTTGTGAATCTTCTTTCTGTAAACGCTCCAGCACTTGCAGCGCTTTGCCAGCCTGCCCGTTTGAATTATAAATCTCTGCCAGCATCAGATAATAGCGCGTACCCGAGGGATGCGCGGCAATCATCTGGTTCAATTGGTCAGCGGCTTTGTTTACATTACCTTGTTTTAAATAAATGCGCTGCCGGCCTGAGAGGATATCATCTGTAAGGCCGGTTTGCTGTTCCAACCGGGTATATACCCCAAGTGCATCTTCATACTTTTGCTGTAAAAACAGGGCATTGGCTTTGTCGAGGTAATACTCCGGCTTGTCAGGATTAATTTTAATCAGCTCATTAAAAGCGTAGGCCAGTTTAGGCAGATCGTTAGTTTTTTCATAGCTGTTGGTGAGGGCCAGCCAGTACCATTCGTTTTCGGGCTTTACGGTTACGGCCTTTTCGAGCAATTGCTGCGCTTCAGCGGCGTTACCTTTAATTTTTTTCAGCAGCGCCAAATCGTACATCGCCGCATCATTGGCCGGATCGGTTTGCAGCACCTGGTTATACATATCTATGGCCAGGTCGCTGTTGCCTACCGTACGCTCGCGCAGGGCCGACAGATACAGGCGCTTCACTTCGAGACTGTCATAAACGCTCATAGGCTTGCCCACTACCATTACCACGGCGTTATTACCGCCGGTAGTAGTTTGGGCAAGGGAAGCCATGGGCCATCCCATACAAGCTATGATTAAAAATTTCAGTCTCATATTACTCATTTAAACGCCGGTATGGCCATAACCGCCGGCTCCGCGCAAGGTTTCGGTTAATACCTCCACCTCTTCCCACTCTACTTTTTCGTGCCTGGCCACTACCATTTGCGCGATGCGGTCACCCGGCTGAATAGTAAATACCTCGGCAGATAAATTTACCAGCAGCACCTTAATTTCGCCGCGATAATCGGCATCAATGGTACCCGGCGAGTTTACGATACTGATACCATGCTTAAAGGCCAGTCCGCTGCGCGGACGAATCTGCGCCTCGTAACTTTCGGGCAGTTCGATATGTAAGCCGGTAGGAATCAGTTTGCGCTCCAACGACTTTAACTCGATAGGTTCAGCAATATCCGCCCGTAAATCCATACCTGCAGCATGCAGCGTTTCATAAGCCGGCAGTGCATGGTTTGATTTATTAACAACTCTGATAATCATATTTTATTTTTTGGAAAGGATGGCCTGCAGCTCTTTACGCTCGCTTATAAATGCACCCAGCACAAAGACAAGCAATAGTGCGTTGCCGATAAATATATTGCGGTTAAATACCGTAAACGATAAAAATACCATTACTACCGAAATAATGATGTAAGCCAGGCACTTTTTTAAATTGTACGGGATAGGATAATTTTTTTG
>CAXTAP010000138.1:0-5959 GCA_964241965.1 uncultured Mucilaginibacter sp.
TCTTCCCGTTCTGAAACTGCTGCGATAATGAGTCCCGGCGGATGCTCTGTCGGCAGGTCTTTGTGCGAGTGCACAGCAATATCTATTTTGCCTGCCAGTAATTCTTCTTCTAACTCTTTAGTAAAAAAACCTTTGCCTTCCAGTTTATCAAAGCTCAGGTTTACAATGCGGTCGCCCTGTGTTTTTATAATTTTAAGTTCGGCAGGCATACCTTGCTCAGCTAATTGCTGTTTTACAAAGTTGGCCTGCCACAGGGCCAGTTCACTGCCGCGAGTTCCTATAATAATTTTCCGATCCAAAGGAATTGTTAATTTGCTTGGCAAATTTACTTTTTATACGCTTGTTTAAGGAATATTATCGGGAGATAACTGCAATCTGACTGATAAATTACAGTGCTCCGTTTAATTCTTCAAAGGAACAGAACAGGTAAGGAAGATAACCTTTATCCTTAGTATATTTTATGCGCAATACGCGCTAAACTTTATTTGTACTGCTTATCAGCAAGCCATACAGCTTACTGAAATCAATTATTAATCATAATCTCCTTAGCCATAACCATGGGTACGCTGATGTACTTTTTTTCCATGTAGCTGATTACCCGTTCCAGCACCTCACGCGAGTGCTGATCCATGGCCTGCACTTCGTCGGCAAAAACGGTATTCAACGCCATATGGCGAATTTCTTTAATTTTTTCGGGCACCTGGCGCATAGCCACCTCAATGCGGCGCTGCTTCAACTGCGGCAAAAACTCTGTCAAATTCTGCTCAATGATCTTTTGCGCATGTATCAGTTCATGGTAGCGCTCCTGCAAGTTTCTTTTGGCAATTTCATTTAATGAAGTTACCTCAATATAATTCACATCAAACCTGGCCAGCACGTCAGGAGCTACATCATTGGGCACTGCCAGATCCACTATGGTTTTTTTATCTGTTTCGCCGTTAAGCAGCTTGGCGTACAAATCAGCTGTGATAATAGGTTCGGTGGCAGAGGTACAGGTAATAATTACATCAAAACCCTTGCTGTAATTATTTAATTCATCAAGGCTGTATGCCTCCCCGTTCAAATCAGCAGCCAGCTGGTGAGCCTTCTCAAGCGTACGGTTAAATACCACAAAATTTGAGAATCTATGCTTTTGCAGATATTTGGAAATATTGCGGTTGGTTTCACCTGCGCCAATAATCAAAATGCGTGCGTTAGCGCACTGCTTCAGATCCTTCAACTTGCGGTAAGCGAGCGATACTACCGAAATAGGATTTTTAGATATATTAGTGTGCGTGTAAACCTCTTTAGCGGTTTTTACTGTACAGTTCATAATCATGCGCAGGTAATCGCCGGTAAGGCCGGCATCCTTACAGCTTTCATAAGCCTTGCGCATCTGTGCCAGAATCTCCTTTTCCCCTACTACCAGGCTTTCCATAGAGCATGAGGTGCGCAGCAAATGATTCAGCGCCTCATGATCCTCGTAGATAGATACCGCATCCATAATGGTATCCATATAAAACGGGCACAGGCCCATATTTAACGCCGTGATGAACCTTTTGGCAAAGCCCTTATCTACCTGCTGAGAGGTAGCCATCACAAACTCAACGCGGTTACAGGTGGCGAGGTAGAATATTTCGGGGATCTGGAATTCCTCGCGTATCTGCTGAAGCATCGGTACTACATTTTCCTGGCAAACTACCAATCTGCCTAATTCCTTAAGCTCAATTTGTTTGTGTGTAAAAGCTATTACCTTTAGATACTCCAACGCGTTTTATTTTTGAACACAACAAAATTACCACCGCTACATTCATGGTGTGTCAACCCTTTGTCAAACACGGCAATTTAGAACGTTTATAAATTAGCTTGACAGCATACAATAGGGCGACCAATCTATTGAATTTACAGTTATCATTTATCATGCATTTATTAAAAAGAACCAGCTTAATCGTCCTTACAACAGGTTATTTGCTGGCCGGAACTAATCATTTTGTACACCCTGAAGGTTATATCCGTATCATACCCGGTTACCTGCCTTGCCATACTTTATTAAACTATCTGGCCGGCATTTGTGAGGCTTCTTTTGCACTGATGCTCATATTCAGGGCAACCCGTGTAACAGGTGCCTGGCTGATTGTGCTGATGCTGGCCGCTTTTTTACCGGTGCATATTACCATGCTGCAACAGGCGCCTCTGCAGTTAGGCAGCTTGCATGTAACGCCGGCTATTGCCTGGGTGAGGTTACTGTTTCAGCCGGTGCTGATGCTTTGGGCCTGGTGGCATACCCGGAATTAACCCGAACACATTATTTGCCTACCTGCGTTATTTAAGCAAATGATAAAAAAGGACGTTTTTACGGCTACCGGCGCTAAGGGTCGCCCCATGCTGGCCGATCTTACTTATGATGACCAGAATCTGCATGCGCCGCTGATTATCTTTGCTCATGGCTTTAAGGGATTCAAAGATTGGGGCACACACAATCAGGTGGCCCGGTTCTTTGCTGAAAATGGTTACCGGTATCTGAAATTTAACTTTTCGCACAACGGCACTACAATTGAGCGCCCCGACGATTTTGCGGATTTAATCGCTTTCAGCGAAAATACATTTACCCTGGAGCTGGAAGACTTGAATTATATCATTGATTTTGCCTGCAGCGGTGCTGCCTTTCCGGCGGCGGCATCCGTAATTCTGATGGGGCACAGCATGGGCGGAGGAATTTGCATTATTAAAGCCGCTGAGGATAGCCGCATAGGCAGGTTAATAACGATGGCTTCAGTAGCCAATTTCCGGAACCTCTGGCCGAAAGAGTTAGAGGAGCAATGGAAGCTGATGGGTATGATTTATATGCCAAACCACCGCACCGGCCAGGATATGCCGCTGAAAGCCACCTTGCTTGATGACCTGAACAACCACGCCGCACGTTTAAACATCATAGCGCAGGCTGCCTATGTTAAACAGCCCTGGCTGTTACTGCATGGCACGGCCGACCCGACTGTGGCGCTGAGCCATGCCCGCGAGCTCAAGGCGGCGCAGCCCAACGCTGAACTGGTTATACTGCCCAATGCCGACCATGTATTTGGCGGCTCTCACCCTTACCTGAAGGCGGAACTGCCTGCGGGCCTGCAGGATGTAGGCCGGCATGTGCTTCGCTTTTTAAAACAATAGCTAACCGCAATATATTTCATCAGCTACTGACATGAATTTAAAAGGATCAAGAAAAGAAGGTAATAAGTATCAAAACCCGGTACCTACATTCCAGCCCGGCTTTAATGTGGTGCTGCCCATCATAAAAGAGTATATTTACCATTCTGCAGAAAACAAGCCGAAGCAGCCCTTAGGCCCTTTTCATACCAATACCTCCATATACCAAATACCCCCGGAAAGCGGGCTGAGGATAACACTGTTCGGGCACTCCAGTTTGTTAATTGAAGTTGACGGCAGGCGCATCCTAACTGATCCGGTTTGGAGCAAACGAGCTTCCTTTTCACAATATTTTGGCCCGAAGCGCTTTTTTGAACCGCCGCTGCCTTTGAATGAATTACCTGCCCTGGATGCCATACTGCTATCTCACGACCACTATGACCATCTTGACATGGCCACCATTAAACATTTTGCCGGTACCTCCATTCCGTTTTTTTGTTCGTTGGGCGTTGGTCAGCATTTGCGGCGCTGGGGTATCAAGAGCAATTTCATTACTGAACTGGATTGGGGCGATAGTGCGCTGATTGATCATGACTGCGTAATAACCGCCACACCGGCACGGCATTTTTCGGGCCGGGGGATCACTCACAGGGATGAAACCCTATGGTCCTCATTCGTGATTAAAGGTAAGCAGCATCGTATATTTTTTGGCGCCGACTCCGGCTAGTTCGATGGCTTTGCCGATATCGGAGCCGCCTTTGGCCCGTTCGACCTTACCATGCTTGAAATAGGCGCATATGGCCGCTACTGGCCCGATATTCATATGGGCCCTGATAATGCCTCAAATGCTCATCTGGCATTAAAGGGTAAAGTGATGATGCCCATCCACTGGGGCACATTCCCCTTAGCGCCGCACCCCTGGTATGAGCCTGTTGAGAGGCTGCTTACATACGCTTCTGAAAAGCATATCACCTTGTTTATACCTAAGCCCGGAGAACCCACAGAGGTAACGGGCGAGGCTTATAACAGTGAATGGTGGATGAAGTATAAGTAGAGTAGCGTTAAACTATCTTCACGCGCATCAGCAAAACGTGCAAGGTACTTTAGCTGCCTGCCTTACACCTTCTTCCATGCGTTCAGCGTGGAAACAAATAAGTTAAGAAGAGTTTTACAACAGCTCCTTAATATGCTTATAGTTTGATTTTACAGTATCAAGCACTTCTGCCATATCGCCGTTCAAAATAAGCTTTGACATGGACAGCGCCATACCCTTTACCTGGTCAAATTCTACCTTTGGCGGCATAGCCAGGGCATTAGGGTCAGTCATCACGTGCAGCAGGGCAGCGCCCGGATATGCAAGTACCTCCCTGATGCTATGCTCCAACTGGCCGGGTTCACTTACGCTGATGCCCTTCATACCCATAGCCTGGGCCACCAGTGCAAAATCGGGGTTTTGCATATCGGTCTGCCAGTCGGGCAGGCCCGCTACTTCCATCTCCAGCTTCACCATGCCCAGTGAGCGGTTATCAAATACAATAATCTTAACCGGCAATTTATACTGAACAATTGTTGCCAAGTCACCCAGCAGCATGGATAAGCCCCCATCGCCGCAAAAGGCAATCACCTGCCTGCCGGGGCTGGCCAGCGCAGCGCCGATGGCCTGCGGCATAGCATTAGCCATAGAACCGTGGTTGAAGGAGCCCAGCATCTCACGCTTGCCTGTGGCATGTATATAACGTGCGCCCCATACGCAGCACATACCGGTATCTACCGTGAATATCGCATTATGGTCGGCCAGGGCATCAACGGTGTTAGCAACAAATTCAGGGTGAATGTTATCCTTGCGGCCGTTATCGTCCACATAAGTCTGCATCCGCTCCTTTACGGTTTTAAAAAATTCCAGCTGGGTCTTTAAAAATTCATCATCGGTTTTTTGCTGAATGAGCGGCAGCAAGGCAGTTAAGGTATGCTGCACATCGCCGCACAACCCTATGTCAACCTTGGCACGGCGGCCCAGGCGCTCAGCCCGCTTATCTATCTGTACAATTTTACACTTCCGCGGCATAAACTGGGTATATGGAAAATCAGTGCCCAGCATAATCAGCAAATCCGATTCATGCATACTGTGGTAAGCCGACGGCAGGCCCAGCAGGCCGGTCATACCTACCTCATTCGGATTATCATACTGTATGCTCATTTTGCCGCGGAAAGAAAAACCTACCGGTGCATGCAGGCGCTGCGAAAGCTCCACTACTTCATCATGCGCATTGGCAGCGCCGATGCCGCAAAAAACAGTGATTTTGTCATGCTGATTAATTAAAGCAGCCAGCTCCTGTAAATCCCGGTCGGCCGGGCGGATGGTGGGTTCCGTATAATAATTAATGGTTGAGGTAACTACCTCCTCTGCGTCCAGCTTGGTTACATCGCCCGGCAAACCAATTACGGACACACCCTTTTTGCTCAGCGCATACTGTATAGCCGACTGCATCATGCGCGGAAACTGCCCGCTGGTACAGGCAACCTGGTTAAAGTAACTGCAATCGTCAAACAATTTTATGGTATTAGTTTCCTGAAAGTACTCCGTACCAAACTCGTAGGTAGCACAGGTAGAGGCAATGGCAATAACCGGCGCCCCGGAACGGTGGGCATCATATAACCCATTGATCAAATGCACATGGCCGGGGCCGCTGCTGCCTGCACAGCAGGCAATACCATTAAGCTGCGCTTCGGCGCCGGCTGCAAAAGCGCCGGTTTCCTCGTTACGCACATGCACCCACTGCAGGCGGCCATCCCGGCGCACCGCATCGTTTACCTCGTTCAGGCTGTCGCCGGTAACGGC
>CAXTAP010000139.1:0-5933 GCA_964241965.1 uncultured Mucilaginibacter sp.
TTTAAAGTATGTTCCATTTTATAATGAATTAATTACTTGCGCATGAGTTAAAAATCGAGCTGTGGAATGCTTATTGTACAGTTACCCGCATGGAGCTGCTAACAATTTTGGATCAGATAGATGAGGAAGCTAAAGTTATACAGGATACGGGCACAAAGGCCTTTAAGCCCTGGATGCCGAAGCGGGTTGTATTTACACCAGATGCTTACGAAGAACCTTACGGGCAGCAGATTTATGAACGTGTAACCAACCTGGGTTTAAACGCCGAAATACTTAAAAATAACCGCATTACCGGCTTGCGCGGTGAAACGGAACGCGAAACATATAAGATAGCCAAGAATACACTGGCTATTGTGAATGCGCCTAAAAGCGCTTTTAACCTGCGGCCTATTCCGCCCTCAGCCGACTGGCAGTTTCACCTCGCTGAGGGTTGCCCGGCACATTGCCAGTATTGTTACCTGGCAGGCAGCCTGCAGGGGCCGCCAGCTATCCGGGTGTTTGCCAATTTGCCTGCCATATTGGATAATACTGTTAAGTACGAGCGCCTTAATCAGCTTACCAGCTATGAGGCCAGCTGTTATACCGACCCTTTAAGCTTAGAGCACTTAACCGGCGGTTTACAGGAAACCATTAAATTCTTTGCAGGCAGGACGATGAGCCATTTACGTTTTGTAACCAAATTTGATGCTGTAGAGCAATTATTAACTGTTCAGCACAACGGGCATACCCGTTTCCGGTGCAGCTTGAATGCCGATGCGGTAGCCCGCAGGCTGGAAGGCGGCACACCCAAAATAGAAGCCCGTGTAAAGGCGCTGCGTAAAATGGCTATGCCAAAAGCGCAGGGTGGCGGCGGTTACCCTATCGGCGTTGTGTTAGCGCCCATTATGCCTATACCTGATTGGGAGCAGGAGTATGACAAGCTGTTTGAGCAGTTGTCGCAGAATTTAGATTTTAACTGTGATTTAACCTTTGAGTTAATCAGTCACCGGTTCACGCCCGGTTCAAAGGATATTCTGATGAGCTGGTACCCGAATACCAGTTTAGATATGGAGGAAGCCAACCGTACAACCAAGCGCAATAAGTTTGGCGGTATTAAGTATGTTTACGGTAAAGAAATGATGCTGCAATTAAAAAGCAACTTTGAGCGGCAGATAAAAAACAGGTTTCCTCAGGCTAAAATATTGTACTGGACTTAATTATTTTGGAAAGAGCGTATCATCAATAGGAAACAGGCGCCATCCTCTGCTTCAAAATCAGTTCTTTTTATCGGGGATGACGCCTGTCTTTTTAAAGGTATAATTTAATCTTACGCTAATTGTAATACCTCCGTAGTATGCTTCCTGATCTGCTCGCTTAATTCAGCATTCTTTGCCAGCGATTGCCCGTAGGAGGGGATCATTCTTTGCAAGCCTGCCTGCCATTCCGGTGATTTGGCCTGCTCCGGAAAGCAGCGTTCAATCAGTTGCACCATGATGGGTACGGATGTTGATGCACCCGGCGATGCGCCTAATAAAGCCGCAATGGTGCCGTCAGCAGCGGCCACTACTTCAGTACCGAATTCTAAAACTCCGCCATGCTTGGCATCTTTTTTAATTACCTGCACACGCTGCCCGGCAATATCTAAATCCCAGTCCTCCTGCCGGGCTTCGGGAAAGTACTCCTTTAACGCATTGAGGCGATCTTCGGGAGACTGCATAACCTGGCTGATCAGATATCTGGTGAGCGGTATATTGTCAACCCCTGCTGAAACCAGCGGAACAATGTTATCCGGCTGTATAGAGGTAAATAAATCCAGCAGTGAACCATGCTTTAAAAATCGGGTTGAAAAACCGGCGTAAGGACCAAAAAGCAGGGATTTTTTACCGTTGATCATCCGCGTATCCAGATGCGGAACCGACATTGGCGGCGAGCCGACAGATGCCTTACCATATACCTTGGCTGCATGCCTGGCTATAACCTGTTCATTGTGGCAAACCAGCCACTGGCCGCTTACCGGAAACCCTCCAAAGCCCTTGCTCTCCGGAATACCTGATTTCTGCAGCAGCGGCAAGGCACCGCCGCCTGCACCTATAAATATAAATTTTGTGTTAAACCGCCTGCGTCTGCCGGTATTTTTATCTTTCACGCTCACACGCCATGTACCATCGGCGTTGCGCCACAGGTTGCTCACATTATGACTAAGATAAACATTAACGCCGGGTTTTTGCTTCAGATGATTAAGCAGGCTTGCAGTAAGTGAGCCAAAGTTAACATCAGTGCCTAAATCCATGCGGGTGGCCGATACCTTTTCATCCGGGTTGCGGCCATCCATAACCAAGGGTATCCATTGCTTTAGTTGTTCCTGATCCTCGGCATACTGCATTTCTTTAAACAGGTGGTGCTTTACCAGCGCCTCATGTCGCTTTTTCAGGTAATTTACATTCTCGTCGCCCCATACAAAGCTCATGTGAGGGATAGGGGTAATGAAGCTCTTGGGCGTAGATAACAGCTTTTCTTCGATTAAGAAAGACCAGAATTGTTTGGATACTTCAAATTGCTCGGCAATCTTAATGGCTTTTGATATATCAATAGAACCATCCGACAATTCAGGTGTGTAATTAAGCTCACAGAATGCAGAGTGGCCGGTGCCGGCATTATTCATGGCATCAGAGCTTTCTGCAGCAATTTCATCCAGGCGTTCGTAAATATCAATAGTTAAATCGGGCTGCAGCTCTTTGAGCATTACACCAAGTGTAGCGCTCATAATACCCGCGCCAATTAGTACAATATCGGGCTGTGTTGTTGGTTTGTTGCTCATTATGCTATTAAAACTTCATCATTACTGCGGGTAAAAGAACAGTTATTACCGGTTTTGTTGCTATAACTGTTACTGAATACGAATTGTTGCCAACAACAGGCAACATATTTGGTGCAGCAATTTTGCAACGGCTAATTTTGCTAAAATTTATGAAAAAGCCGTTTTTAGAATGTTATCTTTTTGTAGAAAATTTCCAAAACGGCTTTTTAATTAACAGCTGCGCTGTTAATGCAGCACTTCCTGCACTAAATCCTTAAAAGTTTGCCTGATGATGCCTAATTCCTTAGCATCGCCCTGCAGCATGGCCTTGCTGAACTTCAACATCTCTTCTGCTGAAATATGGGGCGGCAGCAGGGGTACAGTAGGGTCAACCACCGCTTCAACCAATGTTGGCCGGTCGGCAGCCAGAGCAGCATCCCAAGCGGGGCCAATTTGCTCCACCTTGTCCACTTTAATACCTTTTAAGCCCAGCAGCTCTGCGTACCGGGCATAATGGAAATCCATTAAATCCTGTGAACCTGTAAATTCCGGGTCGCCGCTCATGGCGCGCTGCTCCCAGGTAACCATATTTAAATCGCGGTTATTAAGCACTAAAATAATCAGCCTCGGATCGCTCCAGCGCTTGTAATACTTGGCAATGGTAATCATGCCGTTAATGCCCAGCATCTGCATAGCCCCATCGCCGATGATGGCGATAGGCACACGGTCTGGAAAGGCAAACTTTGCTGCTGTAATATAAGGTACGCCCGGGCACATGGTAGCCAGCGAACCCGATAGAGAAGCCATCATGCCTTCCTTAACCTTTAAGTTACGGGCAAACCAACTGGCCGATGAACCGGAATCGGCGGTTAATATACAGTTATCCGGCAGGCGCAGTGACAATTCTTGTACTACCTTTTGCGGGTTAAGCGGCCTGGCGGTCACTTCAGCCTTGGCTTCCACCACTTTCCACCATTCAGCAACGTTGCTTTCAATGTTTTCGCGCCATTCCCGGTCCTGCTTCCGCTCAATGAGCGGGATGAGCGCTTTCAGCGTTTCTCTGGCATCGCCAATCAGATTAACTTCAGTAGGGTAGCGCAAACTAACCATTTTGGGATCGATATCAATTTGCACGGCTCTGGCCTGGCCCTCCTTCGGTAAAAACTCGGAGTAAGGGAAAGTGGTGCCGATCAGGAACAAAGTATCGCAGCCGGCAATCATCTTATAGCTGGCATTAGTACCCAGAATACCAACAGCACCGGTTACATAGGGCAAATCATCTGATAAGATGGCCTTTCCCAGCAGGGCCTTAGCTATCCCTGCCCCCAGCAAACCGGCAATTTCCTTCAGTTCTTCAGCGGCGTCCTTAGCGCCTATACCGGCCAGAATGGCCACTTTTTTGCCTTCATTTAAAACGGCAGCAGCTCTTTGCAATTCAATTCCCGGCGGTACCGGCTTTTCAATGGCATGCCCCACACCGGTATGGATGCTGCCGTGAGCCTGCGGAGGTTCTTCAACGGCGCTTAGTTCCTGCACATCATTGGGCAGTATCACACAGGTAACGGTACGTTCAGCTTTTGCAATGCGTATGGCACGGTCAATTACATGGCGGGCCTGTTTGGCATCGGTAACCATGTGTACATACTCATGCGCAACATCTTTGAATAAAGTATTCAGATCAACTTCCTGCTGGTAGTCGCCGCCTAACGACATCCGCGCCTGCTGCCCCACAATGGCTACCACCGGCTGATGATCCATCTTGGCATCATATAAACCATTCAGCATGTGTATGGCTCCCGGCCCGGAGGTAGATATGCAAACGCCAACCTCACCGGTAAACTTGGCGTGCCCGCAAGCCATAAAGGCTGCATTTTCCTCGTGCGATACCTGTATAAAATCAACCTTATCCTGCGCCCTGCGCAATGCACCCATTACGCCGTTGATACCATCGCCGGGATAGCCAAAAACCCGGTTGATACCCCAGGCATACATACGTTCTATAAGGAAATCGCTTACTGTTTTACTCATTTCAATATTATTTAAGCTTTATTAATGTGGCAATCACTGATTCCCTAACATTAACTTTAAGTTCAAATAATTGTTTATTTGCCTGCATCAACAAAAGGCAAAATAGCAAAACAGGCACAAGCCCGGAGAAGGAGCACGCTATTGCTCTCTGAAAAACAATACCTGTGTAAGCCGGTGCAATGCATACACTACCAAAGGAGCAGCTATTACATCAATTGTATAATGAATATGCTGAACAAGCAACAGTATGCCAACGGTGATGATGCCTGCCATTACCAGCAGCTTATCTGTCTTTTTTTCAAGGCAGAAATACATACAGCAAAGCGTGCTTATGTGGCCAGAGTAAAATAAGTCGCGCACTACAACAGTATGTCCGTAGAATACGCCGGTAAGCGGGTCAATCAGATCAATTAATCCGGCCGGAGGCACCAGCGGTACCAGCGTTATACTGAGCATACGGCTGATTACAATAAAGCTGTACAGCCAAATATATTGCGTATAAATGGACGGTTTGGCAAGCGCCCTCATCAGAGTCAGAAAGGCTAACCCCCAGATGATGGCAAATATCCAAGGCGAAACATTATGAGCCGGCAAAATATTAAGCACCCAGTCATTAAGCCGCATACCGTCATGCCGGCGCGAGATGCTCTGAAAAAAGAAAGGTAATATGCTTAATACAATAAACAGAATAATGGAACCCCAAATCATCAGCAAACGTTGCAGCGAAGAGTTCCAGGCGGCTTTCCAGTTTTGTAATAAGGGTATAGTAGCAGTCCTTTCCACGAGTGATATGTTTTTACACGGCAAAAATAATAGTATTGAAATGAATGTTAAATAATTCTGATGTAAATATTACCGGGATGTAAAGTCCTGTACAAACCAAGCCTTATTATCCATGTTTACCTTAAAACAGTAGCTTTGCAGCTATACACCAGCACTTATGAAATATAAATTAGGAGACTTTGTACGGTTTGTGGACGAGAATTATGAGGGCTATGTAACCCGGATTATTGATGAACAGATGATTGGCGTTACAGGCCGGGATGAATTTGAAATGCCGGTTTTGGCCAGCAAAGTAACTACGGTGTATGGCCATCAGCAAAAAAATACACCTCATGCCGGCAATACA
>CAXTAP010000140.1:0-5927 GCA_964241965.1 uncultured Mucilaginibacter sp.
GTTTACTGTGTACGGTATTTTTGCAGGCGGCTCTGTGCCACCGGAAAAAGAAATATGGTAGATAAAATAATAATCGCCCCTACCCAGAAACCAGTGGTCATAGTGTGCAAATCGCCAAAAAATACAAAGGCCATAATGATGCCATACACCGGTTCAAGATTGGTAATCAGCGCTACCTTAAAGGCCGAAAGCTCGCGCATTACTGATACGCCCGCTACATAGGCTACTGAAGTGCATATGGTGCCCAATATAAAAAGGTAGGCCAGATCGCGGGTTCGCGGTACAGGAAAGTTATGAAAAAGGGTAGTAGCTCCGATAAACAAAGTTAACCAGCAAAAGGCGCCCAGCAGTTCGTAAAAGGCAATAACCGGCGCAGCATGTGCTTTTACCTGCTTAGAGTTAATAATGGAGAACAGGCTGGCAAAGCAGGCGCTCAGCAATCCCAGTGTGATGCCCAATTTGTACTGGGATTCAAACTTAAAAATAAGCACAATACCGGCAATAATCAGTAAGCCGGCCAATATCTCCAGCTTCGAGATTTTGGTTTTGTTAATCAGCGGCTCAAAAACGGCCGTAAACAAGGTTAACGATGACAGGCAGACCAGCGTAACCGAGACGGTTGACTGCTTGATAGCCTCAAAAAATAAAAACCAGTGGCCGCCTACCAGCAGGCCCGTAAAAAATAGCTGCAAAAATACTTTCCGGCTTACCTGTATGGTTGTTTTGTTGAACTTAAAATATAAAAAAAGCGTTACAAAGGCAATAAGTACCCGGTACCATACCAGGTTTACTGCCGAGATACTGATCAGCTTGCCTAAAATGCCGGTAAAGCCCCAGATGAATACCGTAAAATGCAGTATCAGCAGGTTTTTATTAATACCGGTATCAAGGCTGTTTGTCTCAGGCATCATTTAGGCGCTTTTCTCAATAAATAAAAACCCAGCAGCCCGAATACCAGGTTGGGAATAAATACGGCAATAATGGGCGGCAAAGATGCCTTTAAGGAGAACACATTGGCAAACCTGTCCACTACTATGTAGGCAAAGCACAAAAATATGCCTATACCCAGCGGCAGGCCAATGCCGCCGCGTACCTTGCGCGATGATATGGAAACGCCAATCAGGGTAAGCACATAGGAGGAGAGCGGGTAAACAAACCGCCGGTATTTTTCCAGCTGCATATCAACCAGCACGCCTGTGCCGCGTATCTTTTCCTTTTCAATGCCTTTGGTTAACTCAGTGGTTGACATGGCCCGGTAGATGTTATCATGCGCCTCAAAATCCGATGGGCGCATATCCAGTATAGTATCCTTACTGGGCGTATTATAAATCATCTTCTCATGCATGCCATTAATATAACGTACCGTATAATCCTGCAATTTCCACGAGTGCTTCAGCGAATCATATACAATGCGGTTGGCAATCAGCTTCTGCTTCATTTTATCCCCGTCAAATTTTTCCAGAATAAAATTATAACCGGTATGCACCTGATTATCATAAGATTGCAGGTAGGCAAAGGTGTTTTTATCCAGTTGTATGTGCACTTCGCTCTTGGTTGGGTCAACCTGGTTGAAATAGGTGTTTTCAAAAAGGATATCCAGCTTATTGGTATAGGGAATCAAAAAGATATTGGCAAAGAAGAAAACTACGAAGATCAGGCTGGCTGAAACAAAATAGGGCCACAAAAAACGGTTAAAGCTTACCTTGCCGCTCAGGATAGGCACAATTTCGGTTTGATTTGCCATTTGTGCCGTAAAAAATATAACAGCCAGGAAGTTGATAAGCGGCAGCAGAATATTGGCGTAAAAAGGCAGATAGCCGGCATAGTATTCAAATATAATGGCATTAAGGGGCGCCCGGTATTTCAGGAAATCATCCAGGTGCTCCGATACATCGAACACCACAATGATGACCAGGAAGAGCACCAGGGTGAAAAGGAAAGTACCCAGGTATTTCCTGATGATATATTTATCCAGTACCTTCATGCGGGCAGATTAATTAACATTATAAGCGCTGGGCTAATTGTTTAACCATTTTCTCCTTCCAGCTATAAAAATCGCCGGCTATAATTCTTTCACGGGCCTGGCCTGTCAGCCACAAATAAAAATGCAGGTTATGTATCGAGGCAATCTGAGCGCCTAATATTTCGCCTGAGGCCACAAGGTGGCGCATGTAGGCCTTGGTATGCTGTGTATCAACCCATAAATCACTTTCCTCATCAATGGCCGAAAAATCATTTTTCCATTTTTCATTGCGGATGTTGATAATGCCGTTGCGGGTAAACAGCATACCGTTACGGGCATTGCGGGTGGGCATCACGCAATCAAACATATCAACCCCCAGGGCAATGTTTTCTAATATGTTAACCGGAGTACCCACACCCATTAAATAACGGGGTTTGTGCTGCGGCAGTATATGGCATACCAGCTCAGTCATGGCGTACATCTCGTCGGCAGGTTCCCCAACCGAAAGTCCGCCGATGGCATTGCCCTCCCGCTCAAAGGAAGCAATCACCTCAGCCGATTTTATGCGCAGATCCTTGTAAACCGAGCCTTGCACAATGGGAAACAGCGTTTGGCCATAACCGTATCTGGGGTCTGTGCTGTCGAATCTGTCGCAGCAGCGTTTAAGCCAGCGGTGTGTAAGCTCAATAGACTTGCGGGCATAATGGTACTCGCAGGGGTAGGGCGTGCATTCGTCAAAAGCCATGATGATATCTGCGCCTATGGTGCGCTGTATATCCATAGCTGCCTCCGGTGTGAACAGGTGCTTAGAGCCATCAATGTGTGAACGGAAGGTTACGCCTTCCTCCTTAATTTTGCGTACCTGCGTGAGCGAATATACCTGGTAGCCGCCGCTATCGGTCAGGATCGGCTTGTTCCAGCCGTTAAACCTGTGCAGGCCGCCTGCCTGCTCTAAGGTAGGCAATCCGGGGCGCAGGTACAGGTGGTAAGTGTTCCCTAAGATGATCTGCGCCTTTATATCGTCTTTCAGTTCACGCTGATGAACAGCTTTCACCGTACCGGCAGTGCCTACAGGCATAAAAATGGGAGTTTGTATGGTGCCGTGGTCGGTTGTTATTTCGCCTGCGCGGGCCTTTGAATTTTTATCCTGAGCTGTTAAACTGAACTTCATATCAAGCGGGCAAAATTAACAATTATGCGGGTAAGCGTTCTGCTTTATTTTAATATAGTAACCTTTATATCATTCATTTTTAAGAAATTTGCGCGCTTATTGATACTTACCTTGATTTATCAGCCAATATATACGGAATACACCATATATCTCCTGTTAGTTTTGTGCTTCGCGGCGCAAGTATTTCACCTGCTGTATTATCATCGCCGGCTGATGGCTTACCCTGTTGAACCTGGAATTTCTGATGCCGTGCAGTTGCCCGTTTCTGTAATTATAAGCGCCCGTAATGAGGCCATAAACCTGGAGGCAAATCTGCCTGTCATCTTAGATCAGGATTACCAGAACTTTGAAGTGGTTGTTATAAATGATTGCTCAGTAGATAATTCTGAACAAATACTTAAAGTTTTGCAGCAGCAGTATAGTAATTTAAAAGTTGTTACTGTAAAAGAACATCCCCGCTTTAAAACAGGTAAAAAGTTTGCCCTCACCATGGGTATTAAGGCTGCGCAGCATGAGCACCTGCTGTTTACTGATGCCGATTGTGCACCGGCCTCACCGCAATGGATTGCCGGCATGGCCGGGAAGTTTACACCGGCCGAAACGCAGATTGTGCTGGGTTATTCGCCTTATGTTAAAACAAAGGGTTTCATTAACGCCTTTACACGTTTTGAAACTATTAAAACAGGCATGAACTACTTGTCGGCAGCATTGGCTAACAATGCCTATATGGGTATAGGGCGTAATTTAGCTTATACCAAAAAACTGTTTTTTGGCGGCAAGGGCTTTGCCTCACACATGCACATTATTTCGGGCGATGACGACTTATTTGTCAATCAAAATGCGACGCCCGTGAACACGGCAATCATGCTGCAGCCGCAAGCGTTTACCCTGAGCCATACGCAAACTGCCTGGCAGGCTTATTTCAGGCAGAAAAGGCGCCATATGGGGGCAGGCAAGTACTATCGCAATACGCACCGGCGTATGCTGAGTACAGAGGCAATAAGCGGGTTTTTGTTTTATACAGCGCTGGCAGCAGGGCTTATTTTAAAGCTGAGCCCTGCTGTTATTGCGGCAACATATGCAAGCCGGCTGCTGCTGCAGATTGCTATTTATCAAAATGTGTTTAAAAAGCTGCAGGGGAAAGATTTAATTTGGCTTTTACCAACTTTTGATTTCATATATTACGTATATCTGAATATATTTGGTTTAATTGGCACGTTTATAAAAACTATTAAATGGAAGTAAACGCGAATTTTACAGAGAATGCCCGGAATGATTTTCAACTGGTAGTAAAAGCCCGGACCGGTGATCAGAAAGCCTATGCCGGCCTGATGCAGCGTTACAAGGATTCCATTTATTTTATGGCCCTTAAAATGGTGAATAATAAGGAGGATGCTATGGATTTAACCGTAGAAACCTTTGCTAAGGCGTTTGAAAAACTGGATAAATATCAGCCGGATTTTGCTTTCAGCACCTGGCTTTTTAGGGTGGCCACTAATAACTGTATTGATTTTCTGCGTAAAAAGAAACTGAATACCACCTCCATTGACAGTATGATGGATGATGATGAGGACAGCAGGCCGATGCAGATTAAGGCAGATACCCTGAACCCTGAGGAAACATCCATCAAAAAGCAGGAATCGCAGGAACTGAAGCTGCTGATAGAAAGTTTGCCCCAGCGCTACCGTAACTTGCTGACGCTGCGATATTTTGATGAACTATCGTACGAGGAGATTGCTCAGCAGCTCGACCTGCCGCTGGGTACGGTTAAGGCGCAGCTTTTTAGAGCTAAGTTTCTGTTAGGCAATATTGTTAAGGATAAGCGGCAGTATGACTTTTGAGTTAATACTGAAGTACTTCCCCGATCTTACTGCACTGCAACAGCAGCAATTTGAACAGTTATTGCCGCTTTACGCTTACTGGAACGACCAGATCAACGTTATATCCCGCAAAGACATTGATGCCCTGTACGAGCGCCATGTGCTGCACTCGCTCGGCATTGCCAGGGTAATTGATTTTGTGCCGGGCACAGCCATACTGGATGTAGGCACAGGCGGCGGTTTTCCGGGTGTGCCTTTAGCTATTTTATATCCTGAGGCGCAATTTCACCTGGTGGATTCTATTGGTAAGAAAATCAAGGTAGTGCAGGAGGTGACGGCCGCCCTGCAGCTGGCAAACCTTTCTGCGGCACATATCCGGGCAGAACAGGTACGCGGCCGGTTCGACTTTGTAGTTTCCAGGGCAGTTGCACAGTTAAAGGATTTTTATCCCTGGGTTAAAGATAAGTTCAGGAAGCAATCGCTCAATGCCTTGCCCAACGGGCTGCTTTACCTGAAAGGGGGGGACCTGACTCAGGAGATAGTTGAATCGGGCCTTAATGCCGAACACTATTACCTTAAAGATTACTTTGACGAAGATTTTTTTGAGACTAAACAGGTAATTTATATTAAAGCTGTATAAGTTATAATATATTGATTACTAAAGATTTGAATTGATTCAGATCAACATATTTTTTAATTTACCAATTTATTTTTCTTTGGTCCTGCTCTTTTCAGCCAGCAATATCAGCTCAGCTAATTCTGACAAATTCAGCTTATTTTCCTTTACCAGGTAGGAAACCAGCGTTTTGTAGGAGTTGTTGAAATAGCTTTTTAACACCTTTTCAAAAGCAAATTTTTTGTAGTCCTCTTCCTTTACCACTGTGAAATATACGTGTGAATTACCGTATGCTTTATGGCTTACAAATCCTTTGCCTTCCAATACTCTCACCACGGTGGATACCGTATTGTAAGC
>CAXTAP010000141.1:0-5842 GCA_964241965.1 uncultured Mucilaginibacter sp.
CCGCCCCCAGCCCGATCACGCCGATCTTGGCGCCGTAAAAGAACGACAGGTATATGTTTTTAAGCACCTGTTTTTGCGGCGGGTAGATTTTATTAACACCCGCCATCGAGAATATGATTTTTTCGTCGGCCATTTAAGTTTTAAATTAGTGGTGCAAATATCCGTTAAAACTACAGGAATACAAAGAAAGCCGCATCAGCGGCTTTAATAAACAACAGGTAAAACGGCAGGCGTTTACCGGCCCGTTTCCATCTCCTGTTTTATTGCCCGCAGCAGTTCGCCGGCGTGCTGTGAGCCGATGATATAAACCAAACCCTCACTGCTGGTTAAGTAAACAGCATCATTGCCGGCAGTGTAAAAGCGTATAGTTCCGCTTTTGTGCAGATTATATACCGGGTTGTTCAATATGTATCGGCTATAAGTGCCTGCTTCTGCCTTAACAATAGTATTTAGGTCAATCTTCACTTTTCTGGCAGTCCATAAACCATCCAGTACAAGGCTGCTGTTTTGTACACTGGTGCTGAAATGCAGCACAAAGCCCATAATGATAGAACCCACAATAATTAAAAAACCTACAATGGCCAGCAAATCACCATTACGGTCCTTAGGGTCGGTAAACACATAGGCGGCAAAGCAAAAGGTAACCAGTACCAGGCGTATAGTAACGGGCACCCATTCCCGGCCTAAGTATTGCTTTTCTGTAAAAACCGGTTTATTCTCCATCATTGTTTTGTATTTCGAAGATAGTAACTTTTTCGGTTTGGGTGCTTACTTTATAGCGGTTATCCAGCCGGTAGCCTGCTACCCATATAATTTCGCCATTGCCGTTAACCAGCAGCGGGATGAAGCGCTTTTGTGTAAGCGGCACCTTTTGATTAATAAAAAAATCGCTCAGCTTTTTACGCACGTTCATACCCAATGGATAAAAATAGTCGCCTTCGCGCCAGTTACGCAGGGTTAGGGGATAATGCAGCAAGCGGGCATCAACCATAGCCACTGCCCGGCTATTGCTAATGTTGGATAGATTTGCATGGCTGAGGATTAACCGGTGCCGGTTAAAAACTACAGAGTCATCATGCCGGTTGACTGCTACCTCATCAGTTGTGGCCGGCAGCTTCCTGGTCAGCAGCAAACGCTCACGGTCAACAACTAACCGGTGCGTAGCCGATTCAAACAGCCGGCCCGAATGTTTGGTTAAGGCGGCCGTTAAATCATCAATAGTTGTTTCATTATAGCCATACTCTTTCAGCAACTCGTATAATAACAACCGCTGCACAGGCAGCTGCCGGATAGCCGGAATGGATAAACTAATGGTGTCGCCATCATAGGTAAAAATTTTGGCTTTGGCCTCGGCTGCCTGCCGCCGCAGCAGCGCCTCCAGCTCATTAAAATGTACCAGGTTGCGCTCAAATGTTTTCTCAAGCCCCGGATTAATTTCCTTTAACCTGGGCACCACCTCCAGCCGCAGTTTGTTGCGGGCGTACTTACCGGAAGCATTGGAGCTATCCTCCCGGTAAGGCAGGCGGTTAAGGGTTACCCAGTGATCAATCTCCTGCCGGGTTAAAAACAGCATAGGGCGCACCTTGTACCCATTGAGCGGCTGTATGCCATGCAGGCCCGCAATGCCGGTGCCCCGTACCAGGTTCAGCAATATAGTTTCAATTGTATCGTTCTGGTGCTGTGCCAGTGCAATAACATCGTAGTTATGCTGTTGCCTCACCTGTTCGAACCATTGGTAGCGGAGCTCACGGGCAGCCATTTGTACAGATACTTTACGGTTAGCGGCATAAACCAGCGTATCAAACTTCATACAATGAAAGGGTACGCTGAGCTGCCCGGCCAGTTCGCGGCAAAACAGCTCATCGGCTTCCGCTTCCCCGCCCCGCAGCTGAAAATTGCAGTGGGCAATACCGAACGGATAACCGGCGGCCTTGAGCAGGCGGACCATCAGCACCGAATCCCGGCCGCCGCTAACGGCCGCCAGCACCCGGCCCTGTGCCGGAAACAACTGATGCTGGTTGATGAAGTGAACAAAGTTTTCAACCGGGAGCATAGCCAAAATTATTTAATTTAATAACCGCAACCAAAAAACTAATTTTGCCGGCGTGAAAAAGTGTTTGTTTTTCTGTGTGTTACTGCTGATGGCTGCCTGGGTTAGCGCACAACCGCGCACGAAAGGTAGTCAAAAAACTTCGGTGGTTAACCTCATCAGGTCTTCACAAACCACCGGCGTTAAGCGCAACGGAGCAGATGTGCTGAAAGTTTATAAGGGCACTTTTCAGCAGGATTACTCCAGGCTAAGCGCCGACAGCTCTTACTTCTATCCGCAAAATAACTCTTTCGATGCCTTTGGCCACGTAATCATTAACCAGGGCGATACACTGAACATTTATGCCGATAAACTGAATTACAACGGTAACACCCATACCGCCATACTGACTGACAATGTACGCATGGTGGATAAGGATGCTACGCTAACTACCAATTATTTAACTTACAACACGGCTACCCGCGTAGGCACGTACACCGGCGGCGGCAAACTGGTAAACAAACAAAATACGCTGGTAAGTAAAAACGGCTACTATTATGCGTTTACCCGTGATGCCTACTTCAGGTACAATGTGGTGCTTACTACAATTGATGCCCTGATTAAAACCGATACGCTGCGCTATAATTCCGGTTCGCGCATTGCCTATTTTTACGGGCCTACCCGCATTTACGGCAGCAAGAATAAAGATACGCTGTACACCGAGAACGGCACCTATAATACTATTACAGAACAGGCTTTTTTTGGCAAGCGGAACTTGTATAGCCAGGGTACCAAAACCCTTAAAGGCGACAGCCTGTTTTACGATCGCCTTAAAGGCTACGGCCGGGCCATCAGGAATATTACCTTTAATGATAATGAACAGAAGATTACCCTGAAAGGCAATTTAGGCACTTATTTTAATGCTGATGAACGCACGGTGGTTACCAATAATGCCTATGTTATACTGGTTACCGAACAGCAGGACTCAGCTAAAAACGATTCAATAGCACCAAAACCTGCTCCGACGGATAAAACCAAAAAGACCAAGCTTGCCGGTAAGCAGCCCGACGTTGCATTAAGCCCGGCTACGGCCGCTGACCTGGCTGATAAGGCAAAGTCTCAGGCCGGCAAGCTGAAGGCTATCAGTAAGGATACAGTTTTAACGGAGGCGGACAAAATCATCGGGAAAGACCAGGCGGCAAAAGCCGGAAATATAACCGGCCAGGGCAAGATACCCGATAAGGATACATTGCTTGCCGGTGCAGGCAAGCTGAATACAGCAGGCAATGTTGCCAGGGCAAAAGCCATTATAAGTAACCAGCCGGACAAGAGTAAAACAAGCGGCAAAAAGGCGACTGCCGGCAGTGCCGAAACTAAAGCTGCGCCGCGTACCAAGCTGGATTCTGTTTATATTGCTGCCGATACGCTCGAAACGCAGGTAATTACCTACCAGCTGGAAAAGTTACGGCGCGAAAAATCGCGACCTAATAAAGCCCGCGATTCGCTGGCTAAAGCGCATAAGCTGCCGGTTTATACGCAAAGCACCGCCAAACATTTATACCTGCCGCCCTCTGCCGGCATACTGCGCGACACCAACCTGTTTCAGCCGCGTTTTTTTGGCCGGCCTAAAATTGCAGCGGCCGATACTTCGCAGAAGAAGAAACCGGCTGCAAAAAAGCCGGTATTATCGCGGCAGAAAAAAACCAGCGGCACCGATTCTGTTTACATGACCACCAGGATCAACCTGAGCGATACTGCCCGCGTGCGGGTGCTGACTGCCCACCACCATTCGCAGCTTTTTAAATCGGATCTTCAGGCTAAGGCCGACTCTATGTTTTACAGTACCAGCGATTCCATTATACGCTGCTATGTGCACCCCCTGATGTGGACGCAGGGTTCGCAGCTGTCCGGCGATACCATTTACCTGCAGATGAAAAACCGGAAGCTCAACAATATGGAGCAGTTCCCTAATGCGTTTGTGGTGAATATTGAGGATAACGACTCTACCCATTTTAATCAGGTGGCCGGTAAAAAGATGCGAGGCTTTTTTGTGGACAATAAGATGAGCCGGATGTTTGTTGACGGTAACGCCGAAAGTATTTACTTCGCCCGCGACAGCGGTAAGGTCAGCAACATGATGCGTTCCCTCAGCAGCCGCATCAGGGTTAATTTTAAAAAAAATGAAGTAACGGATATTACCCAGTTAACCAAGCCCGAATACCGCTATGGCCCATTAAGTAAATTTACCGAGGAGGACAAAACGCTTAAAGGCTTTTTATGGAAACCCAAAGAGCGGCCGGTATCAAAGGAGGCCGTAATTACGGCGTATAGCCGCAGGCAGGCCGCTGCCCGCCTGGCCGGCCGGCAGCCGGTCAAGGCGCCTCCCGGCAAAAAGCTGCCTGCCGCCATTAAACCAGGCAGCGCAGCGCAAGCCGGTGTGAAAGTTGCGGCAGCAGATTCGGTAAGCCGTTTGCCGGCCGGCAATCCGGGCAGGTCAAAAGTTAAGGTTTCGGCAGATAGCATGAAGGCGGTAGTTTCTGCACCGTTGAAACTATTACCCGGTAAAGACTCATCTGCCACTAAGCAACGGCCGGTAAAGCAGCCCGCTCAGAAGCCTGCAGTGAAAGATACAGTGCGGAAGTAGCTTTGTAAAAAGCTAAAGCAGATTTTCTATTTGAAAAATTTTTTCATGCTGATTGTTGATGTGAAATACTGGTATTACTATACATGATTCAACTGTTCAAGACCTATTCCTATTTTAAGTATCTAATTAATTAACGATTAACCAAATACTTGCATCAACTCCTCTGAATGTTGATTTAAAAAATTATTCAATTCATTATTAATAATAAAATCTGAGTTTTGAAGAAAGTAACTCCACTGCAATATTCTAGCATTGTCCACCTTAGTAGGCATAATTACTTGAGATGGCAAATTGTTAACTAATTGTTGAATAGCTGGATTAGCATTAATGATACCTTGAATAGCTGGATTTGCTCCCATGGATGGTGATAATAGAGATATCAGATTGAAAGCTCTTAATAATTTACTGTCTTTATAGATTTTAATTGTCTTTTTGTAACTTTTTATATTAAACCCGATATACTGATGCTGCATGGAATCGAAATACTTTTTCAAACGGCCAGCGACGTGAATATGATTGCTATTTACTGCTCCTGAACCTCCACTTGTAACATAAATGTTAGTTAGGTTAGGAAAGTGCTGCCATAAATCAATTATATCATTAAAAAGCAGTGGCGTTAATGCATCATCAACTGCTTTTTGGCTCTCCCGATTAACTTTTCTTAGTACATCTGTTATACCGAATTTTGCTTTTTGGAGTAATTTAAAAATATCGTCTTCTTTTTTTAGTTGATAACTGCTTATTTTTGATAATATAGGCCACATACGGTTACCAGTAACACCGTAGAAAAATGCTTTGTTATCATATAAATTATTATAATGAACTACGTCATAAACAGGAAAGCTCCCTAAAAAAATCGATTTAACATTGTTGCTTGGAAAATAACCAAAAGACTGGCCGTTGTCGAACCAATATTCTCTTTGAGCGGGTAAATGTATATCCCATAGGCCGCTGATAAAAGGGTGCAATTCAGGCATATTTTATAATTAAATTCAAATTAAAATGTTATTGTTACATTGATCTTATAACTAACAACATATAATTATTGGTGATCTCTTGTGCTAGTAGGCATTCTTTTCTTATTGATTAAAGTTGTATAAGATTTGCCTGATAACAATCTGCTGAAAATGTTCATCAGTAGTAACTATTTAACGTCCTTTAAAAAATTA
>CAXTAP010000142.1:0-5762 GCA_964241965.1 uncultured Mucilaginibacter sp.
TGCCGTTTTTTAACCGTAACCAGGGCGGCATTAAACAGGCGGCCATAGCCATTGACCAAAGCAAGGCACAGGTACAATACCAGCAGCAGGTAATTGAAAGCCAGCTGGCCACCTATTATAAAGGCGCGGTAAGGCTGGAAGGTTTATACAATAGCTTCGACCCTGCCTTTAAGCAGGATTTTAACCGCCTGATTAAAGGTGTATTTGAAAACTACCAGAAGCGTAACATCAGCCTGCTGGAGTTTCTGGATTTTTATGATTCCTACAAGCTGAATACCGTACAGCTTAATAATCTGCAGCTCAACAAAGTGGCTTCTTTAGAGCAGCTTAACTACGTAACAGGAACCTCATTCTTTAACAAACAATAAAAAATAATCATGTCATTCAATAAATATAAGTTATTCACTGTGGCTGCATTCATGGGTGCCGCCGCCGTTACGTTGTCAGCCTGCCACCATGCCAAGGAAGAAGACCCGAAGGATGAAAAGTTCCAGGTGACCGACAGCCTGATCAGCAGCCTGCTTGTTGATACGGTGCAGGAGGCCAATGCCCTGTCGAAAATTACACTCACCGGCAGCGTGGCTCCCGATGAAAACAAAATGGTGAAGATATTCCCGCTGGTTAGCGGTGTGGCGCAGGATGTGCGCGTAAACCTGGGCGATGTAGTAAGCAAAGGCCAAACGCTGGGCATACTGCGCAGCGCCGAGGTGGCCGGCTTTGCCAGGGATGTGGTATCATCAGAGGCCGATGTGCGCAGCACACGCCGTGCCTACCAGTCGGCACAGGATCTATACAAAAGCGGCCTGGCTTCACAGAAAGATGTGGAGCAGGCGCAGGCCGATTATCAGAAGGCGCAGGCCGAAAGCCGCCGGGCCAGTGCCGTGGTAGGCATTAACCAGAGCAACGGGCAGGGTTATGAGGTGAAAGCACCTATAGCCGGCTATGTGGTTGATAAAAATGTAACCAACAGTATGCAGGTGCGTACCGATAACAGCCAGCCGCTGTTTACCATTGCCGATTTAACGGATGTGTACGTGCTGATTAATATTTACGAATCGGATATATCGAGCGTGCAAACCGGAGATCCGGTTAAAATCACTACGCTGTCTTATCCCGATAAGATATTTACCGGCAAAATCGACAAGATATATGATGTGCTCGACCCGGATGATAAGGTGATCAAGGCGCGGGTAAGAGTGCCTAACCCTAACGCCATGCTGAAGCCTGAAATGTTTGCCAATGTAGTTATCCAGGCAAAATCAGGTGAGAGCCTGCCGGTCATCAACACCCGCGGAATCATCTTTGATAACGACAAAAATTATGTGGTGGTGGTTGACGGCAAGGCACATGTGCATGTGCAGCCCATCACTATTGCCAAGCGGGTGGAAGACCGGGCCTACGTTAGCCAGGGCCTCAAGGCCGGCGACCGTATTGTGGCTTCCCGCCAGCTGTACCTGTACGAGTCTCTGAAGGACTAATAAGTTACCACCCTATAATATTAGCCAATAGCTTAAATGAATAAGTTCATTAAATCAGTGCTGACCTTTGCACTTAAAAATAGAGTTTTTGTATTCTTTGTTACGCTGCTGCTTGCTGCAGCAGGGTACATAAGTTTCAAAAACATCAGTATAGATGCTTTTCCTGATGTTACCAACACCAACATCGTTATTATTACCCAATGGCCGGGCCGCAGCGCTGAGGAAGTAGAGAAATTTGTAACCCGTCCTATTGAAATCGCCATGAACCCGGCAGAGAAAAAGACCAGCATCCGGTCGTCATCCCTGTTTGGGTTATCTGTTGTAAAAATTACGTTTGATGACGATGTGGATTACAACTTTGCACGTTTGCAAACCAACAACCACATTGGCGATGCCAACCTGCCCGATGGGGTTGACCCCGAAATTGAGCCGCCTTATGGCCCTACCGGTGAAATTTACCGCTTTACCTTAACCAGTAACCGCCGCTCGGTACGCGAGCTGAAAACAATACAGGACTGGGTGGTAAGCCGCGAAATACGGTCGGTGCCGGGTGTAGCTGATGTAAACAGTTTTGGCGGCGAGGTTAAAACCTACCAGATTACCATTGACCCTGAAAAGGCCGTACAATATGGTGTAACGCCATTGCAGCTTTATGATGCCGTATCAAAAAGCAACATCAACGTTGGCGGTGATGTTATTGAACAGGCCGGGCAGGCTTATGTGGTGCGCGGTATCGGGCTGCTCAACAATATCAGCGAAATCAAAAACGTGGTGGTTAATAATGTAAAGGGCATTCCTATTTATGTGAAAACCATTGCTGAGGTCACTGAGTCGGCCTTGCCGCGTTTGGGCCAAGTAGGCCGCGATCGTGACCCTGACGTAGTAGAGGGCATTGTGGTAATGCGTAAGGGCGAAAACCCAAGCGTGGTAATTGCCGCCCTGAAGCAAAAGGTTGCCGAACTGAACGGCAGCATCTTACCCGACGACGTAAAGCTGAGCACATTTTACGACCGTGAAACCCTGGTTGACTTTGCCACACATACCGTACTGCACAACATGTTTGAGGGTATCGTATTTGTAACGGTGATTGTATTCCTGTTCATGGCCGACTGGCGCACTACGGTAATTGTTTCGGTCATCATCCCGCTGGCCCTGCTGTTTGCCTTTATCTGTTTAAAGCTCAAGGGCATGTCGGCCAACCTACTGTCTATGGGCGCTATCGACTTTGGTATCATCATAGACGGGGCGGTAGTAATGGTAGAGGGTATCTTTGTGGTGCTCGATCACCGCGCCAAGGAAGTGGGCATGGAGCAGTTTAACAAACTGAGCAAGCTAAGCATGATCAGGCGCGCCTGTTTAGTTAACGGTAAGGGTATCTTTTTCGCCAAGCTGATTATTATCACCGGCCTGCTGCCCATTTTCAGTTTCCAGAAGGTGGAAGGCAAGATGTTCTCGCCCCTGGCCTGGACATTAAGTTTTGCTCTGCTGGGCGCTTTGCTGCTTACCTTTACCTTTGTGCCTGCCTTAGCCAGCGTACTGCTCAAAAAGAATGTGCGCGAAAAGCATAATATTTTTGTAGAATTTGTTACTAAAAACGCGCTTCGATTTTATGATGTTACCTTCAGGGGGCGCGGCCTGGCATTTACCATTTCCATGATTGCGCTTGTTGTCAGTTTAGGCTGCTTTACCTTATTAGGTACCGAGTTTTTGCCTGAATTGAACGAAGGTTCCATTTATGTGCGTGCTACAGGCCCGCTCAGCACCTCGCTCGACCAGTCGGTTAAACTGGCCGACCAGATGCGTAAAATATTTTTAAGCTTTGATGAGGTGAAGCAGGTATTGTCGCAAACCGGCCGGCCGAATGACGGTACGGATGCTACCGGTTTTTACAACATAGAATTCCACGTGGATATTTACCCGCAGGATGAATGGAAGCGCAAGGAAACCAAAGAAGAGCTTATCCGGCGCATGCAGGACAAGCTGAAATTTTTCCCCGGCGTTGATTTAAACTTTTCACAGCCGATCTCTGATAATGTGGAGGAGGCTGTATCTGGCGTAAAGGGTTCCATCGTGGTGAAAATGTTTGGCGATGATTATCCTTACATCGAAAGCAAAGAGGAAAAAATATACAGTATATTAAAAGGTGTGCAGGGCATTACCGATTTGGGCATCCTGCGTAACATGGGCCAGCCCGAGTTGCAGATTAACCTGGACCAGGAAAAAATGGCGCAATATGGCGTTACCGCTGCTGATGCCAATGCGGTGATAGAAATGGCTATCGGCGGCAAGGCGGCTACCCAGATTTACGAGGGTGAGCGCAAATTTGAGCTGCGGATACGTTACCCTGAAGATTTCCGCCGCAATGCTACCTCCATAGGCGATTTACGTGTGCCTACTCTGAGCGGCAACAAGGTGCCGCTGCGCGAAATATCCGACATTAAAAAGATGACCGGCGTAAGCATGATTTACCGTGACAAGAACAAACGGTACGGCGCTATCAAGTTTTCCATCCGCGGCCGGGACATGGGCAGCACAATTAAGGAGGCCCAGGGTAAGGTAGATGCTCAGATTAAGCTGCCTAAGGATTATAGGCTGGAGTGGGCCGGAGATTTTGAAAATCAGCAGCGGGCCACCAAGCGCCTGTCTCAGGCCGTACCAGTGAGCTTACTGATCATTTTCTTTATCCTGTTTATCCTGTTCGGCAACTTCCGCGATTCGCTTCTGGTGCTGAACAATGTTCCGTTCGCTATTATGGGGGGTATATTGGCGCTCCTGATTACTGGCGTAAACTTTAACATATCGGCTGGTATTGGCTTTATTGCCTTATTCGGCATCTGCGTTCAAAACGGAGTGATATTGATCACGCAGTTCAAGGCTAACATCAGAAGTCTGCGCGATAATGTGTTCCCCACATTCCCCGCAGCGGTAAAAGCCGCAGTGGCCGACAGGATGCGCCCGGTAATCATGACGGCCATGATGGCCGCCATAGGCCTGCTGCCTGCAGCAGTTTCTGCAGGTATCGGCTCCGAGGCGTCCAAGCCGCTGGCTATTGTGGTAATAGGAGGGTTAATTACAAACACCATTTTTAACCTGTTCATTTTTCCTATCGTATTCTACTGGACGTATAATAAAAGAGTAATTAAAGGTGATTTAGGCAGATTGTAAAATTTTTGCGCTTCATAAAAAAACCGGCAGTAAAGCACTGCCGGTTTTTTTATGAAGAATTGTGACTGTTTATTTCTGCTTAATAACCGCCCGTGTTATAATGGCCGCAAAACAGTACAGCAAAAGATTTTTATACAAATAAGGGCGGTTATAATTCAAAGACTGCTGCCAGAATTTTATCAGCTTTAATTATCATTCATTGTTTATAGTAATAGTTAAAATTGTCAAAAAATGTATTTTCGACAGTTGCAGGCAGCTATAAATTTTCAAGATGCGGGCAGAGTACATTTTGTATAACTGCTGAAAAAGATAACAAATTCTTAACAATGATTTTTTCAAAAGGCAATAGTATGGCAAATACATATTAGTCCATATAGAACCTAAATAAACGCTGTTTTCAATGATAAAGTAGATAATAACTCATTTAAAAAATTGTAACAATATCGTACACATTTAAAGTGAGTTATATTGAAAATTAATTCTTGTTAAGAAAAATTATATATAAGTAGTGAAAAAATGAATTTTTAATAATTCGTGTACCCTACTTGTAAAAGATTGGTGTGTTCTATACATTTAGCTATCAGTAGGCAGCAAAAAATCTAGGCGCTGATGCTGATTAATGAACCTGATATATTAATAAAATTCTTGCATTTTAAGTACACTAACACTACGGCAAACGTGGTTGGTTTTTGTAACTAATAAAACATAAGTAACGCGTATGGTAAAAAACTTACTTAGCTTTCCTTTTACATCAGCCGCCCGTTTTCAGGGCAAATCCATTAATTTCACAGTGAAAGCTGTGCGAATTAATGCAGTACATAGCTTAATCAACAACTTATATAACTAATCAACTAAATTAAAACTCATGCTTAAAAATTTACTCCTTAAAGGAAGGGTAATTTGCGGGCTGGTTTGCTGCCTGCTTCTCTCACTGGCAGCATCAGCACAAACCAGAATTACCGGTAAGGTAGTAGGAGCCGATGACCGGCAGCCTATTATCGGCGCTTCAATCCGTTTAAAGGGCACAACCTTTGGTACCGTAACCGATGCCAACGGTAACTTTGCCATTACAGCAACCCGCGGGCAGGTGCTGACCGTTTCTTACATCGGTTATGTGAG
>CAXTAP010000143.1:0-5660 GCA_964241965.1 uncultured Mucilaginibacter sp.
CTCACGCAAGCATCTGATAAATCTGAATGCGGTTGCCGCAGGTATCATCCAGAACAGCCGCCTTAACGTTACCCATCACCGCAGGCGGCATAGAAAAGGAAACGCCCAGGTTAACGAGCCGCTGGTATTCAGCATCTGCATCCTCCACCAGAAAGGCGTTCGCCGGGATACCGGCATCAAACAAAGCCTTCTGATAAATTTTAGCCGGCTCAAAGGCCAGTGGCTCCAGCACTATTTCAGCGCCGTCCGGTTCATCCGCCGAAACAACGGTGAGCCATTGGTACTCGCCCATCGGTATTTCCGTCTTCTTGACAAAGCCGAGCGTTGACGTATAGAACTGCAGGGCTCTTTCCTGGTCGTTTACTGTTAAACTGATTAAACGTGCTTTCATTATATTTTTAAAGATAAGGTTTTTGAACTGACTGTCAACGCGTAAATGTAATAGCTGATCATCTTAATTTAGAAAACCTCCAAATTACATTTGTACAAACCGCCGGCAGCGTTTTCGTGTTAAATTTCGTACATTCGCCGCGTTAGGCCGGTTTTTGGCTTACACATCCGAGTGTTCACTTTTTTACCTAAAAATCAATACTATGGCTTTTGATTTAGATATGATTAAAAAGGTTTACGATAGCTATACCAGCCGCATTGAGGCTGCCCGTACAGCAACCGGCAAACCTTTAACCTTAACCGAAAAGATATTATACGCCCACCTTTCTGCAGGTAACGCCACCCAGGCCTTTCAGCGAGGTATTGACTATGTTGACTTTGCGCCCGACCGCGTGGCCATGCAGGATGCAACGGCACAGATGGCGCTGCTGCAGTTTATGCAGGCCGGCCGCCCTAAGGTTGCAGTTCCATCCACGGTGCATTGCGACCACCTGATACAGGCTAAGGTTGGCGCCGTTGAGGATTTACATACGGCTGTGGATGTTAATAAAGAAGTTTATGATTTTCTGTCTTCTGTATCAGATAAATATGGCATCGGTTTCTGGAAACCGGGCGCCGGCATTATCCACCAGGTAGTGCTCGAAAATTATGCCTTTCCAGGCGGGATGATGATTGGTACCGATTCACATACGCCTAACGCCGGCGGCCTGGGCATGATTGCCATTGGCGTTGGCGGCGCAGATGCCTGTGACGTGATGGCCGGCCTGCCCTGGGAACTGAAGTTTCCAAAACTTATTGGTGTACATCTCACCGGAAAGTTATCCGGCTGGACTTCCGCCAAGGATGTGATCCTGAAGGTAGCCGGCGTGCTGACCGTAAAGGGCGGCACCGGCGCTATAGTGGAATACTTCGGCGAAGGTGCCCGTTCCCTATCAGCCACCGGCAAGGGAACCATTTGTAATATGGGCGCCGAAATTGGCGCAACCACCTCTATATTCGGGTACGATGAAAAGGCAGGCGCTTACCTGCGCGGCACCAAGCGTGCCGACCTGGCCGACCTGGCCGACAGCGTGGCTCACCACTTAACCGGCGACGATGAAGTATATGCCAGTCCTGAGCAGTATTTTGACCAGGTTATTGAAATTAACCTTAACGAATTGGAGCCGCATGTAAATGGTCCGTTCACCCCCGACTTAGCCTGGCCTATCTCTAAATTTGCCACCGCAGTTAAGGAAAACGGCTGGCCCGAAGCCTTAGAGGTTGGGTTGATCGGCTCCTGCACTAACTCCTCCTACGAGGACATTACACGGGCAGCCTCCATTGCTAAACAGGCCATTGACAAAGATTTAAAGGCTAAAGCCGAATATACCATTACGCCCGGTTCTGAGCAGGTGCGCTTCACCGTTGACCGCGATGGTTATCTGAATACCTTTGCCGAGATGGGCGGCGTGGTGCTGGCCAATGCCTGCGGCCCCTGCATAGGCCAGTGGAGCCGCCATACCACAGACCCTACCCGTAAAAATTCCATCATCACTTCCTTTAACCGTAACTTCGCCAAACGGCAGGATGGTAACCCTAATACGCACGCTTTTGTGGCCTCGCCCGAAATTGTGACTGCCTTTGCCATTGCCGGCGACTTAACCTTTAACCCCCTGACTGATACATTAACCAACGAGAAGGGCGAACAGGTAAAGCTGGATGAACCCATGGGTATTGAGCTGCCGGTGAAAGGTTTTGATGTGGACGATGCAGGCTACCAGGCCCCTGCCGAAGACGGCAGCGGTTTAACTGTAGCGGTCAGCCCGACATCATCGCGCCTGCAGCTGCTCGATCCGTTCCCGGCCTGGGAAGGTACAGATATTACCGGCCTCAAGCTGCTGATAAAGGCTAAGGGCAAATGTACTACCGACCATATCTCTATGGCCGGCCCGTGGTTAAAGTTTCGCGGCCACCTGGATAATATTTCTAACAATATGCTGATCGGCGCTATTAACTATTTTAATAACACGGCAGATAGCGTTAAAAACGAGTTGACCGGCGAATACGGGCCGGTACCTGCTACGCAGCGCGATTACAAAGCGCATAGCATAGGTTCTATTGTAGTGGGCGATGAAAATTACGGAGAAGGCTCTTCGCGCGAACATGCAGCCATGGAACCCCGCCACCTCGGCGTACGTGCCATCCTGGTAAAATCATTTGCCCGCATTCACGAAACCAACCTGAAAAAGCAAGGTATGCTGGCTATCACTTTTGATGACACTGCCGATTATGATAAAATACAGGAGGACGATACCTTTGATGTTACCGGCTTAACCTCTTTTGCCCCGGGCAAACAGTTAACTGTAGTACTGCATCATCAGGATGGTTCCGAAGAGTCGTTCCCGGTAAATCATACTTACAACGCCCAGCAGATTGAGTGGTTTAAAGCCGGCGGTGCTTTAAACATCATCCGCAGGCAGATGCACAATAATTGATTATTACAGAAAATCATCTTTTTAAAGCCTTTCCAGCCGGAAAGGCTTTTTTTATGCGCAGCCAACTGATTGTAGTATAAAAATATCTTATCAATTATTTATGATGAATTGTTGATAACTAATAGATTACGGACATAACAATTGCTGGCTCTACAACGTAAAAGCTGTTTTCACCCGAACACCTTCCTCCTGCTTGACAAATTATCTGAATATTTTCACAACACCAATTACAATGAGAAGTACAAACAAATCCCTTTTCCAGTCTGCAGCATTGGCGACTGCCGGATTGCTGCTGCTGTTTTCCACCTCCTGTAAAAAGGAAACCCAGCAAACCCCGGCAGCCTCCGGCTTTTCTATTAAGGCAAACACAGGTAATGGCAGCGTAAAAGCCATAGGCAGAAGCGGCCCTAAGGGCGTATGTTATGTAGAAGTTAATAACAACGACTTGCGTAACGCAGGTAAATACACCCTCACAACCGGCGGCCAGCAGCTTTTTGATATTGCCATTATTTTTGCGGCAAACATCAATTACGATGTAACCAATAAAAAAGCTGTTTTATACTACAATACCCAGGTAGCCAATGTGCTTAGCAATAACGCTACCTATATCCAATCGCTTCAAAGTAAAGGCATCAAGGTTTTGCTGTCAGTTTTAGGCAACCATCAGGGGGCTGGCATCTCTAATTTTCCAAGCCAGGCGGCTGCGCAGGATTTTGCCCAGCAGCTCAGCAATGCAGTAACCACTTACGGGCTTGATGGTATTGATTTTGATGATGAATATGCCGATTATGGCACCAACGGCACCGGCCAGCCAAATTCAAGCTCCTTTGTGTATCTGGTTACCGCACTTCGACAGCTGATGCCTGCTAAAATTATATCATTCTATTTTTATGGCCCGGCTTCCTCCAGGTTATCCTATAATGGCGTAACTGTTGGCTCCAAGGTAAACTATAGCTGGAATGCCAACTATGGCACTTATGCAGTACCTAATGTACCAGGTTTAGCTAAAAGCAATTTAGGTCCGGCAGCAATTGATATTACCAATACCAGTGCATCCACTGCAAAATCACTGGCCACCAAAACGGTGAGCAACAGCTATGGCATCTACTTGTATTACAATTTGCCTAATACAGATCAGCATACCTATCTGTCGGGCATTTCACAAGCCTTGTACGGCAGTGCAACAACTTATACCAATTAAATAAGCATACCTTAAAATGAAATAAGCATGCCGGTAAAAAACTTACCAGCATGCTTATTTATTGGCTTTTCTCACCCTTTTCAGCACCAGCAGGCTCTGCGCATTGCGGCTGTAACCGCTGATGTTGTTCTGATATAAATTAACCTGCTGATCATAATACAGCACCATAACCGGCGACTGCTGCATAACCAGGTTGTCCATCTGCCGGTACAAGGCATAGCGCTGCTGATTATTACTCACCTGGTATGATTTCTCAAACAGCGCATCAAATTGCTTATTGCTGAACCCTGTGTAATTAGGGCCGAACGGAATTTTGTTTTTTGAATAAAATACCGACAGGTAATTTTCGCCGTCCGGATAATCGGCTATCCAGGAACCGCGAAAAAAGCTGACACCGTTTTTTGCCATCAGTTCGCGTAAACCGGCAGCCTGTATAACCTCTACCTTGGTGCGGATGCCTGCCCTGTTCAGTTCGCCCTGTATATACTCAATTAAATCACGGTAAGTGGACGAAGTGCTGAGCAGTATTTCCGGCAGGCCCTTACCGTTCGGAAAACCGGCTTCGGCCAGCAGTTGCCGTGTTTTGGCCGGATTATAACTGTAGCCCTTTACCTCAGCTGCATTAAAGCCGGGCATACCCTCAGGTATAAAACCGGAGCAGGCTGGCGTGGCAACACTGTTACGCAGATACTTTACCAGTTTTTGCTTGTCGATAGCATAATTAATGGCCTGGCGTACCTTAAGCAGCCGCAAAGGCGAATTTTTTCCCAAAGGAAGGCCGGTATCCACCAGCATACCCACATATTCAGTGTTCAGGTACGGGCCGGTTACCAATTGAAACCGGCCCCTGTGCTTTTGTGTAATTTGCCCGCTCTTGGTTAAAATATCATCCCGGTAACTGCCATCCAAACCGTTGAAGTAATCGAGCTTACCTTTAACAAACTCCATAAATCCTGTTTGCTTATCGCTGATAAAGGTGGCCTTTACCGCATCCAGGTACGGCAGCCGGCGCCCTGTATCATCCCTTTCCCAGTAACGGCTGTTTTTGAGCAGTACCAGCGCTTCGCCCTCCTTCCAGTACTTGAACCGGAACGGGCCGGTGCCTACAGGATGGTTGCGAAAATCCCTGCCATAATGCTCCACTACCTCATGCGGCACTACCGAGCAATACTGCGCCGTGAGTAAACTGAGCAGCGGAGGGAATGCCTGCTTTAAGGTTATCCGGAACGTGCTGTCGTTAACGGCGGCAAAGCTTCTCTTGCCGCTTACCTTGCCATTAAAAATCCATGAACCGGAGGAAGCTACTACGGGATCAATCAGCCGGCTGAAGCTGTAGGCAAAATCGGCAGCAATAACGCGGCGGCCCTTCCCTTCCGGGAACAGGGCATTATCATGAAAATAAACATCATTGCGCAGGTTGAATGTATAGATGCGGCCATCGGCCGAAACCTGCCAGGCTTTGGCAATGCAGGGCTGCGTACGCAAACTATCATCAATCTGCACCAGGCCGTTGTAGAGCTGGTTATCTACCCACAGCGCATTTTTATTGCGGGCAAAGGCTGGATCCATCGAAGTCAGCCCTTCATCCATATTAA
>CAXTAP010000144.1:0-5615 GCA_964241965.1 uncultured Mucilaginibacter sp.
ATGATGACAAGGAGAGGATAAAAAGGTGCGGGGGGTTATTCAAGCCCTGCTGTTTTGGGTTTTTCACGCGGAGCAGGTGAAACACCTTTATATTATGTGAAATCTGAAGACCTCATACATAGGATGTCTGTAATTTTAAACTACAGGTAACAGGGTTAAATTATCTTTCAGAAGCAATGGTGCATCGGAGGCTATCGTGCGGGGAGGGGGTGAAACATTTACACCACAATTTAAGTTTCAGCATAAATCATTCAGCGTAATGAAATGCATTAAGCTTTTCAAAACAAGTACGTTTTGTCCATGCAGTTTCCCTTATCTTACCCTTGCCTGTTCATAATAAGTTTTTTACTGCCTCTGCATTCCTCCGCACAAGGCAAAACAACAGATTACTATCCGGAGATGGCCCGATATGATCTCTCTTCGTTGTGGCACGCTGCAAAGCTGTACAATCCTGAAGGGGATGCCGGGTACCAGTGGGATGACTTTCCGGAACCGCTGGGATTTATCGGCAGTAACTATCAGCGGTTTTATATCCATTATATCTCAATTGTCAGGGATGCGAAAAACCCGTACCGGTATCTGGTACAAGGCAAAACGCGGGTCAGAAACAACATCTGCCATTTTACTGGAACCATTACGGTAACCCAGGCACGGCTTTTTAACGATACCTACCAGGGAAAGCTGATTTACCATCATGGCTATCTGGTTTGCCAGGTGGACCTGCAGGAGGACCGGGTTCAAAAAGGCAGCGGCATTATCAAAGGCCGCATGACTACCGACTGGTACCTCAACAGGCAGAACAAGCCGGCCTATTATAACCTGGAAGCTTCGGACGGCTTTAGCAACAACCAGTGCGTTGCCACCTGGACCAGTTATGCCGGAGGGCCGGCCAAGCCCTGCCACTGGGGCGATTTCCGTATCCCGGAAAGCGGAAGCCTGGACACCGGGGCCGGTGAGATGTACGTAAACAACAAATACCTGAACAACGGCTGGCAGACCTTTACAAAAGCCAAATTAGCGGAACAGGGAAATGCAGCAGGCAAGAAAGCGCAGGCAGAAGAAAAGCGCCCCTGGTGGAAGTAATACCTTATTCAACCCTGCCTGATAAAATTGCAGCTCGCGACCTCTGCCGGTACACAACCAAAAAGCCGTAAGCTGCAAACTCGCGCCAGCTAAAGACTTTATACATAGTATGCCTGTAATGTAAAATACCAACAGCACTATACTGATTTCCGCTGCCAAAATCCTGGCAGTGTTCATGAACGTTCATGAACGTTCACGGGTGTTCACGCCTCTGTGAACGTGAACACCCGTGAACGCATTCAGGTCTTTTTTGCGGCAAAAGGTTACCGGTTGAAATATTTAAGCTAATATTGAGGCTTCATCAAATTAACTAACAGCTCAGCCAATGCCCTCAACCCCCTTTAAGTCATTCTGGATGGCTGGTTACGAATGCTCGGATAAAATGAACAGGTACCAGCAGCGGGTTGATTTTTTGAACATTACCGGCCATCTGCAGCTGATAGACAGCGATTACCAGAGCCTGGCGGCGTTCGGTATTAAAACCGTGCGCGAGGGCATCCGCTGGAGCTTTACCGAAACGGCGCCTTACCGGTACGACTGGACCACGGTAGGTCATATGCTGGAAGCCGGCCGGCGCCACGGCATACAGCAGGTATGGGACATTTGCCATTTTGGCTACCCCCTGGGCCTCGATCCCTTGAACGAGCATTTTACCCGCCGGTTTACTGCCCTGTGCAGGGCCTTTGTCGGCTTCTACCGCTCCAGGTACCCCGATGAGGAACTGATTGTAACGCCGGTTAACGAGGTGAGCTTTATTTCGTGGCTGGGCGGCGAGGCGCTGGGTGCAGCGCCCTACTATATCAACAAGGGCTGGGATATGAAGTACCACCTGATGAAGGCCTATATAGAAGGCATTGCCGCCATGCGTGAAATTGATCCATCGGTTAAAATATTAACTACGGAACCCCTGGTAAATATGGTGCCGCCGCTTAACGCCACAGCAAAAGAAATCAGTGAGGCGGCTGCGGAGCAGGAAATACAATTTCAGGCGCTGGATATGCTGACCGGAAGAATGTGCCCTGAGCTGGGCGGCAAACCTGAATATGCTGATATTCTGGGCTTCAATTTTTATTATAACAACCAATGGATTATCGGCCAGCAGGGTTTCCTGCCCTGGCTTAACGAGGAGCCCGACCCGCGCTGGCAGCCCCTTAGCCAGCTGCTGATTGCAGCCTACGAGCGTTATCAGAAACCGTTCATCCTCAGTGAAACCAGCCACTCCGGGGTTGACCGCCCGCTCTGGATGGATTTTATTGCCGGGCAGTGCGCGGCCGTTTTAACGCAGAATGTGCCATTGCTGGGTGTTTGCCTGTACCCGATTATTGACCGGCCCGACTGGAACGAGCTATCCATTTGGCATAATTCGGGCCTGTGGGATGCCGGGGTGCCGGCTAACGGCCTGCCGGGGCGGGTGTTATGCCAGCCTTATGCGGATGCCTTACTCAGGGCAAAATTAACAATAGAGAAGCTGCAAGGGCAAAAATACAACCAGCCGGTTTAGGCCGTAGCGCAGCAACGCCTAATCTTCGCCCGGAAACTTTAAGCCGATGCCTCTTCTGGCTTCATCCAGCATAGCCATCATCTGGCGGGAAAGGTGATGGGTAATAACCGGGCTTTCCGTCAGCCCGTTTTCAATGAGGCCTGCAAAGTGGGCTGTTTCATAATTCAGGCCCCCATGCCCGAAGGGTTCGTTTAAAGTAACCGTCCTGCCATCGCTGTACTCAATCGTTGCCCGGGCGGGGTTCCACCAGTTTTTGTGGATGGTAATGTGCCCGCCGGTGCCCGAAATAAGTGCATCGCCCTTACCATGCAGATCCAAGCCGCAGTAAAGCTGGGCGTAGCCGCCGGTGTGCCTGGATTGAAAGACGGAGAACATGTCAATACCCGTTTCGCCGAACCGGCCCAGGGTTTGCACCTGCTGCACATCGCCAAGCCAGTCAATGGCTAAAAAAGCTTCATAGGGCGCAATAGCCATCAGGCTGCCGCCGATGCCTGCATGGCTGAAGTTCGGATGTTCTGCCTCTAAGCCGGCTACTGCCGAACCGGCCCGCACATAACCTGCCGGCCCGATAGGGTCATTTGCCAGATGCTCCTTCAATTTCCTGTACAGCGGAAAGAAGGGCGGCTTCATGCCCTCCATAAACAGTTTGCCGGCTTGCCGCGCTGCAGCAATAACCTCATCAAGTTCGGTTAAGTTTACGGTTGCCGGTTTTTCGCACAGCACGTGTTTGCCTGCCTGCAGGGCGGCCATGCTGTAGTGCCTGTGGCTGTCGGGCAGGGTGGCAATGTAAACCGCATCAATATCATCTGCCCGCAATAATTCCTCAACCGAATCAAATGCCGTACCGCCGTATGTACGGGTAAAATCATGCACGCTTTCCGGCCGCCTCGACCATGCCCCGGTATAGGTATTCCCATCCAAAGCCTGCAGGCCCTGCATAAAGCGGTGCGATATGCGCCCGCAGCCTATAATTCCCCAACGAACCATCTGATTATCAAAAATAAATAGTTATTAAAAAGCCTCATTGAAAAATGAGGCTTATGTATATTTTGTTTGTTACTGGTATTGTATATAAACAGGTTTGGGCTTATACTTCAGCACTTCCTGCGGCGTCAGCATACGATGCGGGACCTTTTTAATATCGTTTTTGTAAAACAGCTTAAAGCCGGTAAACTGCACCGGCTCCGGGAAGATGAAGTTGCGGTAGGTGCCCAGTTTTAGTACAGGTTCGCCCCAGCCATCCATGTTCATCACCAGCTGCACCTCCTGGTGCAGTTTGATGTTTTTGTAATTAGTCACCATTTTGCGGGTAAAGCGGTGTACAACCAGTATTTTGGGAGGCAAGTTATTTTTCTTTACTACGTTCGCCAGATAGTCGGATACGTAGTTAATATCATCCGCATCATAGGTGCCAATCCTCTTTCCGGGCAGGGAGCCGTCCTTCATTGAAAATTCGGGGTCCATGCCAAAGTGCACCTGCGGCATTATCAGATATTTTTCAAACAGCGGCAGCTCATCCCGTATGTTGCTCAGCGCCACCTGCACATCTAAAAACACAATGGAATTCGATTTCTTAGCCAGCGCCAAAACCGAGTCGATCTGCTTGAACGGCATACGGTAACGGTACTTGCCATCCTGGCCGCCAGCGCCCTGGGCCACCACGGCTATATAATGCAGCGCCGGCTGCACAGGGGTCTGCGGGTCGGCAAGCTCCCAGTTCTTTACTTCTGTTTTCAGCTTGGCCAGCATATCATCAGGCGGGAGCTCGCCTAAAATGCCCATTTTTTTCGAATACAGGTTACCGTAAAAGGCAACAACCCGCTTAAAGGGCAGTATGGCGCCGGGCAGCGGGTAAGGCGTATTTTTCACCGGCCATCTGCCGGTGGTATCACCGTTGGCCAGGCGCTTCATCAGGCTGTCATATCTGGCCTTATCCAGCGGCGGGTAAATAACTTTGGGTACAACCGTAATTGTGGTATCTGTGCCGGTGGTTTTCTGAGTAACCGTAGTTACCTTACCGGCCTTGCTGTTAACGGTGCAGTTTGAAAAAAGTATTAAGGTGCCTGCCAGCAGGCCGGATGTGAGAATAAGTGTTTTAAGGCTCGTCATTTAAATAATTATGTTGCTTAACAGGCTGAACGCGCAGCGCTTTTTGCGGCTGCCAATATGCCTAAATAATTTGATTTTAGATTACTGATTATGAAAATGTATACGGCCTGTTCCCTGATTTGGTGACAGCAGATGCCGCCAGATTTTTTTACCGGCTGATTTTGCGAAATTTTCCGAATACACCCAAAGGTAGTTTGGGGCCTGCGGCGGCCTGCAGGTAAAGTTCGCCGGTCTCTAAGTTTTCAGCTTCAGGGCAGGCGCCCTTAATGATATTTTCCACAATAACAGATGAAAAGCCCAGGGAATAAGTGTTCAGGATGAGAAAGTGTTCCTGCTCATCCAGCAGCTGCACCACATCCTGCATCATTTCGGTAATGTGATCTTCCAGCTTCCATTTTTCACCATTCGGGCCGTGGCCATAGGCCGGCGGGTCAAGGATGACGCCGTGATATTTTTTGCCGCGCTTCAGTTCGCGTTTTACAAACTTAAGCGCATCTTCTACTACCCACCGGATGTTACTCAAACCTGAAATTTCCTGATTTTCGTTAGCCCAGTTTACTACCTGCTTAATAGAATCAACATGGGTAGTATCGGCCCCGGCTGCCCGCGCCATGAGGGACGCGCCGCCGGTATAGGCAAACAGGTTAAGTACTTTGGGTTCGGGGGATTTAAATTGTTTGATGCTGTCAGTAATATAATCCCAGTTTACGGCCTGCTCCGGGAAGATGCCCACGTGCTTAAAAGAGGTTAAGCCCAGCCTGAACTTGATCAGGGATTCCTGGTTTTGATAGCTGATTTGCCAGCGGTCGGGCGTTTTGGAATTTTTCTTAACCCATTCGCCTGAGGTGGCCGAGCGTCCCTTGAATTTAATGTCGTGGCGGCGCTGCCATTCGGCTTCGGGCAGCTGCCTGTTCCATACAGC
>CAXTAP010000145.1:0-5592 GCA_964241965.1 uncultured Mucilaginibacter sp.
TGATTATCCCTAACGGCGACCTGATCTCGCAGCATGTGGTTAACTGGACGCTGAATAACAACAACCGCAGAGTTGAGCTTATCATCCGCATTGCCTATGGATCGGACTTGGAAAAGGCCGAAACCGTGTTGAACAGCATTCTGAAAAATCACGGCGAAATTATGGCGGCCCCTGCCCCCGCTGTCTTTATTTACAATTTCAGCGATACGGCCATTGAATTCAGAATATGGTTCTGGGCGGCCGAAATTACAAGCTGGCTAAGCTTAAAGAGCAGCGTGATGCGCGATATTTATATAGAGCTTGCCAAAGAGAATATTGTGATACCGTAATCACCCGGAGGCAAAAGCGCTGAAAGGCAATAACCGTTAAACCGACAAATATGCTGCCGGCTGCTGCTATTTTTTTACAAAAAGTATATATTTGGCCTTAGCCGGTGAGTACTCATTAATCATCGCCGGCTATAAACCATCATCTGAACTTGCCATGAAGCTTACTGCCTTAGCCGGACTGTTTTCCTTGTTGTGCACCTGCGTTTGGGCGCAGGCGCCAAAAGCGCCGGCTTATCCCCTGATTACCCATAATACTTACTTCAGTATATGGTCGCTCACCGATTCGCTGACGGCCTCTACCACCAAACACTGGACGGGCAACGACCAGTCATTGCTGGGGCTCATTAAGGTTGACGGCCGCGTGTACCGGTTTATGGGCAAGGAGCCCGATGTTTACAAAACCATCCTGCCGGCCTCTGATGAAAAAGCCTATCAGTGCAGATACACAGAGGCGGAGCCGGCCGGAGACTGGAAAAACCTGCATTTTAATGATGCCGGCTGGAAAACAGGCGGAGCGCCCTTTACCGATGATACGGCCCAGGCTAAAACCATATGGAAAAGCAAGGACATCTGGCTGCGCAGAACCTTTACCTTGAATAACCTGGATATTAACCGCCTGCTGTTAAAACTCTACCATGATGACAATGTGGAAGTATATTTGAACGGCGAAAAGATTTACAGTAAAACCGGCTGGAGCAGAGATTTTGAGCTATTACCTGTAGAAGATAAATTTAAGGACAAGCTGGTAAAAGGAGAGAACGTATTAGCCATTCACTGTACCAACACTGCAGGCGGCGCCTGGCTGGATGCCGGCCTGCTGAACAAGGTAAAGCAAAAAATCAGTAATGAGGTGCAGCTGGCTAAACAAACCGGCGTTGAGGTAGCAGCCACGCAAACCAGCTATCAGTTTACCTGCGGCAGCGCCAACCTGACGCTCACCTTCACCTCGCCGCTGCTGATAAACGATTTGACGCTGTTTTCAAGGCCGGTATCTTACATTAGCTACCGGGTGGCTGCTAATGATGGCAAGCCCCATCAGGTGAGCGTTTACTTCAGCGCTTCAGCTGATATTGTCCTGAACAAGCCGGCGCAGGAGGTAACTGCCCGGCATTATGCAGCTGCCGGCTTAACCATTTTAAAGGCAGGTACGCTGCAGCAGCCGGTACTGCAAAAAAAGGGCGACGATCTGCGTATTGACTGGGGGTACCTGTATGTGGCCGCGCCTGCTGCCAGCGGTGCCAGGCAATATATAACCAGCGGCGCCGAATCAGTGAACTCATTTATGAGCGGGAATATAAAGAATACGGTGCAGCAGGGCCGGCAGCTGGTTTTAAATACGGTTATCCCTTTCGGCCGGGTTGATAAGGCCGGAGCCGAAAAATTTGTAATGCTGGGCTATGATGATTTATATTCCGTTCAGTTTTTCAAACAAAACCTGAGGCCCTGGTGGAGGCTGACACCCGGAGCAACTATGGAAAAAGAGCTGCAGCTGGCGGCAGCCAACTATAAACCGGTACTGCAAAAGTGCACCGGCTTTCACCGGCAGCTGTATGCACAGGCCAGGCAGGCCGGCGGCGAAAAGTATGCCGACCTGTGCGCCCTGGCATACCGCCAAAGCATTGCCGCCCATCAGCTGGTAAAAAGCCCGGGCGGGAACATCCTGTTTTTGTCGAAAGAAAATTACAGCGGCGGCTTTATCAACACGGTTGATGTAACCTACCCTTCGGCCCCGCTGTATCTGCTGTATAACCCCAGGCTGCTGGAGGGTATGCTGAACGGTATTTTTTATTACAGCGAAAGCGGCCGCTGGAAAAAGAACTATGCAGCGCACGATCTGGGCAGCTATCCGCAGGCTAACGGCCAGCTTTATGGTGAGGATATGCCGGTTGAGGAATCGGGCAATATGCTGATACTTACCGCAGCCATTGCCAAAGCCGAAGGGAATGCAAACTTTGCAAAACAGCACTGGCAAACCTTAACAACCTGGGCTAAATACCTGAGCGATGCAGGTTTTGACCCGGCCAACCAGTTATGCACCGATGACTTTGCCGGCCACCTGGCCCGCAACGCCAATCTTTCGGTAAAGGCCATTATTGGTATTGACTGTTACGCCGTACTGGCCGGGCAGCTGGGCCAGCACCAAACAGCAGTGAAATACCATACGCTGGCTGCTGATCTGGTAAAGAAATGGCTGGAAAAAGCCAACGCCGGCGACCATTACTCGCTGGTATTTGAAAACAGGAACAGCTGGAGCCAGAAATATAACATGGTGTGGGATAAGGTATTGGGGTTGCATCTGTTTCCGCAGGAGGTTTACGATAAGGAGACTAAATATTACCTGACCCGGCAGAACAAATTCGGCCTGCCGCTGGACAGCCGGAAGACCTACACAAAATCAGACTGGATTGTATGGACCGCCTCACTGAGCAACAATCAGTCGGACTTTAAATCGTTCATCGACCCGATTTATAAATATGCCACTGAAACCCAATCGCGCGTGCCGTTAAGCGACTGGCACGAAACAACCGATGGTAAAATGGTGGGCTTCCAAGCCAGGAGCGTTGTGGGCGGATACTTTATGAAGCTGCTTGAGCGCAAATGGCAAAACAAGCCGGCCGCCAAATAGCTTAATATGGTTTAACTGCAAGCGGATGCCCGAAATAAATGAGCAGCAGGGGAATCAGCAGGAAGGGTACCTCTATTAATGCAGGTTTTATTTCGCCTGCATTCAGAAACAGTATCATCAGCACTAAAATCAATCCGGCATTAAGCAGGTTGCCAAATACAAAGGTTTGAGGGGCCAGTATTAATATGCCGCTTAATATGCTCAGCACAGCAATTATTTTTGTTGCATTGGCGCTTAAATTCAACTTTTTAAACAGTTCTGCCGCTGGCCCGGTATCGCCCGGCTTGGCTCTCAGGCCCTGCCACCCGTGTTTGATGCCCATATAAGCGGTAAACAATATAAGCGCCCCGCTAATCAGTTTAATTACCATAATACTATTATATTTTAAGTAAGCCTGTCTAAAAATGATAAAAACCTAATTTGGAATTGCGAGGAGCGTAGCGACGTGGCAACCCCGTCGCTTATACTCAGCGAGCGATGGGGTTGCTTCGTTCCTCGCAATGACACTGTTATTAACCTATGCTGAATTTAAACAACTTTTAAGTAAGCCTTCCATTATTTATTCAGCCATATAAAAGTATAAATAAACCAGGCTGGGCATTTATCAGTATCAATCCATTGTTTATCAAAATCAAACTGCCTGGCTCCTGACTTCAACCGGGGACAGGGAAGTTTGCTTTTTAAAAAAGTTAGAGAAATGCGACAATTGCTCAAAGCCCAGGCTATAGGCAATTTCCGAGATATTCCAGTCGGTTTGCCTGAGCAGGATTTTGGCCTCCTGTATCAGCCGCCCGCTGATGTGTTCGGTAGTGGTTTTGCCCGTATTTTCCTTCAGCATCTTATTCAGGTGGTTGCTGTGCACGGCAAGGCGGTATGCATAATCTCTGGCAGTGCGCAGGCTCACCTTCTGCTCATGCGAGGCGATCGGGAACTGCCTCTCCAATAACTCAATAAACAGGGAAGATACCCGGGCAGAAGCGTTGTGTGTTTGGTTATATGCGGTAAGCGGCTGCAGCTTTTGCCCGTAATGGATCAACTCTATTACAAAATTGCGGATCAGATCATACTTGTACAGATAGTTGGAGCCGATTTCCTGCTGCATCCTTTTGAACAGCGCATCAATATCGTCTGCCTCGTTATCGGTAAGCTGAAATACCGGATAGCCGCCCGGCCTGAAAATGGGAAGCTCATCCAGTACAATGCCGCTTTTGGATTGTACCAGAAAATCCGCCGTAAAGATGCAGAAGTAGCCGCGCTGCTCCATATCCTTTGCCGTCCAGTGGTAAGGGATTTTAGGCGTGGCAAACAGCAGCGCATTTTCTTTAATGTCAATCACCTTGTCAGCATATTCCGCTACGTTCCTGCCCCTCACCAGGCTTATCTTATAATACTCCCGCCGGTTGTAGGGCATCTTGGTGGAGCCGGCCTTAAACCTGGCTGCCAGCTCGTCCATACTGAATATGTTAAAGTGCCCGATCTCCTTGTTGATCCCGGCAGGCAGCAGTGAATCCACGCTTTCGTGGGTAAAGGCGGATATTTCATCATAGAAATCCTTTACAGAGATAGCTTTTGCAGGCATGGGCGCTTGGATTTGATTTTGTTAAGCAAATTTAAATAAACCGGCTGTTAAATCAGGCTTACTGCAAACAAGATGTTTGAATATGATAAACATTGGATTGATGCTTGCAAACACCCCGGCCCGAAATACAGCCATCTTTGCCATATCAGTTTTTAACAAGCAGTTTACCTCAATGTTAGCCAGATACAGAATACCGGTACTGCCGGCGGTTTTAGCCTGAGATGAATGCCTGTTTTAAACTTTAAACTCATTTATTACTTAATACATAAAAAACAATTATGGCAGCAAATAACACAATAGCCCTGGTAACCGGCGGCAGCCGCGGGTTAGGTAAAGACATGGCGCTTAGCCTGGCCCGAAAGGGCATCAATGTAGTGTTAACCTACAACAGTAAAAAGGATGAGGCAGAAGCCGTAGTGGCCGAGATTGAACAAACCGGCCGGAAAGCCGCCGCCTTGCAGCTTGATGCCGGCAGCCTCCACACATTCGATGCCTTTTTTGAGCAGCTGAAAGCGGCGCTGAAAAATACCTTTGAGGCGGAGCGCTTCGACTTTTTGATCAATAATGCAGGTGTTGGCATAGGCGCCTCCTTTGCCGAAACCACTGAGGAGCAGTTTGACCAGCTGCTGAACATCCATTTTAAGGGGGTATTCTTCTTTACGCAGAAGGCTTTGCCGCTACTGAACAACGGCGGCGGCATTGTTAATGTTTCAACCGGCTTAACCCGCTTTACTTCGCCGTTCTACGCGGCTTATGCCAGCATGAAGGGCGGCATCGAAGTGTTAACCAGATACCTGGCCCAGGAACTGGGCAAGCGCGGCATTCGGGTTAATATGGTTGCGCCCGGCGCCATCGAAACCGATTTTGGCGGCGGCATGGTGCGCGATAACCCGGAGGTAAACAAGCACATTGCCGGCACAACCGCGCTTGGCCGCGTTGGCCGACCCGATGACATAGGCAGCGTAGTAGCCTTTTTATGCACTGAGGATGCCAAGTGGGTTAACGCCCAGCGCATTGAAGCCTCAGGCGGCATGAATTTGTAACAAGCAGTTTTAGAA
>CAXTAP010000146.1:0-5454 GCA_964241965.1 uncultured Mucilaginibacter sp.
AATCGAAACACTTATAAGAGTCGGGGAAGATTTTCCCGGAGAGCATGTGACAGCACGTACGTCAGGCAGTCCCGGATCATCATCTCTCAGTACCAAAACGTGCGTTCCCGCTGCATTGGCTTGCCGGCACATCCAGATTCCAGGCTGATGTAAGAAAAAATGCTGGTATGCTTTGGGCATCTCCGTCGGCATAGCTGCACCAGACAGTACGGCTTTCGCCCGGAGCCAGCTGCAGATAATTATCGCTGAAGATGACCGGCAGAATATCATTGCCGTCTTTACCTTTCAAAGCCCGCAAGTGCACCTGAAAAGCCACTGTTTTACCAGTGTTGGTTAAGGTAACGGCATGAAAAGTACTGTCCGCTCTTTGATGAGTAGTATAAGCCATTTTTAAACTGGTTTTACTTAGAGCCTGCAGCGGTAAGTAATCACTGTAAGCAGTTTGCGGGGTCACGTACCATTTGGATTTCTTCCAGTTCAGCACATCCGGCTTTTTAGATAGCCAATACCAGTTAATGCTTCGTACGGCGCCTGCCCGGTCGGTCAGCTGCAGCCGTAAAAAGTAAGTTTCTGTTAACCCGGCAACAGCGGGCAGCACAAAACATTGCCGGATGCTGTCGGCTGTAACCTCAGTATTGATGCTTTTACTGAATTTAAGGCTGCCGTCCAGATTATATATTGTGGCTTCGGCCTTTAGGCCGGTAAAGCTTTCGAGCAGTGAATTGGTAATGTAAACCTCGTTGCCAGCGTAAGAGTACATTACATGCAGCGGCTCCATTGATTTTTTCAAACCGAAATAGGTACCTGCCGGGTACAGGTAGTAATCGTAGGTATGCCATATCAGCCCCGGCCAGGGGTTACTGCCCATCCACTGCACCACTCCGGTAGCACTGTGGTATTTGCGCAGGCCATAGGCCTCCATCATGGCCCGGTGCGCCTCATAATTCTGCGCCTGGGATTTGGCAATATAATCCTTAATATTGGCAGCCTTGCCATAACGGCTCTCCAAAGCATCAGTAAACACTTTGGTAGTGCCAAACGTCATGGTGCCGCAATGGTAATTCCAGGTAGCGGTATTATACCATAATGAATCCTTGGGGATAAACTTGATCAGGCTTTCATAGGGCGGAATGGATGGCCCCGGCGAAATCTCGGTGGCAAAGCTCCAGGTGCCGCCATATTGGTGCGTTGAGTCGGTTTCCCAATACACAGGCGGCACCCACTCATACGGGCCGGCCATCTTTACGCCGCTATAACCCGATACTTTTGACCGGCTGGCATTAGCAGTGGCAATAATGGGGTTGGGCCATTTCAGCGATCTTTCAATGCTTAAGTAACCGCGCTCAACACTGGTATCGCGCGGAGGCATGTCGCTGCCATTGAGCCACACCATCAGGCTGGGTTTGTTGCGCAGCCATAGCATAACGCTGCTGTCGGCCGCCATGGCCGAAGCCCTTTTTGCGGCATCCCAGTTTTCCGGGTATTGCCATGCACCGCAGCACATCCAGCCCGCCATTACCAGCAAGCCGTATTTATCGCACAAGGCATAAAAATGGTCATCTTCCATTTTACCCTCTGATCGCACAAGGTTCAGATTCATGTCCCGGTACAAACGTATCTCCTGCTCCTGCCGCTCGGGCGAGCGGCGCTGAAAAATGTCTGGCGACCAGGCCGCACCCCGGATCAGGATGCGCTTGCCATTAACTATAAATACACGCGAATGATTATCTATCAGCCTGGAATTAATTTCGCGAATGCCAAAGTTTTCGGCAACCGTATAGCTTATAGCAGCACCATGCCCTACCGAAAGCTCTATATGGTTCAGTTCAGGTTTACCATACTGCCAGGGCCACCAGATGCGTGGGTTCCGGATGTTCAGCTGCGGAAAATCATCAGGTGTAAATGTTACTTCAGTCATTTCTCCGGCTTTAAGATGCATCTTCTTCTCAAAAAAGACATCGCTGTTGATTTTACCCCGAACAGTCACCTCCTGAGGGCTGACCGAGTAATTGGTTACCAAGGCATCAACAGTAAGGTGGGCAACTGCTAATGAGGTTCCGTCAAAATGCGTAGTTACCAGCGGGTACTGGATGCCCGCACGGTCAAAGGTTTTAAGCTCAATATCGTTTATAATACCGCCGTTGTAGTCAGGTGGATAAGGTATCCAGTCAGCATAATCAATGGCCAGATCTCCGCCTCTTTTATTAGGATGTACAGGGCGTTTGATTTCCAGCGCCAGTACATTGGCTCCCGGCCTGATATTGCCGGTAACGTTAAGTTCAATGATACGATAAGGATTCATGATGTGGCTGGAATCAGCAATGAGTACGCCATTGAGCCAGACGTTGGCTTTATAGTTGATACCATGCAGCCTGAGCACCACATCTTTGCCTCTTTCTGCCGGGGGCAGAGAGAATTCCTCGCGGAACCACCAGGGCTTATCCAGTTTTGAATCTTTCAGCTTCTTGAAGTTCATCCCGTAGAAGGGATCAAAATTGTAAACCTTATTGGCCAGCAATCCGGCAATAATGGTAGTGGGGACGCTCACCTTGTACCAGTTCACGGGTGAATAGCGGCTTTGGGATAAGGTACTGCCTCCATCGCTTACCCTGGTAGCTGATTGCATAGCCCAGTCATCCTTAAGCAGCATCCTGAAATTTTCGCTGTTCTGTGCCAGTACCTGATTGAAGCTGAATATTAAGGCCGCCACGAAGCCAAATGCTTTCATTTTTTTCATATTAAGATTAATAAGCAGAAAACTCCTGTGCATTGAAATAAAGTGCGGCAGCCCCCAGTAGGCCGCTGTTTTGCAGGTCAGATACCGCTATTTGGATGCGTTCAGCCGATTTTGCATAGGCAAAGGTTCTGATCTCCCTCCACATAGTACCGGCAAAGAGCGGATAGGCTTGGGCTACCGAGCCGCCCAGCACAATCAGCTGCGGGTCGTACCCGTACATTACCATCTTGATGGCCTGCCCGAAGTGAGTGCCCAGTTCAGCATAAAGCTCAAGCGCACGGGCATCACCCTGCTGAGCTGCTTTAAAAACCTGCACACCATCAAGCTGATAAACATTTTTAAAAAACGAACCGCTGGCATAATATTCCAGCACCTGATCTTTATAAGGCAGCATACCGAACTCGCCCGCACCGCAGTTATAACCCGCGAACAGCTTGCCATTGATGATGATGCCTGATCCTAAGCCGGTGCCCAGCGTCATCCCTATCATCGAGTCAGTATCCCTGCCCTTGCCAAAATAATACTCTCCCAAGGCAAAGCAGTTGGCATCATTGTTTATAAAAACGGGTTTGCGGTATCTGGCCTCGAGCAGCTGTTTCAGCGGTACTTTCACCCAGGAGGGAATATGCTGTACATCGTAAACTATACCTTCGGCCACATCTACAACACTCGGTACTCCAATGCCAATGGCCGCCACATCCTCGTCCATCAGCGCATCAATTACCTGATAAATATCGCCCAGCACATCCTCAACCGTACCGTTGTTATGCACACGTACCGAAACAGTATTTGCTAACGTATTGCCGCTTACTACTGCGCCGCGAATGTTGGTAGCGCCTAAATCTACTCCTATAGCCCTGATATTGGTTTTGTTATACATTTTTCGCTTTTATTGAATACAATCTGATGGATGGCCAGCGGCTCGGCACAAACCAATGCTGAAAACCCAGTTCAGGATAAGACCGGCAAAGCGTGTCATGAACCCGTCAGCAGCGCACTTGCAGCATTGGGTTTCTGCTGATAGAGAATATAGGCGCCTTGTCCGTCGTGCTGAACCGCAACTTTCTGTCTGCTCCGCCCCTGATTTATGATAGCAATATGCCATCCGGACGGGACATAGGTTTTCAAGGTAAGCGGCAGATTATACAGGGTTTTATTTAAGGTGTGGGAAAGCATTACGCTGATTTTCCCGGCAGTTTTGCCTGAGTGAACCTTTGCATGTTCACGTTCGCGCATGTATCTGGTGGCATCGCCAAAAGTGGCTATCCATAGTTTGCCCTCGCGGGCCTTAATATACTTAAAATATTCGCGCAGCTTCGGAATGGGTGTAGGCTCCCAGCCGAGGCTGTCAATACCGTGAAAAACCAGCACCAGCCACATGTCCTTGTTGTTAGCAGTAGTATCCACCCATGATTTCATCAGTTCAATGGGGGTTTTGTGCAGCGGACCGCGCTGCCATTGTACATAATCCTTATCAGCGGGGTGGGGTGTTTTGCGGCTGGAGCGGTCAAGCTCCTTTAAAAAGGGTTCGGGCATACGGTTGCGGAGAGCAGGATAAATCTGATAGGCAACCTGCATCACACGGTCGTCTTCGTAGCCGTAAGGCACCTCAGCAGAAAAAGTATATTTTTCACCCATCTGGTTCCTGATCTCTTCCCTGCTTTTTTCCAGTTCGTAACGAATGTTGGCTTCATCTAAACCCGGCATGGTGGCATGGGTAACAGAGTGGCTGGCAATCTCGTAGCCTTTGGCAGCATCCTTGCGAAAATCGCTCCAGCTTGAGCCCTCCGCTTCCTGATATTCCGGGCAGGGGCTGTAGCCCGGCTTAAAATCACCGTGGCGCACTCTGGCATACAGGGAGTCCATCAGCGCATAAGCCTGCTGTTTTTTGCCTGCCGAGAACAGGCTGCCCGCCCGCGTATGGTAAGCAATGGTGCCCTGGTAACCCAGGTATCCGGCGGCCGAGCATCTTTCTAAGAAATTGTGTTCATTGGTAGCTACTGCCGCCGATTCTTTAATAATATCTTCTACCGGCCGGCCCGTAAATGCGCCGTGATATTCAGAGCCGGTGATAGGCCCGGTAATTACAAAAAAGGTGGCTGGTAAGCTGAGCTGCTCCATTACCGGCAGCGCCCGGGTAAACTGGTTGCGTGAGGCATCATCATAAGTAATGGACACGGCGCCGTTTTTGCCATACTGCCATCGGGTAATAATGGTTCTGCCGGTTTGTGCACGGCAAAAGCTTGTCCATAATAACAATATACTCATTAAAGTATATCGCTTGTAAGAGCAGCACAGGAGATTCATCTTCAAAAATAATCAATTAATGTTCAATGCCTGAACCATAAATCAGTAAAACTCAAATCATCAGCATTTCTGCCTAAGGATGGCTCTCCCTGCAACTATTTGTTGCTGTAACTTAGGAGGTTGTTACAAACAATATGAGCAGCCGCGCTGTTGTAAAATAAAAGGAGGAATTATGTCAATCAAAGGAAAAGCTAAAGAAGCGGCTGGTTTTGTAAAAGAAGAAACTGCCGAGAAACTTAAGAATGATAAAATGGCTGACGAAGGCCGTAAGCTCAGAAACGAAGGCCGCGTTGAAGATGGCAAAGCGCCAAAAACAACAAAGCCAGGTACCGGTCATCCGGAAAAATAAAACAAATGTTTTTGGCAGAGGCCTGATTCAGTTAGCCTCTTCAAATAAAAGGCCCCTGATT
>CAXTAP010000147.1:0-5368 GCA_964241965.1 uncultured Mucilaginibacter sp.
GGGTAAATGATGGGGCTCGAACCCACGACCCTCGGTACCACAAACCGATGCTCTAACCAACTGAGCTACATCTACCGTGTTTCGGAGATTACAAAAGTAGAAAACTCCGGCATGAATGCAAGATTTTTTTGAAATTTTATCACTGCCGGCTGTCCTGCAAATTGCCTATACTTGCAGTAGATTTTGGGCATGATTGAGATTTTTACAGACGGCGCCTCCAGCGGTAATCCGGGCCCGGGCGGTTATGGTACCATACTGCGTTCAGGTTCGCATTATAAGGAACTGTCGGGCGGGTTTCGTAAAACCACCAACAACCGGATGGAACTGCTGGCCGTTATCATTGGACTGGAAGCGCTGAAAACGCCTAATCACAATGTTACCATTTACTCCGACTCTAAGTATGTGGTAGATGCCATTGAAAAACGCTGGGTGCACGGCTGGCTGCAAAAAGGCTTTAAGGATAAAAAGAACAAGGATTTATGGCTACGGTATCTGCAAATCAGCAAGCTGCATCTGGTACGGTTTATATGGCTTAAAGGCCATGCCGGCCACCCCGAGAATGAACGCTGCGACCAGCTGGCAGTAGCCGCTTATAAACAACCGCAGTTGCTGGTTGATGCAGTATTTGAAGCTGAAAGCAATCGCTGAAGTTTCCTATTTCCAGGCTGCACCAAAAAGATGATGATCATAAATGATAAGCAGCGTCCACACCGCTAAAAACAACAAGCTGCTGGCAACTGACGAAAATTGCTGCAGAAAACGGTCGGCCAGGGTTCCGTTTAGTAACGGGAAGTCAAGCTCCTGTGCGTGATTGTTGTTTTGCGCCTTATAGTTCTCATTCAGTTTGTGCATTTCCACCACGCTGGTTACAATATCAATAAGCGTAAACAGGGTAAATACAAACCCGATAAATGGCAGCGTAGCATGCAATATCTGCGCTTTGGTATGCAGCTTAGGGTCGGGCGACATAAAAAGGATGGTGCCCGAATAAATTCCGAATGCAAACGACTGGCTGTTGATAAGCCATAAGGAGCGTACAAAAATGGAGTTTTCGTGGTATTGTATCTGAAACCTGCTTACGGTGTACAGCTCTGATCCCTGGTCGTCTTCATATAACATATCTTAATATAACAAGCCTGAAATACATAAGTTTTCAGGCCGATTTTAATAATTCGATGACCTGCAGGCTGCCAATTTTGTTGCCTTCAATATTAAATTTCATCAGCGTTTTTACTTTATGCCAGCCCTGTTTGCCTGCCGCGCCGGGATTGAGATGCAGGCATTTTATCTTTTCATCAAATATTACCTTCAAAATGTGCGAATGCCCGGCAATAAATAGTTGCGGCGGATGAGTATATATCTGGGGCTTAACAGCCGTATTATACCGGCCCGGATAACCGCCGATATGCGTTATCCATACCTCCACATCCTCACATTTAAAACGCAGATTTAACGGAAACTCCTGCCGTATTTCCTTCCCGTCAATATTCCCATACACGCCTTTCAGCGGTTTAAAGGCAGCCAGCCGTTCGGCTACATCCGGGCCGAAATCACCGGCGTGCCATATCTCGTCACAATCGGCAAAGTGGGTAAACACAGCATCATCCAGGTAGCCGTGCGTGTCAGAAATCAGGCCGATAGTAGTCATAACGTACAGGCAAATATAAAACACAGCACCATAAATCTGCAAATCAGGTTTTCCGCTGATGGCCTAAAATATAAGCAGAAAATCTTTCAGCAGTTCCTGATAGGCTGCTGTATAAACCCGGGGCCGGCTATAGATGATAAGCTCTTCTTCGGTTTCCTGTCCCGGCACATAGGTAAAAGCCATGATAACACGGTGCGGCTCAGAACCGGCAAATGATTTTATGAATACTTTATGCTGCGGATACAAACCATAAATTATGGCCATACCGGTGACTAAGGCGGCAGTTTTGGGCGGTAAAATAAACCAGCACTGCCCCTGGGCGGTTAAATGCAGCGTACACACCCGGATTAATTTTTCAAAAAAATTCTCATCTGCATGTTTAGCTAATGACTTTTTTACCGCCGGTGAAGGTAGTGCATTCAGATAAAACGGCGGATTGCTGACAATAAGCTCATGCCGGCCTATATCCTTTGCATCTGATAAAACTTTATTAAAATCACCCGGCCATAATTGCAGCCTGCTGCTAAACACGGATTGTTCAAAATTTCTCTGAGCTTGTGCAGCAGCTTCAAGGTCAATCTCTATGGCTTCAACCCTGGCATCAGGAAAGCGCTGTGCGAGCATCAGCGCTATAACACCTGTACCTGTACCTAAATCAAGTATGCGCCGTGGGTTAACCATGCCAGCCATTGCCCCCAGCAACACACCGTCCGTATTCACTTTCATGGTGCAGCCGGTTTGGTCAACAGCAAATTGCTTAAACCGGAAGATGCTGCTCACCGGCTACCTTTCATAAAGTTCCAGAGGCAGGCCATCGGGATCAGTGAAAAAAGTAAAGCGTTTACCGGTAAATTCATCCGTGCGGATATGTTCGGTAGGTACGCCTTGTGCATTCAGATATGCGGCGGCGACCTCGACGCTGTCCACCTCAAAAGCCAGATGACGCAGGCCGGCAGCTTCGGGAGCAGAGGGTCGAGAAGTTGGATTGGGAAATGAAAAAAGCTCAATCTGATATTGCCCTGCAACCTCCAGATCGAGCTTATAGGAATTTCGCGCCTCACGGAAAACTTCCCGAATCTGTTTTAATCCCAATACTGCTGTGTAGAAGTGTTTTGACTTTTCATAGTCGGAGCAGATTATTGCAATATGATGTACACGGTTCAGCTTCAGCATCACTCGCCCAACAAAACATTCAATACATTATCATAGGTCAGCTTTACATCGGTTACGTGTCCGTACAGTTCTTCGTCCACATAAAAAAAGCCGTTGGTTACCGTACCGAGATGCTCAAACGGTACCTCGCTGGTTGCCATCATCCCCACAAAGCGATCCTGCTCTTCCGGCGATACGCTTACCACTACCCTGCCCTGGGCCTCGCCAAATAAGTATGCGTCCTTCCGTACGTCGCTGTAAGCGCTGATGTCGAAACCCAAACCGTTCGGCATAGCCGATTCTGCCAGCGCCACATACAAGCCGCCATCGGCCACATCATGTGCGGAAACGATGGCCTTGTGTATAATCAGCTGCTTCACTACCTGCTGCATGTCGTATTCCTTATCCAAATCAAAAGAGGGTGCGGGCGAGGCTGTTATTTTGTGGTATGATGCCAGGTATTGTGAGGAGGCTATATCGTTAACCGATTCGCCGATGAGGTATATGAAATCACCCGGCTGCTTGAAATCTAAAGTCATCAGGGTATTGATATCGTCCATTACCCCCAACATGCCAATAGTCGGCGTCGGGAAAACCGGCCCTTCGTCTGATGACTGGTTGTAAAAGCTCACATTGCCGCCGGTTACCGGTGTGCCAAACTTACTGCAGGCTTCGCCCATACCCTTAATGGCGCCCACAAACTGCCAGTAAACTTCGGGTATGTACGGGTTGCCAAAGTTGAGGCAATTGGTAATGGCTACCGGTTCACCTCCGGCGCAGGTAATATTGCGGGCTGCTTCGGCTACAGCAATGGCACAGCCCTTCTGCGGGTCGGCGTGTACATAACGCGAATTGCAATCAACCGTTAACACAATGGCTTTATCAGTATCCTTTACTGCAACCACAGCCGCGTCGCTCGGACGGTTGGTCGTCATGGTGGCAGTGCCCACCATAGAGTCGTACTGGTCGGTTACCCAGCGCTTGGAGGCAATATTGGGGTGCGCCAGCAGATGCTCGGCCACCTCCTTCAAATCTTCAGGCACAGGCACATCATCAATGCTGAACTGCTGATATTGCTGATAGTAAGCCGGCTCGCGGTACTCACGATCATAAACCGGAGCGCCGCCGCCCAGAACCAGGTCATCGGCTGGTACGTCCGCTACTTTTTCGCCGTTTACAAAGTATTCAAGGCGTCTGGTATCGGTTACCTCCCCTATCTGCACACAATTCAAATCCCATTTATCAAACACCGCCTGTACATCTGCCTCCCGGCCCTTTTCAACTACAATCAGCATACGTTCCTGTGATTCGGAAAGCAGAATTTCATAGGGCTTCATATTTTCCTGACGCGTAGGCACCTTATCCAGCCAGATGCGCATACCATGCTCACCCTTGGCCGACATTTCGGAGTTGGAACAAATAATACCGGCTGCGCCCATATCCTGCATCCCGATTACGGCGCCGGTTTTAATTACCTCAAGCGTAGCTTCGAGCAGCAGCTTTTCCTGAAACGGATCGCCTACCTGTACAGCGGGCAGGTCATTAACGGAGTCTTCAGTAATGTCCTTAGAGGCGAAGGCGGCACCATGTATGCCGTCCTTACCGGTAGATGATCCTACAATATAAACCGGGTTGCCAACGCCGTAGGAAGTTGCCGAAACCGTTTCGCCGGCCTTTACAATACCGGCCGACATAGCGTTCACCAGCGGGTTAATGTTGTAGCATTCATCAAAAAACAGTTCACCGCCAACGGTGGGTATGCCGAAAGCGTTACCATAATCACCAATGCCCTTTACCACACCTTTAATCAGCCACTTGGTACGCTCCTGGCTGATGTCGCCAAAACGCAGCGAATTGAGCTGGGCAATGGGCCGGGCGCCCATTGTAAAAATATCGCGGTTAATACCGCCGACACCGGTGGCCGCCCCCTGGTAGGGCTCCAGCGCTGAGGGGTGGTTGTGTGATTCTATTTTGAAGGCACAGCCGATGCCATCGCCCAGGTCAACCAGTCCGGCGTTTTCCTCGCCGGCTTTGGCCAGCATACGGGCACCGTCGCGCGGCAGGGTTTTAAGCCATTTGATAGAATTTTTGTAGGAACAATGCTCGCTCCACATTACCGAAAATATAGAAAGCTCGGTAAAGTTGGGTGTGCGCTGCAGAATATCTTTAATGCGTTCAAATTCTTCGGGCCGGAGGCCTAAATCTTTGGCGGTTTCAACGGTTGTTAATTCCTGGTGCTCCAATTTTAATAGGTGTTACTGAAAGGATAACCCAAAATTAGAAAATCTGCCCTGAAAGCAGGTATTTTGTTTGATTAATTTTGATAGGTACAGCCTGATGCTTACATCCTGCAGCCCTCATGATTCGGTAAATGTACAGCGTTTGCAAAAATGCCCTTTCAACATAAAGTAATGATAAGCCGCCGCAGGATAACCGGTTCCGGGCTGTAAGCGATGAACGGCATTGGCCAAACCTGCCGTAATGCCCGTAATATTATAAATAGCTGTCCATCATACCGGCAGGTGTTCACGTTCACAGAGGCGTGAACACCCGTGAACGTTCATGAAC
>CAXTAP010000148.1:0-5366 GCA_964241965.1 uncultured Mucilaginibacter sp.
AGAAAACTACAGTTACAAATGCAGCTCTCGCCGGATGGCTTTGTAGCCGGCCCCGAACACCAGATGGACTGGATGACCTGGAACTGGGACGATCAGCTGAAGGCTTACGTACAAACAATTACCGCACCTGTAGACGGCATTCTGTTAGGCCGCCACCTGGCCGAAGGCTTTGTACCCGCTTGGGAAAATGCCCTCACCAGGCCCGAAACTGCAGATGCTTTTGCACATAAAATGGTAGACACGCCAAAATATATATTCTCCAAAACACTGAATAACTTTACCGGCCAGAACACGACCCTGATTACCGGCGATTTGGTGGAAGAAGTTACCCGCCTGAAGCAGCAGCCGGGTGGCGATTTGATGCTTTACGGCGGCTCCGCCCTGGCCGGCACGCTCATCAGCAACCGGCTGATTGATGATTACTACCTTTTTGTAAACCCGGCTGCCATTGGCAAAGGATTAAGTATATTTAACCAGCTGCAAAGCTACCTCACCTTAAAACCGGCAGATGCCACGGCATTTGAATGCGGCATAGTGCCCTGCACTATCAACCTGTATAATAAACCTCAAAAAACTATAAATCACATGAAAAAAATCAACCTCACTTACTGGATTTTAACCGGCCTGTTTGCGTTTGTAATGTTAGGCTCCGCCATACCCGACATTATGGTGGTGCCAATGGCCGTACAGGGTTTTAAGGAGATAGGCCTGCCGGCTACCTTATTACCCTTTCTGGGTATTGCCAAAGCCCTAGGTGTGCTGGCTATCCTGGTTCCCGGTTATCCGCGCCTTAAGGAGTGGGCCTATGCCGGGTTAACTTTTGACCTGCTGGGGGCCTTTTACCTTATTATCGCCAGCGGCAAGCCAGCCAGCAATTGGGCGGCTATGCCGGTAATACTCTTATTGGCGGCTGCCGCTTATTGGGCTTACCACAGAAAACTAAAGGCCATATCAGCCGTTACAACACTGAACAGAGAAGATTTAAGTTTAGCTTAACCCAAAAACAGCATGTTAAATGAGAGTAAAGCTTTCAGCGGCTTTTCAGTAGATGATCCGCAAAAAGCAAAGGACTTTTATGGCCGCGTACTGGGCCTGGAAGTAACAGATTCAGAAATGCTCGGCGTATTCCGGCTGCACCTGGCCGGCGGCAACCATGTATTGATGTACGCTAAACCCAACCATACGCCTGCCACCTACACCATGCTCAACTTTCCGGTAGCAGATATTGACCAGGCCGTGGATGAGCTTACCAGCCGCGGCGTGCAGTTTGAGCATTACGATAACGAATATTTAACAACCGACGAAAAGGGCATTTTCCGTAAGGGCGGCCCCTTGATTGCCTGGTTTAAAGACCCGGCAGGTAATACGCTATCGGTAATAGAAGATAAATTTTAGCAGGATAAGCTCATGCCTCACCGGTGTGGATTTATTTTTTACCGGCGGCCAAAGCCGGGATCAGTTGATGTTCTTATCCTCAATCATGGCAAAAAATTCGTCCCGGTAGGTATCGCCGATGGGGATGATTTTGTCGCCGATAAAAATGCGGCTGCGCTCAATGCTGTCAATCTTGTTCACCGATACGATGTAGGATTTATGCACCCGGATAAAGTGGCGCTCGGGCAGGGCTTCTTCCATCTTCTTCATGTTTTGCAGCGTAATTATCCGCTCGGCCGGAGTAAAGATGGAGATATAGTCTTTCAGCCCTTCTACAAACAAAATATCGTTTAGGTATACCTTTTGTATTTTGTGCTCGGTTTTTACAAATATAAAGTCGCTCAAAAAATCGTCATAAGCAGCAATGGCCGGGGCCGGCGGCTCCTCTTTAATTACCGGCTTTACGGCCGGCTCAATAATACCCTGTGCCTTTTGTGCCGCCCGGAAAAAGCGGTCGAAGGCAATGGGTTTCAACAGATAATCTACCACGTCCAGCTCATAGCCGTCTAAAGCGTACTGGGGGTAAGCTGTGGTCAGTATCACTTTAGCTTTGCCGTTGGCAATGCGCAAAAACTGCAGCCCGGTGAGCTCCGGCATCTGCACATCCAACAGTACTAAATCGGCAGTGCCCTGCTGCACCAGGGTAAGCGCCTCAATAGGATTGGTAGTGGCTTTAACCAATTGTAAAAAAGGAATTTTGGCAATGTAGTCCTCCAGCACATGCAAGGCCAAAGGTTCATCATCAACTACCAGACAGCGGATCATAAGGCTAAAGATATAATAAAACCCCCTAACCCCCTAAAGGGGGAATAAAAAAACGTTCCCCCTTTAGGGGGTTAGGGGGTTCAGGCTTAATTCGCAACTGTAACTATCGGCCTCATCCTTTACTTTCATGCGGTAATGGCCGGGGTAAAGCAAATCCAGCCGGCGCTTTACGTTGTGCAGGCCAATGCCGCCTACGGCATCGCGGTTGTGCTGGTGCTTTTTGTTATAAGTGTAAAAACACAGGCCATCCTCTTTGGCGGTCAGTTTAAACACCACCGGCTGCGATGGGTCATTCACTACCCCATGCTTAAAGGCATTCTCCAGAAAAGCGATGAGCAGCAAAGGTGCTATCTGCTGGTGTTCCGTATCACCGTTCACTGAAAAGTCGATGTATACTTTACCGGCGTAGCGTATCTTCTGCATATCGATGTAGCTCTGCATATATTGTACCTCTTTGGCCAAAGCCACCTGGCTGTCGTTACACTCATACAGCATATACCGCATAATTTCAGCCAGCTTCAGGATGGCGCCGGGCGTATCTTCCGAACGCTGGTAGGCCAGCGAGTACACACTGTTGAGCGAGTTAAACAAAAAATGCGGGTTAATCTGCGATTTCAGGAAGGCCAGCTCGGCAATAAGCCGCTGATTTTCCAGATCGCGCTGCACACGCTCGTTTCTGAACCAATCAACCGCAAATTTAAGCCCGGTGCTCAGAAAGATAAACAGCAGATTGGTGATAACGGCTCCGAGTAAATACTCCAGTGCGGGCGTTTCTTCGGTTTTAATACTGGGCGGAATATAAGGCTTGATGTATAGCGATATCAGGTATTTGCCCAAGGCATATACCGCAATGGCCAGCACCACAAACAGCGCATAACGGCGGTACTGACTGCGATCGAGAAAGCGGGGAATAAACCACAAAAAATTAAGGTAAAACAGGCTGATGTTGATGAGGCCGTAGCCTAAAAATATAATGAGGATAGTACGCGAGGGCAGGGCCGTATCTACATAAGCCACATACATAAAAAAGCTGATGGAAACGAGCCAGAAGAACAGATGCCAAAAGATGAGCCAGCTTTTTTTCATTGCCTCTAAATTACGTTTTAAAGCCATTAATGGTTCTGTAATTATATATACGGGCCAATATTTCAGATGAACGGCCTTTAATTACCGATGAACGCCTTAAGCGCTTATTATGCCAGTTCATCTACAATTGCCGTCAGTTGGTCTAATACTTTTTAGCAGCCCGAATCTTTGAGCGTACTTTGTTTCATCAAAACATCACAACAAAAAATGAAAAAGCTCATCGACGTTTTAAATCCGTTTGTAATGCTGCTGGTACCGGTAATTGTTGCAGTTACCCTGGGTATTGGCTATCAGCTGCACCAGCAGCATGAGGCCCTGGCAAGCGGCTTGCAAACTACTGAACAGGCGGTACCTCTGTTTTATCAGGGCGTACATTTTATTAAAGCGCTGTGCTCAGTAACCCAGCAAAACGTATGGTAATTGAAACCCGTAATCTTAACTTTAACTTCGGGCAGCAGGCAGTAGTCAAAAACCTGGCGCTGGCTGTGCCCGAAGGCAGCATTTACGGTTTTTTAGGCCCTAACGGCGCCGGCAAAACCACCACCATTAAACTGCTGCTCAACCTGCTGCAAACCCGGCAGGGCAGCATTCATATTTTCGGGCAGGCGCTGCAAAGCCACCGTATCGATATCCTTTCCAAAATTGGCTCATTGATTGAGCAGCCTGCCATTTATGCACATTTAACCGGTCGCGAAAATTTATATAACCGCGCTATGCTGCTACAGGTGCCTGTCCGCCGGGCAGATGATATGCTGCAACTGGTGCACCTTACCGAAGCTGCCCACAAAAAGGCCGGCAATTACTCTTTAGGCATGAAGCAGCGCCTGGGCATTGCCCTGGCCCTTTTACCCGATCCTGATTTATTAATTCTGGACGAGCCTACCAATGGCCTCGACCCCAACGGCATCATCGAGATGCGGGAGCTGCTCATTAAACTTACCCGGGAGCAGCATAAAACCGTGTTTGTATCCAGCCACTTGCTATCTGAGGTAGAGCGCATGGCTACACACGTAGGTATCATTAACCATGGCGAGCTGTTGTTTCAGGGCAGTATTGAGGAGCTGCAGTCGGCTAACCAACCCACTGTACAAATTGAGGTTAACAACACCTTAGATGCCGCCAACCTGCTCAACCGCAAAGGCATAACGGTAACCGAGGTAAACGATACTTATTTAAGTATAACCTACACCGGCAAGCCGCAAATGGGCGAAGTAAATGCCCTGCTGAACCAACACGGCTATACCGTTTACAGCATCCACAAAATACAGCAGGATCTGGAAGCCCTGTTCTTATCCATCACCCAAACCGCCTGAACCCATGAAAGGATTTTTACTTTCCCTTCGTTCCGAATTTTATAAAAGCCGCAAAACGCTGGGGTTTTGGTGTGCAGTACTGCTGCCGCTGCTCATTACCGGGCTGGTATTTTTTGGCTTTTTTAACAAAAGCGATAAACTGGCCGGCAGTCCGCCGTTGCTGTTATGGCTGCAGTTTGCCGGTATCATGCTGGGCATTATGGGCGGGCTATTGCTGCCCATCTATATCATTTTTGTCACTTACTCGGTGAACAGCATGGAGCATAAGGCCGATACCTGGAAAACGCTGTTCAGCCTGCCGATTTCCAAGTGGGCCATTTATGCCTCCAAATACTTTTATGCCTTGTTTTTGGTAGCGCTTTGTCTGGCATTATTTGATGGCTTTACCCTGGCCGGCGGCTACTTGCTGAGCGCCCTGAAACCGGCGCTCAAATTTTCGGGATATAATTTTGCGCCTACGCTGCTGCAGTTTTATACCAAGCTGTTTCTGGCTTCGCTGGGCATTTTTTCCATCCAGTTCCTGATGAGTTTACTTTGGAAAGATTTTTTAAAGCCGATGGGCATCGGTTTTTGCTGTACCATCATCGGGGTCATCATGATCAATACCAAATGGGAGTACGCTTATTTGTTCCCTTACACCCACCCACTAATGGCCTTAAGCCTCGTTCCCGGCCGCAGGGGTAACAGCGGCGGGGGAAATGCCATCCATATTGAATATTTTACCAAAGAGATTGTTGTTGGCCTGCTTATCGCTTTGGCAGTGTTTAT
>CAXTAP010000149.1:0-5209 GCA_964241965.1 uncultured Mucilaginibacter sp.
GGCCGGCATCATTGATTTAACCCGCGGTGAACTGGGCACGCGGGGCACAGCCGAAATCAGGGCGCAGGAAGCTGCCGATGCTTCGGCTATACTGGGCCTTTCCGTACGCGAAAACCTGGGCATACCTGACGGCTTTTTTCAGAATACGCCCGAATACCAGTTAAAAGTTATTGAAGCCATCCGGAAATACCAGCCCGAGATGGTAATTACCAATGCGTATCATGACCGCCACCCCGACCACGGGCGGGCCAGCGACCTGGTACAGGCATCCGTATTTATGGCGGGGCTGATCAGGATATCAACCTCAGTAAACGGTTTGGAACAACAACCTTGGCGGCCTAAGCAGCTTTTTCACTTTATACAGGATATGTATATTAAGCCCGACTTTGTAGTGGATGTAAGCGACTACTGGGCAGTTAAGCTGGAAAGCCTGAAAGCCTACAAGTCGCAATTTTATAATCCCGACTGGCAGGGCGACCCGGATACTTACATATCGTCGCCCGATTTTTACATCAATACTGAGGCCCGTGCCCGCGAACTGGGCCGTTCCATCAACGCCCGATACGCCGAGGGCTTTACCTCGCGCAAAATATTAGGGGTAGAGAGCTTGTTTGATTTGCGGTAATGTCGGAGCCGGATGTTTGAATTAAAAAGGTATTCCCCTTATTATAAAAAACAATCTCATTCTCAGTAACAGCGAAGAACCTGTACTCGAGTAAACAACTATACAGGTTCTTCGCTTCCGCTCAGAATGACATGAATATTATTTATATAAAACAAAAAAGCCCCGTTTTAAAAAAACAGAGCCTTACCTGTGTAACAGGGTTCAGGAATCAAGAAGCTCTTACGTATTCGAAGCGGTTGCTTTCATTGCTGCGCTCGCGGATGAGTTTATGTTCGTTAGACAGCTTCAGCAGGATACCCGACAACTCAGAGGTTTTAAACTCGGCGCTGTAATGCTCCCTGCAATATTCGGCTATGTTAGCGATAGAATGCGGGGTAGAGAAAAAATCGGTGGACAACAGCTGATTCAGGATTTTCGTAGCTCCCATCTTCTTGGTCTCGCCGGTGGAGTTTTGGTTATAGTTTTTGAACGGGTTGATTCTGCGGCTTACATCGGCTGTATCGCTGCCTTCCGAGTCCAGCATGGTATCGAGCAGGCGGTCAACCAGCTTAACCTGAACGGCTTCGGACTTAAAAGAATTAACAATTTCAGAAATTTCCAGAAGCTGCTTCTTAAACTTTTCGTTGTATTTGTTCATGGTATCAGATGTAGATTTTGGTTCTCTATAATTTGCAGGTTTACAGCAGTAAATAATTATTTCATATTCAATGCCCCGTGTACGGTTATCATGCAGCCTTAGTTACACCTGTATGGAAGAAAATATATATTATATATAAAAATATTTATCGCCATGCCGGTACAGCTAAAGCAAGGGCCGGATTATGCACGAACCTGCAGCAATATGAACAAACCCGGTTAACTACATCATACTCAAAACATTCTTCATTACAGCCATTCCGGTATCTATTTCGCTCTTTTGCATAATCAGCGCCGGCCTGAAACGAATGGTGCGGGCGCCGCAGCCTAAAAACATTACATTGTGCTTCAAACCCTCCTGTATAAAGAGGTTCCGCTGCTGCGGCTGTGCAAAATCAAAGGCGGTGAGCAGCCCCAGGCCGCGGATATTGCTGATGAAGTCAAATTCCTGCGACAGCTTCAATAATTCCTGCTGCAGGTAGGCGCCTGTTTCGGCAGCGTTATCGCATAAGTTGTCTTCTGCTATAATTTCCATAATTTTAGCGGAACGTACCATATCCGCCAAACTGCCGCCCCAGGTTGAATTAATGCGCGAGGGTACGGTAAACACATTATCGGGCACTTCATCAATACGGGTGCCGGCCAGTATGCCGCACACCTGCATCTTTTTACCAAAGGCAATAATATCCGGCCTGGCCTTTTCGCCAAAGTGCTCGTAACACCAGAACTTTCCGGTTAAGCCTACGCCGGTTTGCACTTCGTCATAAATCAGCAGGGCTTCGTACTCATCAGCCAGCCGGCGCAGCTGCTGCATAAATTCAGCGCGGACATGGTTGTCGCCGCCCTCGGCTTGTACCGATTCAATGATGATGGCACAAATATCATCAGGATAGTCCCGGAATGCCTGCCTTATTTCGGCTGCCGATTGCGCCTCGCGCTGCAGCAGGTCGTCCATATTTTCCTCCGTTAGCGGAAAATGAACCGTAGGATGTGATACCCTTGGCCAGTCGAACTTAGCATACCACCTGGTTTTTACCGGCAGCGTATTGGTAAGGCTCAGCGTATAACCGGTGCGCCCGTGAAAAGCATGCTCAAAATGCAAAACCTTAAAGCCTTTTTCCTGAATATAGCCCTTTGCAAAGTTTTTCTGCACTTTCCAGTCCATAGCTGCTTTCAGTGCGTTTTCAATGGCCAGCCCGCCGCCCGACACAAAGAAGGCATGAGGCAAATAATCAGGTATAGCTACGCGGCTAAAGGTTTCCAGAAATTGGGCATATTGCGTAGTATAAATATCTGAGTTGGAAGGGTTGGTCAGCGCCGCCAGCATCAGGTCTTTTTTAAACTGTTCGTCCTGCAGCATCTTGGGGTGATTATAACCCAAAGGCACCGAGGCAAAGCAGGTAAAAAAATCGAGCAGGGTACGCTGGTGCAGGGAGTCGTAAATATAAACGCCCTGGCTTTTTTCCATATCAAAGGTGAGGTCGAAACCATCGGCAATGGTGTGTTTCTTCAGGGTTGACTTAACATCCTGCGGGCTGATCTGAACGTGCTGCATAAACTAATGGTGATGTACCCAAACTTAACCAAAACCCCTTAATTTCACAACAGGGGATGTTTTTATATGATTCCCTCAAAAAGCAGGTTTAAACCGTTTAAACCTGCTTTTTAAAATTATCACCTGGTTTTTGATAACGATAATAAAGGTACAGCGATGATTAATCCGGAGTTTTTGGCAGAACTCAGGATTGAGTAACCTCAAATTTGTTCTTCATCCCCAGCAATCCCAGCATGCCGCCGGTATGAATGGCGAGGATGTTGCTGCCCGGAGCAAAATAACCGGCGCGGGCTAAATCATAAATTGCATAAAGCATCTTTCCGGTATAAACCGGTTCAATCACTATACCGGTTGCAGCAGTAAAATGCCTGATAAATGCAATCAGCTGAGGTGTAGTTTTAGCATAACCGCCAAAGTGATACTGCGTATGCAGTTCATAATTGCCGGTACTGGTTAACAGCCGGTCAATTTCCTGCCTCATAAATTCACCGTTTTTAAATACCGGCACCCCATTGAATATAGTGTTTAACCGGTTTAGTTGAATACCATTAATAAGGCCTGCTGCCGTAGTGCCGGTACCACAGGCGCAAAAAATGTGCTGGCAGGTGTCGGTCAGTTCACTAATCAGCTCGCTGCAGCCCTGCGCCGCTTCAGGCGAGGCGCCTCCTTCGTCAATAAAAAGGGCCTGTTCATGGCGCTCAAAATGCCGGTTAAACAGGGCACGTTTATTACGGTAATCCTCACGGCTTGTAAACAGAAGTTCCATACCATGCAGGCGGCACAGAAATAAGGTATCGTTTTGCACCTCTTCGCCCCGCACAAAACCTGTGGCTTTAAAGCCGAATTGAGCAGCAGCGGCCGCAGTGGCCAGCAAATGATTAGAATATGGTCCCCCAAAAGTAACCAGATGGCTCTTATGTTCATGAGCTGCCTTTTGCAGCAGATACTTAAGCTTGCGCCATTTATTGCCCGAAATAAACGGATGAATCAGATCGTCCCGTTTGATAAAAACGTTCAGCTTCTTTTCCTCAAACAGTTGGTCATGAAGCTGGTGAACAGGGCTGAAGATTTCGAGAGCGATATTCATCCGGTAAAATTACAAATACACCTTGCATAATTGTTTTCATCTTATAAAATGGGTATTGTTCGCTCACCATAGTTACCTGTTCCGTTCTTATCAACTTTGCATTATAAAAAGGTATTTTTGCCAAGATGAACCCGGAAGAGGAATTTTTAGAACAGGAACAGGACTTATACGAGCACCTGCGCGTGGTGGTGGATAAGGGCCAGTCGCTGCTGCGGATTGATAAGTTTTTGATGCACCGGGTTGAGAACGCTTCACGCAACCGCATTCAGAATGCTATAGAGTTAGGGAATGTGCTGGTGAACGATAAGGCCATCAAATCGAGTTATAAGGTTAAGCCGCTGGATGTTATTTCGGTTGTGCTGCCGCATCCGCCGCGCGACACGGAAGTTTACCCGGAAAATATACCGCTGAGCATTGTTTATGAGGACGACGATGTGCTGATCATCAATAAGCCGGCCGGTATGGTAGTGCATCCGGGTTATAATAATTATACAGGCACACTGGTTAACGGCCTGGTGTACCACTTTCAGCAGCTGCCCACGCTGCCCGGCAATGATGGCCGGCCGGGGCTGGTGCACCGTATAGACAAAGATACTTCGGGCCTGCTGCTGATCAGTAAAAATGAGCGGGCCATGACCTGGCTGGCCCGGCAGTTCTATGAGCATACCATTACCCGCAGGTATATGGCATTAGTATGGGGCGACCTGGAGCACGATGGCACCATAACGGGCTACATTGGCCGCAGCGTGAACGACAGGCGGGTGATGGCCGTTTATGATGACCCGGAAAAAGGGAAATGGTCGGTTACGCATTACACGGTTTTAGAGCGTTTGGGCTATGTTACGCTGGTAGAATGCCGGCTGGAAACAGGCCGCACGCATCAGATCAGGGCGCATATGAGGCACATCGGGCATCCGCTGTTCAGCGATGCTACTTATGGCGGCGATAAAATTTTAAAGGGAACCACCTTTACCAAATATAAGCAGTTTGTTGAAAACTGCTTTGAGCTGATGCCCCGGCAGGCCCTGCACGCGCAGGTACTGGGCTTTATTCACCCAACAATGCGTAAATACCTGGGATTTGAAGCGCCGCTGCCGCCCGATTTTGATGCAGTGCTGCAAAAGTGGCGTAAATATATTGCTGCAACCACAGAGCAAAACGCCTGAAATTTTGTTTAACCCTCTGCATGATGCCTGTATTTATTAATTTCAATGGTGATTTACTGCCGATTGATACTCCGCTTTTAGATATCAGCAACCGCGCTTTCAGGTACGGCGACGGTTTGTTTGAGAGTATGCGCCTGATG
>CAXTAP010000150.1:0-5159 GCA_964241965.1 uncultured Mucilaginibacter sp.
GTGGCCGGGCCGGGCACAGGTAAAACGCAGATTCTGGCCGCCCGCATCGGCAAGATACTGCTAGAAACGGATGCGCAGCCCAACGAAATTTTGTGCCTTACCTACACCGATGCGGGCGCGGTGGCTATGCGCAAGCGCCTGTTCGAGTTTATCGGGCCGGATGCCTACCGCATTAACATCTATACCTTCCACGCATTCTGCAACGATATTATCCAGGACAACCTCGAATACTTCGGCAAGCTGAGCCTGGAGCCGCTGTCGGACCTGGAATCGGCCATGCTGTTCCGCGAGCTGGTGGACGAGTTCGGGCCCGACCACTTGCTGAAGCGCTTCACCGGCGATGTATATTATGATGTGCCCCGCCTGCGCAGCCTGTTTTCTACCATTAAGCGCGAAAACTGGGACCTGCCCCTGATTGAGCGCGCCGTGCAGGAATATATGGACGACCTGCCCAACCGTGAGGAGTTTATTTACAAGAAGGCCAACATAGCCCGGGGTATCGCCAAAGGCGATGTAAAGCAAAAGGAGATTGACCTTGCCCGCGAGGTGATGGATAAGCTGCTGTGCGCTGTGGGCGAATACCAGCACTATGAGCGCAAAATGAAGGAGCGAGGCATGTATGATTATGACGACATGATTATCTGGGTGCTGCGTGCCTTTACCGACAACGAGAACCTGCTGCGCCGCTATCAGGAAAAATACCAGTATATACTGGTAGATGAGTTTCAGGATACCAGCGGCTCGCAGAATGAACTGCTCAAATTTTTGCTGGCTTACTGGGATACGCCCAACGTGTTTGTAGTGGGCGATGATGACCAGTCCATCTTCCGGTTTCAGGGCGCCAACATGAAGAACATCCTGGATTTTGCCGGTGATTATGTGAGCACCCTTTATACGGTGGTACTGAAGGAAAACTACCGTTCTAACCAGGTGATATTGGATATATCACGGATGCTCATCAACAATAACCGCGAACGCCTGACCAGCCAGCTGAAGCTGGATAAAAACCTGAATGCAGCCCATCCGCGCTTCCTGCAGGAATCAGTGCACCCGGAAATCAGAGAATATCTCAACCCTCATCAGGAAGTAACCGATGTGGCGCTGCAGATTAAGCATCTCATCGAAAAAGGCACCTCTCCGGCCGAAATCGCGGTAATTTACCGCAACCATAACCAGGCTGAGGAATTAATCCGCTACCTGGAGTATCACAGTATAGCGGTGAATACCAAGAAGAAGGTGGACATCTTAACGCTGCCCTTCGGCGAAAAAATCACCAATATACTGCGCTACCTGGCTATGGAGCTTGATTCGCCCTACAGCGGTGATGAACTGCTGTTTGAGATTATGCATTACGACTTCTTTGACATTCCGCCCATTGAAATTGCCAAGGCCAGCATTGCCGTATCAAAGGAGAACTATGCAGCCATGGCAGGCAGTGCGCCCAAAACCTCGCTGCGCCGCTATGTGAGCGAGCTGATTACCACGCAGCAGCCCGGCCTGTTTGATGCTGTGGAAAACCTGGCTATGAAGCAGCTGGTCAGCGATATTAATTTCCTGCTTAAAGCCTCGGTGAGCTTAAGCCTACAGCAGTTTTTTCAGCAGGTAATTACCTGTATGGGCGTGTTGAAGTATGTGATGGAGCAGCCCGATAAAGGCTGGCATATGGAAGTGCTCAACAGCCTGTTCGCCTTTATTAAGGATGAGAACCGCAAAAGCCCCGACATCCACCTCAGGCACATTATCCAAACCATCGAGCTGATGAAGAAAAACCGCATCAGCCTGCCGCTGAACCAGGTCATGTACTCGGGCGAAGGGGTAAACTTTATTACGGCGCATGGCTCCAAAGGGCTTGAGTTTGAGCATGTGTTTCTGATTGGCTGCACCAAACGCATCTGGGACAGCAAGGGCCGCAATACCGGTTTCAGCTTTCCGGATACGCTGATGCAGGCGGCAGACAATGACCTGGCCCAGCAGGAAGAAGGCCGCCGCCTCTTTTACGTATCCCTGACCCGTGCCCGGCAATGCCTCATCATCTCCTTTGCGGCTAAGGATCGCAACGGCAAGGATCAGGAAGCATCACAGTTTGTGGGCGAAATATTAGCCGAAACGCATCTGGAAATAAAGCGCCCCGGCGTGAGCGAGGACAGTATGATGGATTTTTACATCACCCAGTTTAACGAGCACGACAAGCCAAAGGTGGAACTGCTGGATAAAAACTATATCGACCTGCTGCTGCAAAACTACGTGCTGTCGGTAACGCATTTAAACACTTACCTGGACTGCCCGCTGAAATTTTATTTTCAGAATCTTATCCGGGTGCCGGCGGGGCGCAGTGCGGCCATGGCCTTTGGCTCGGCGGTTCACCATGCCCTGCAAAGGGTGTTTGCAAGGCTGAAAGCGAACGACGATCAGTTCCCATCCGTAAATGATTTTATGCGCGAGTTCCGGTGGCACATGAACCGCAACCGCGATTCCTTTACCAGCGACGAATTCAGGCTGCGGATGGAGTACGGCGAAAAGATACTGCCGGTTTTTTACCAGCAGAATGCGGGGCAATGGAACAAAGTAGTACTGGTGGAGCAGCCTGTACGTAATGTAATTATTAACGGCGTGCCGGTAAAGGGAAACATTGATAAGATAGAATTCAGCGGCCGCAATGTTACCCTGGTGGATTATAAAACCGGCAAGCTCACTTATGCCAAGGAAAAGCTGGTACGGCCGGGAACCGCCCAGCCCAACGGCGGCGACTACTGGCGCCAGGCCGTGTTTTACAAGCTGCTGATTGACAACGACCGCAGCAACGACTGGCAGGTGCAGCAGTTTATATTTGATTTCATTGAACCCATTGGCCCCGGCCAGTACCATAAGGAGCGCGTGCTGATAACCCCTGAGGATGAGGCAACCGTAAAGCAGCAGCTTACCGCCGCTTACCAGAACATTATGAACCACGAGTTTGATACCGGCTGCGGCAAAAAGGAATGCGACTGGTGCCACTTCGTCCGCAGCAACTTTAAGCAGCTGGGGAAGATATTAGAACGGAGCGAGGATGATGGGGAGGAATAAAAATTATCTGATAATGCAGCAACAATACTGGCTATAAGTAAACAGTATTAATTACTTCCACCGGTGCATCTTATTTCATAATCTTTTCCTGCTTTAGCTTTTATCAGAAATCATTTTAAATCCGGCCTTTAAGCATCTTATGTTTCCGGTTACCTGCTCAGGTGTTTTGGCACCGGGGATGATGGCGTATGTTATCTCAATATTGCTGTTATCCTGTTAGTTTTTAACTGCATTGACATTTTCGTTAATAGCTTATCCTGCCGGGCGGGCGGCTAGTTCCTGCAGGTATTGCTCCATGCTGCGGGGTGCGCGGCCTAAAACGGCCTCCAGCACCAGCCCGTTACCTCCATGGAAGCCATACCGGTCGTATTCGCTGTACATAGCCTTCAGGCCGCTATAGAGCGGCCCGAATGGCAGGTGCGCTGCGCTGGCCCATTCCTCAAAGGGCGGCTCCGTGGCTCTGATAGCCCGGCCCGATGCTGTGCTCATCAGTGCCGCCACTTCCTCGCGGCTCAGCATACCGGGGGCGCTTAACTCGAAGGTACCATAATCCAGTTTATCGGTTGTAAAGGCTATGGCAACGGCCTCCGCTACATCGCGGTAATCAATGTAGCTCATTTTGGATGATTTGGAATACGGAAGCGCAAATTTACCGGTTTCCAAAACCCTGGGCCACCCTGCTTCCAGATTCTGCATAAACATGGAGGGCTGCAAGATCACAAAGTTAAGGTCAGAATCATACAGCGCCTTTTCAACCGGGCGTTTGGCGGCATGGTTAACCATAGCTAATGAAGGATGATATACTCCTGAGAAAACAAACTTTGTTACACCCGCTGCCATAGCCGCATTAACCATAGCTACACCCTGCTTATCCTCGCCCGGCGCAAAACCCGGATTGATATGGAAAACGCCTTCAACCCCCCGGGCAGCCGCCTTCAGGCTTTCGGTATCGTCCAGGTTGCCAAGCACGGTCTCCTGTGCGCCGCGCTCCTTAACTGTGGCCGCCTTATCCTCGTTACGTACCAGTGCACGCACGGTAATGCCGCGCCTGGTAAGTTCAGGCAGCACCATACCGGCAAACTCCCCGGTAGCCCCTGTCATTAATACTTTCATAATAGAGCTTTAAGCTTAAACTCAGTAACCGGGTTTATTTTAACGGGATGTGCCCGTTGCCCGGGCAATCTTCTGCCTGCCGGTTTAAACTGACTTAAATACCTACATTGGCTGTGCCGTAGGGCGCAAAATAATTTCATTGACATCAAAATCTGCCGGCTGCTCAATAGCATAGGCTACCGCACGGGCAATGGATTCGGGTGCAATGGCAATATCAGCCATATCCTTCATGCCCGATTTGGCCTGTTCATCGGTAATATGATCGGGCAGCTCGGTTTTGATGGCGCCCGGCGAAATAATGGTGGTGCGGATATTATATGGCTTCACTTCCTGCCGCAAACCCTCAGTAAGCGCCCTCACGGCAAACTTGGTAGCCGAATATACGGCACCGCCCGGATGTACCTTATGCCCTGCCACAGAGGATACATTGATGAAATGCCCGCTCTTTTGCTCCTTAAAAAAAGGCAGTGCAGCACTGATGCCGTACAATACCCCTTTCAGGTTGGTATCGATCATTTTTTCCCATTCATCCACATGCTGGTTTTCCAGGGGAGACAGGGGCATTAAACCGGCGTTATTGAACACTACATCTATACGGCCAAAGGCATCAACGGTATTTTTAATCAGCGCCTCCACCTGTTCGCGTTTGGTAACGTCGGTTTCAAAGGCGGCAGCCTTGCCGCCGGCTGCCTTAATATCGTCTGCAAGCTTGTCTATCTTATCCTTGCGCCGGGCACCTAAGCTGATTACAGCACCCAATGAAGCCAGATGCCTGGCCACCGCCTCGCCAATGCCGCTGCTGGCCCCGGTAATTACCACTACCTTACCCTGAATGTTATTTTCCATCGCTTTCTAATTATTTAAAATCCGTTCAACACTATCAGCATATATTTTTAACCGATAGCCAACAAACTTGACAAATAAGAAGGTAGGCGGTTTTAAAAAAGAGAAAAATGATTTAGGTGAACAGGCTTTTAAGATAG
>CAXTAP010000151.1:0-5116 GCA_964241965.1 uncultured Mucilaginibacter sp.
TGCTGGCTGTTCAATGTCCATTCAATCCAGGGTCTGGTTTTGGCAATCAGCTCCTTATCATGCAGAATGTAGGCCAGCGGCAGGAGGCCGTCTAACCAGTAAGGGCCCCGCTCCCACTGGTCGCCGTCGCCCCCCTGCCAGCCGTTGCGGTGGTTCATTACCAGAGGATACAGCTTATCAAGGTTACCGGTAGAGCCGTTTTTTTGTCTGATAAGCATTTCGCGCAGCCAGCCTTCGGGCCTGATGGCGCCCAGCGGCAGCGCTGTATAAGGGTTTTGCCGCAGAGGCGCCCGGTTATTAATGTAATTGCTGCCGGTTTTTTCTGTAGGTTGCTGTGCCATAATGTTACCGATACATCCTGCCAGTAAAAAAGGAAGCCAGAATTTTAATTTCATGAAACCGTAAGTTAAAGCGGCAAGATAACAGGTTAAGCCGTCACTTAAAAATAGTGCTTGTATAAATTAACACTGGTATATAAGAAAATCCGGCTTTTTACGTCATAACCTTTAGTTAAGCGCTTATAATATATGATATATTACAGCCCGTTATCCTGAATAATGATGTTCGGCAAATCATTAAGCACTTATATTATCTTTTGTATATTTTGTCATTCTTTTGAGCGCGTATATTATGGATAGCGATCAGATCATTGATGCGGTACTCAATTTTATGGTGAACCGGGCTGAGACCTACCGGTTCAGGATTGATGAGCACGATTTACATTTTTACCTGCCGCACGTTATACAACATGCAAACGGCGAAGCCATTTTATACCAGATGGTGCATGAAGATCTGATTACCAGTGATGGGCCGGGGTTTTTTGCTACAGATAAAGCTATCCATATCTTATTAAACGGCGGATACCTGAAGTACAGGAACGATTTGCGCCTGACCGGGGATGAAACCGAACTGCATGAACCTGAACGTTACAAAACCATACAGGCGCAGATAGACGCCCTGAATGCCGAACCTGATCCCTTTAACTTTACCCGACTTTTAATCGGCCTTATTATGCTCGGGCTGTTGCTGCTGCTGTATATCGTTTTTTTTAAATAGGAGCTACTGCCTGTGTAACTGCAGGCAGCCGTTACACGAATTGCGCAACCGACCAGCAACACAAAGCCGGATATTACAGGTTTGACCATGAAGGCTTTCGCTGTAATCAGATTATTGTTTAACTTTTGCCGCTCTGCTGAAAGCAAAAATTTAGTATTATGCCCTCAAAGTCATTAGTTATTGGTGTAGATTATGGTACCGATTCAGTACGCTCGGTACTGATAGATGCGACCGGCGGGCACGAACTGGCTTCGGCGGTGTTTCATTACCCGCGCTGGCAGCAGGCCCTGTATTGCGATGCTGCTAAAAATCAGTTTCGCCAGCACCCGCTGGATTATATGGACGGATTGGAGCACACCGTTAAAAGCTGCCTCGCCAAAGCCGGCCCTGAACTGGCAGCCCGCGTGAAGGCCATATCGGTGGATACCACAGGTTCCAGCCCGGTGGCTGTTAACCGCCAGGGCGTACCTTTAGCCCTGCTGCCAGAGTTTGCCGATAACCCTAATGCCATGTTCATTTTATGGAAGGATCATACCGCAGTTGCGGAGGCTGCCGCCATCAATGCACATGCTGCTGAATTTGATACTAATTATCTTCAGTATGCAGGCGGCATTTATTCTTCCGAATGGTTTTGGGCCAAGCTGCTTTATATTTTACGTACTGATGCCGGAGTACGCGGGGCCTGCCACTCCTGGGTGGAGCATTGCGACTGGATTCCCTTTCTGCTGACGGGCGGAACAGAGGTAAGCCGGATGAAGCGCAGCCGCTGTGCCGCGGGTCACAAGGCTTTGTGGGCCGAAGAATTCGGCGGGTTGCCCCCTGACGATTTCTTCGCCTCGCTGGACCCGCTTTTACAAGGGTTTACGCAACGGTTATACAAAGATACCTATACTGCTGATGTGGCCGCCGGCCGGCTTTGCCCGGAGTGGGCCGGTCGCCTGGGTTTGCCGGCCAGTGTTCTGGTAGGCGTGGGCGCCCTGGATGCGCACATGGGTGCGGTTGGCGGGCAGATTGAACCTTATTACCTGAGTAAGGTAATGGGCACATCTACTTGCGATATTTTGGTAGCGCCCGGCCAGGATATGGCGGGCAAACTGGTGCAAGGCATTTGCGGGCAGGTAAACGGCTCTGTTATTCCGGGCATGGCGGGTTTAGAGGCCGGGCAATCAGCCTTTGGCGATACTTATGCCTGGTTCAGGGGTTTACTGAGCTGGCCTTTACAGCATCTGCTCCATCACTCAACACTGATCGACAGGCAAACGGCTGATGCGCTGAAAGAAGAGCTGGCGGCGCGCATCATCCCGGAGCTGAGCCGGCAGGCGGCCCTGCTGCCATTAGATGAAAATGCCGAACTGGCGGTTGACTGGTTCAATGGCCGCCGCACCCCCGATGCCAACCAGCTGCTTAAAGGCGCTGTAGCTGCGCTTAACCTGGGCAGCAGCGCGCCACGGGTATTCAGGGCGCTGGCTGAGGCTACATGTTTTGGCGCACGCAGCATTGTTGAGCGCTTCAAAAGCGAGGGCATACCTGTACGCGGGCTGATTGGTATTGGCGGCGTGGCCAAAAAGTCGCCCTACATTATGCAGATGATGACTGATGTATTGCAGATGCCTATCCGCATTCATCAATTTGAACACACCTGTGCTTTAGGGGCTGCCATGTTTGCAGCCACCATAGCTGGCATATATACCAGGGTTGAGGATGCGATGGAAGCTATGGGCAGCGGCTTTGAAAAAGAGTATCACCCCAATACGCACCATGCAGAATTTTATAATACACGCTACCTGCGCTACCAGGAACTGGGCGCATTTACAGAAAAGCAGGTTAGCGAAAGCATGCAATAAATCCGGCTTGCTGCCGGCAGGCAGTATCTGAATATTTAAACAAATTTTAATCATCAATACGTATAATAGCAAATGCAAAAAGCAATAAGGTACGGCTGTGTTATTCTGCTCATCCTTCAGTCGTTAACTGTTATGCCGCATTGTTACGCCCAAACCAGAAAAAAACGAGCTCATCGTTCGGTGCGGGATTCCATACGTGAAAAAGTACAGCAAAGGGATTCGGTTATCCGCTCGCTTGGCTTTCCGAAAGGCTCTGTCAATATCCTGCTTGGTAAAATTGAGGATTATACTAATGCTTACGTGGCTACCAACTCTGACTTATCAAGGGGTTTTGATACGCTGGACATCAGTGAGCGGCTGCCTGTTTTAGAAAGCCGGATGGCGGTGCTGCGCACCACGATCAACAATTCAACCACCCTCGAAAACATGATTACCATTCGCGGTATTGTTGATCACCTTAAAGAAGAGCTGAATAACTGGCAGGATCAGTTTACCGATTACAATAACCAGCTTGACAAGGTGCGGACGGACATGGCAGATTTTAAGGCCGACACCACCCTGCGCACAGTGCCGGCAGACAGCAGCCTGCGCATAAAAATTGCCGATCAGGTGAGGGTTCTTGAGCATAAGTGGGGTTCTCTGAACAGTGCTGTTGAAAAATCAACCATTAAGCTCGGGCTGCTGGAGAACAGGGTATCAGCCCTGTCCATCCTGATCATTGACCTCGATGACAGGATTGATTTTAAGATACACGAATTTAATGTTAAGGCGCTCAGCAACGAATCGGGCTTTATCTGGAATATGCATGAGTTGAGCCAGCCGGGTAGCTTAACCTCGGCTGTTGCAAAAACCTACGCCCTGAATGCCCGGCTGTACAGATATTTTGTTATCAGCAAGGCCAACTATGCAGGGCACCTGGGCAGCCTGTTGTTAGCAGTACTCTTCGGCATCTGGATTTACAGCGGCAAAAAGAGGCTTACCCGCAATAACGAAGCCTATCAGGCTATATTTAATCAGGTGCCTTATATTCTGGCGCATCCTTATCTGTCGGTATTAACGGTGGTCAGCATCATATCCCCATACCTGTATGATCACCCTGCGCAGGTATTTGCCCATACCATGCTGCTTATCATGATGGGGAGCATCGGCCTGCTGGTCAGGGATAACTGGCCTAAACCGTTATTCAGGTTTTGGAGCCTGCTGTTTGTTACTGCCTTGTTTTTTTGCATCAGCAGCCTGCTTATCCTTGCAACCTATGCCGACCGGATCATACTGATAGCCCTTTCCGGACTGCTTGTTTACGGTTCGCTTGCCTTGCTGCGGGCTATCAAGGCGGCACCCGATACTTATCCGCCTTATATTTCAGTTATCCTGAAAGTATTTATTTGCTTGCATGGCGCGTCAGTTCTGTTAAACCTGGCGGGCAGGTTCAGCCTGGCCAAAATTGCGGGCGTTACCGCTACACTGAACCTGTGCCTGGCTATGGGCTTTTACCTGCTGATACAGATTATTTTAGAGAGCCTGTTTTTACAGCTGGAGGCTAACAAGAATATCAGCAAAAGCAACACGGTAATTTCCTATCTCGATTTTAAGGTGCTGCAAAAAAAGCTGAAGGATATTCTGGTTAAGCTGTCCTTCATCCTGTGGCTGGTTGCCCTGACCAAAAACTTAACCATCGACGATTATTTGTATAATCAGGGCAGCGACTTTTTAAATCGCCCTTATAAATTCAGCAGCACTGCATTTACCTTCCGCAGCGTTCTTATATTTTTTATTATCATTTATCTTTCCGGTCTTCTGGCACGTGTCATCAGCTATTTTTATGATTTTGAGGGGCCGCAAATCAAGCTCACGCCTCAGGCTAAAAAAACACGATCATCCATCCTGCTGATCAGGCTGGCGGTGTTTACCGTTGGCTTTTTTGTGGCCATAACGGCCGCAGGCATACCTATGGACAGGGTAACCATTATTATCGGCGCCCTGGGCGTAGGTATAGGTTTCGGCTTGCAGAATATTGTAAACAACCTGGTATCGGGCGTGATACTGGCTTTTGAAAAGCCGGTTCAGGTGGGCGATATTATAGAGGTAAGCAACAAATCGGGTACTATTAAGGAAATAGGTATCCGGTCGAGCAAGATAGAATGCGGCGATGGCTCGGAACTGATTATCCCTAACGGCGACCTGATCTCGCAGCATGTGGTTAACTGGACGCTGAA
>CAXTAP010000152.1:0-2961 GCA_964241965.1 uncultured Mucilaginibacter sp.
CGGCAGAAAGCTCAGCAACAGTCTGCGGTACATGCCCGGTATGCAGTATTTCGGTAGCCAGCCATAAGGCAAATGAAACGGAGGTCGGGTATTCGCCGCACAAGTGCTTGTAGCTGCCTGCAGAAGTTCCGTTAAATAGCTGTGTTTGTAATTGCTCATAAAACGTATCATTGGCGCTATCACCGTTTTTTCCGGTCAACAACAAATCAATGTCTGCCATTTTTAATTGGTGTGCCTCAAAAAAGGATAGGATGCGTTGTGCCACCTCATCCACTTCCCGGGGCAGGTAAAAAGTTTCCAGGGCATCCAACCGGGCCAAATCTTTTTCTCCGGCTTCGGCGCTCAAGGTAAAGAAGGCGGTACCTTCTCCGGCTATAGTGCCCCGGGTAGTGGTTTCATACAAGCTTAGGTTAGAAACGGGTGTGCGCCTGAATAAGCCAAAGCGGTTAAGAATATCAAAACTGATATCGGTCAGTTCATCGGCGCTTCCAACTAAAACATCACTGGCTTCCTGCTCATTAAGCAACAATATGGCATCCAGCAATGCGCTTTCAAAAGAGTGTCCCCGTTGGGTAAAGGTGTTGTTGTAATTACGGCATTGCAGGCTGAGCGCTATTTGCGCGCCCACCGTATTATGGGTAGATTGTATAAAAGCGGTAGGCGACAGCATTTCCTCCTGTTGCTCTGCAATGCGGCTCAAAAATATTCCGGTATCTTCCAGGCAGCCATAGGCGGTGCCGGTAATGATGGCGTCCGGTTGCTCAATACCAGCGTCGCTAAGGCATTGTAAAGCAGCCGCAACGCCCATGCGTATCAGGCGGCTCATGCGCCTGATGAGTTTGGCATCAATATAGGGCTTGTAGTCCGGCTCAATAACCTTTAGCCGGTTGGTCACATACTCCGCCGGTTCATTGAGCAGGTCGCGGGTGTTAAAAGTGGGTTGTGGTGACAGGCAGGCCGCCGAGCGGATATAAATCTTCATCGGCTTTAAAGTTTAGAGAAAATAAGAGATGAACAGTTTCCGCCAAATCCAAACGAGTTGGATAGCACATGGTTGACTGCCTGCGCTTTCAAAAAACGGGTTTCAGGCAGGATGCCTAATTCATTCATGGGGGTTTGAAACCGCAGGTTGGGGTAGATGATGCCCTCTTGAATGGCCATTACCGAAAATACCGCTTCTACGCCACCGCAGGCACCCAGGGTATGCCCGGTAAAGGATTTGGTAGAACTGAGCCGGGGCAAGTCATCACCAAATACCCGGCGAATGGCGGTACCCTCGGCCTGGTCATTATTTGGGGTGCCGGTACCATGCAAATTTATGTAATCGATGTCGCCAGGCTGCAAACCGCTGCGCCGCAAGGCGCCGCTCATAGCCAGATAAGAGCCCTCGCCATTGGGCGAGGATGCGGTTTGATGGTAAGCATCATTTGCATTGGCATAGCCGCTTAGTAAGGCATAAGGGACTTTACCGAGCGATTGCGCCACCCGCTCTGACACCAGCACTACATAGCCGGCCCCTTCGCCTAAGTTCAAACCCTCGCGGGCATTATCAAAAGGCTTGCAAAACCGGCGGTCTAAAATCATCAGCGTATTAAAACCGTTCAGGGTAAAGCGTGTAAGGGCGTCGGTGCCTCCTGCTACGGCTACGTCCAGCAGTCCCTGCTTTATCATGCGTGCTGCTAAAAACAGGGCATTGGCCGAGGATGAGCAGGCTGTGTTGATGGTAGTAACGTAATGTTTAATACCCAGCGCGTTTGCTACCAATTCAGTAACCGCACCACATTCATGATTTACCACATCACGCAGTCGGCCACGGGAGTGATCATCCATAAAATGGCTAAAAAACTGTTCCGTTTTATCCATGCCTCCTACGGTATTGGCCGATATAAAGCCCGTACGTAGCGAGGACAGGTTTTCAATATGAGCATCAGCCAGCGCTTCCTGCGCTGCGGCCAGACTTAACAAAGCCGTACGGCTCCATTGAGCGGGTGCACCGGTTCTGGCCGCCAGTTCTTCATTGTTTAGCTTTACTTCAGCCACCGGAATTATGCCTTTATGAACAGTTTCCAGGTAGGTAATTGGTCCCATACCGGCTTCTTCGCGCGCAAAGGCGGCCAAGCACTCGGGTACAGTATTGCCTATAGCGGTAATAGCGCCCGCGCCTGCTATGTAAACCGGTGAGTTATGCATGTGCAGCAGTGAATAAGGTTTCCATATTTTGCCTTGAAAAGGCAATAGTGTTATCGTTGGCTTTATTTTTCTCGACCAGAAACAGTGCAGCTTTGTATTCCTGCCCCAGCCATTCTACCCATCCGCAAATGCAGGCTTGCAAGGTGTGATTATCGAGTAATAGATTCACCTGATTTTCTGTCAACCCGGTATCAAACCGTTCGGTAATAAAGAAAGCGTTTTCTCCCTTAAATTTATGCCGGATGCAGATTTCGCCGATCACGATATTAGGCAGCGTATAAACAAACAGCGCCGGACTGGCGGCTTCCCGCATGGTATCTGCATACCGTAAATCGGCATCCAGGCTGGAATTGGCGTTGCTCAATACCAAACCTATATGTTCGGGTGTATATCGTTCTGCTAAATTTTCATGTTGTAAAAGCAGCTCTGCGGCCAGCCATCCTAATTTACTCAGCTGGTCCATTTTATAAAATTTGGGATAGCTGAACTGAAAGTGCTGGTAAATGCTCAACAAAAAATCCGCAGCCTTTTCAACCGGTTGCCGGTAAACTGTTTTGCCGTTTATTTCAACCGTTGAGTTGCTGATGATACAGCTTTGAGTAATATATTTTAGTGTAGACAAATTAATAGCTTTTCTGGGTACAATATCGTATTGCTCTTTTACCTGCCATTGCTTCGTTCCCCGCACTAATGCTTATCGCTTTCAAAAATAAGTATTTATTTACTCAGCACCAGCGCGGCATTGCAGCCGCCGAAGCCGGAGGCCGTTTT
>CAXTAP010000152.1:3061-5016 GCA_964241965.1 uncultured Mucilaginibacter sp.
AATGCTTACAAAAATCTCATCCGGCGGAAAAAGTGATGCGGCTAATGGCTGAGCAGAAAAGGGCACATGATGAACTTTTACGCCTGAAATGCCTTGTTTTAAGTGGTCAAAATTGTGGGCCGTGGTGCGGCCAATGGGCGACAGGATATTGTCGGCCACAACAAATACATCTTTGGCGGATTCGCTTTCATTCATGCGCTTGTTTGATTGAATTGCTGGATGAGAATATTCATTTCACAACTGGCTATCTGTTGCTCATTACAACGAATGCGGCCCGTAATCATTGTGGTGTTAAATATCTGGTCATGAATTTCTATCTCAGTTATCAGTTCCTGACCAATTACAGGCAGCGCTTCAATTACTAAATTCTTCACCACCGTAATATACCCAACGTTTACTGGCAACTGCTGCATTTTTGCCCGGTAACCCGCACCGGCTGCGGCGGTTTGCGCTATATTTTCTATCAAGCCTGCCTCGGTGAACCGGCCATTTTCGGTAAGTACATTAACTGCATCAATCCGAAAACGTGTGCGGACGATTTTATTATCTGCATACAACAGCTCATCAATCATCACAAATGGCTGTTGCTGCGGAATAAGGGCGGTTATGTTAGCATCGGGTAACATGGCTGCCATAAGTTAAGAGTACAAGCCGCCATTAATGGATAGCACCTGGCCGGTGATGTAAGCTGCCTGCGGCGATGCCAGAAAGCCCGCCGCATAGGCCACTTCTTCAGGCCTGCCAAAACGACGCGCCGGAACCAGGTTGCGCAGTTCCTTTTCATCCATTCCCTCAGTCATGTCGGTTTTGATGAAGCCGGGAGCTAAGGCATTCACGGTAATGTTATGCCGTGCCACCTCCTGCGCTAAAGCCTTGGTAGCGCCGATAACGCCCGCTTTGGCCGCCGAATAATTGGTTTGACCGGGCAGGCCTTTCAGCCCGGATAAGGAAACAATATTGATAATACGGCCATAGCGTTTTTCCAGCATCTGGCTCAATACCAAACGGGTTATATAAAAGAAGCTGTCGAGGTTGGTGCTGAGTACGTTATCCCACTGCTCGTCCGTCATCCACGAAAGCAGGGCATCTTCGCGGATGCCGGCATTGTTTACCAGTACTTCGAGGGTTTTGTCTCCGTTATTTTCAAGCCAGTTGCCCAGCGTTTGCTGAATAGCCACCTTATCGGCTACATCAAAGGGCAGCAGTTCACCGCTTTCGCCCTCTGCCATTATCAGGTTGAGGGTTTGTTCAGCTTCGGCCTGGTTGCTTTTGTAGTTGATGAGGATATAATACCCCTGTCGGGCCAGTTCAATACAGATGGCCCGGCCTATGCCCCGCGATCCGCCTGTGATGAGTGCGCACTTCATATTCGGATATTAAAACGTTAAAGCCGGCCCGGCAGTTTCCAGATATTCCCTTACCCTTTTCAAATCAGGGTATTTAGGCTGATCTTCGATAAATTTAGGGAAGATAGCCCGTACCTCCGTGTACACCTGCTGAGCAATCGCCGAAAGTTTGTCCTGGCACTGCAGATAATCAACAGCCTGCAGTAAAGCCATTAGCTGAATGGTAAGCACCTCAAACGCGTTGTTCATTACTTTGTGGGTCATCAGCGCCGCGTTGCAGCCCATGCTTACAATATCCTGGTTATCGTTATTATTCGGGATGCTGTGCAGATACATGGGGTAGGACAGCGTTTGGTTCTCGGCCACCGTAGATACGGCCGTAAACTGCACGCCCTGCATACCAAAGTTCAACCCCAATACCCCTAAATTTAAAAACGGAGGGAATTTATGGTTCAGCTTATTATTGAGCAAATAGTTCAATTGCCGCTCAGACAGCATGGATAGCCGGGTAACGGCAATTTTGAGTTTGTCCATTTCCAGCGATACATAATCGCCATGAAAATTGCCGCCATGGTATACGTTTTGGTTTTCGGCATCCACCACCGGGTT
>CAXTAP010000153.1:0-4977 GCA_964241965.1 uncultured Mucilaginibacter sp.
AATCACCTTTTTTCAATTCCCCAAATAAAAGTTTTTTTTCCTTTCCGGGGGGAGGCTTAAATATCTTAAGCGTTTGTACTCAGTAATAGTATCACCTTTCTTGCAAAGGCGGGCTACAAATATAGGGACAAAATCATATGTCATGCAAGAGAATTCTGAACTTTTGCCAATAATATACCTATACTCCTTATTTTCAGGCCGCTAAAATTAAATTTTCATGCTTGCCACTGTAAGCTTTAGTATTCTATTAAACGAACACCAGGATTATATTCTATTTATTGTTTCAGTAACTCAAACTTTTTAAGGTTGAAGCCGCCTTTTATTGTATGCAACCTGATCGTATTAATACCCTTTTGCAGTTGTACGCTCTTTGCTGCGGTTGTTTGCACTGCGGCCGGATTACTACCCGTGTTGTTCAATGCAGCAGGTATTCTGGTATCAGCTAAATTTTTTCCGTTTGCAGTTAAACCTATGATACCCTCATTACCGCCGCCAACAGTATAATAGCGGATTATATAATTTCCGCCTTGTTGTACATTTACTGTGTACTGAAGCCATTCGCCATCCTCAATATCGAACACGTAGTATCCGGTATTATCTGCCTTAATGTCCACTCCATCATTACGGTAGGCATGGCCGCGATTGCCTGCTGTATTTACTCCGGGTGTGTACTGATAACTGGCGGTATCCTTATCGTAATAAGCGTAGCCCTGCCGGCCTGAATCATAATCAACCGCATTAATAAATGTGTGGCCGTTGATAATATGCTGCTTAAAAGGTATGGCTGCTGCAGTTTGCACCTGCCTGAACATAGCATCGGTTACATCCTGATGGTAAACATTATTTTCGAGCTTTACATTTGTCAATAAGCCGTTGAGTGCAGCAATGGCTTCGGCCTGTGTTGGTTTGGGGCCCTTTCCTGTCCAGTAATCAACAAGTTTCTGGTATCCGGGCGTAACTTTTATTTCCATCGGATTGTTGATACCCATTTTTTTGAGCTGCCACCATGACCAGCCAATGTTGTGGCTCTCTACCAGCCGGATTGCTTCGGTAAACCAGGTGTTGGAATTTTCTCCTGATTCGCCCATCCAGAGAGGCACATGATACTGTTCGCTCAAGTTCAGAAATTCCTGAATAGATTGCTGGTTGTTGAAGTTGCCGTATTTATGGAAGCTTATTACCATATTGTTATCCCACAGCGGAAAAATGCCGCGGTAATTATTGCCAAAGCCGTTGCCCTCAATGATAATAATATGCTTTTTATCCACTTCGCGAACAGCCCTGGTAACATCCATCATCAGCTGGCGGAGCGGTTCATTTTTTGTTTCGGCAGTACCTGTTTTATCGCCGGCGCTTTCAAAGCCCCAGTTGGGTTCATTGATAATGTCGTATCCGCCGATGTAAGGCTCATTTGCATAGCGCCCGGCCAGTTTACGCCAGAGGGCAATCATTTTTTGCTGATTTGCCTTGCTTTCCCACAAAGAAGGTTTATCGGGATGACGGTCTGATATGGCCAGATCGTTACCCTGGCCGCCCGGTGCGGCATGCATATCCAAAATGAGGTACATGTGGTTAGCTTTACACCACTTCAGCAAGCTATCAGTTAAGGCAAAACCTTTAGTGAGCCATGTGTTTTGGCCTGCTGCCGGTTCTTCATCAGCCGGCAGCGTATATAGCTGGTAATGCATAGGCAGCCTGATGGAGTTAAAGCCCCAGGCTGCCAGTGAGTCCACGTCGGCCTTACGGGTGTTACCGGCCAGCCACTGATTATAAAACCGGTCGGTATATTCAGGCCCGGCTACCTCCTGTATTGCGGCCCTGATTTTGTACTGCTGACCCAGGTTTCCCAGGCGGAACATGTAACCCTCCTGCAGCATCCAGCCGCCCAAGCCCATGCCGCGCAGTATAATTTTGTGCCCGCCGCCATCGGTAATGATTTGTCCGTTTGCCCTTAAAAATCCCTGACTATGCGCACCGGTTGTTATAGCTGTTACTAAAGCGAAAATTATTATAAATTTTTTCATAAATTAATAAATGATGCCAGATGATAACTGCCTGTTACTTCCAGATATAGGTACCTACTGCCTGACTGCTCAGCGCAGCGTTGATTTGTTTGCCCTGATAACTGATAGCAAACGTCTGCGCAGCAGCACTATCATTTAGCACAATCAGCACCTTTTTGCCATCAGGTGTTTTGAAGGCCACATTGGGCAGCGTTTCCGGGTAGCCGGATTCAATACGCACTGAACCCGGCCTCACAAACTTGGCGGAGTGAGCAACCACATAATAGGCGGGGTTACGGGTTACACTATCATGGTTGAGCGTAATACCACCCAGGCAACGGTCGCAGCCGCCCCGGTCGGTATGCGGGTTACTTTGCGGATCAGCGGCCAGATTCCATTCAATAACGGTGCGGCACCAGTTACGCGTAGCGCCGATAGTGAGATCCTTTATATGCTGGCGGAAATCATTAAAATTGGCAGGCGCCCCCATCCATTGCTCTGTAAAGTACAGATTTTTGTCAGGATATGCTGCATGAACCTTAGCCAGGGCGGTAATACTGCCGCCATACAAGTGAAACGCGGAACCATCTATATAAGGGCGCGCCTCCGCATCGTTTAATATCGAAAGCGGGTACTCAGGCTTATCGGCATTATGGTCATAAATAATAATTTTTGTACTCAAATCAGCCGCTTTAAAGGCTGGCCCCAGATAAGTTTTTACAAAGGCGCCTTCTTCGGCGGCGGGCATATACATGCTTGGGTTATTGCCGGCATGCAAAGGCTCGTTCTGCACCGTTATGGCATCGACAGAGATACCCTGTGACTTCATGCCCTGGATGTACTTTACCAGATAACGGGCATAAACCTCCTGATATTTGGGTATGAGGCTGCCGCCGCGGGTATCATGCGTGGTTTTCATCCATACAGGGGCTGTCCAGGGTGTGGCTAATAATTTTATATCGGGATTAATTTTCAAAATTTCCCTGAGCACGGGTATCACATCTTTTTTATCCGGACCGAAATCAAATCTGGCTAAAGGCAAATCGGTTTGCCCGGCAGGCAGATCATCATAGGTATAAACAAAGGCGTTCATGTCTGACGCCCCTATAGTAAGGCGCAGATAACTGATGCCGATGTTATTGCCATTGGTGGTGAACAGTTCCCTTAATAATTGCCTGCGCCGGGAGGCCGACATCTGCATCAGCAGCTGAGCGCTGCCGCCGGTAAGTGTAAAACCAAAGCCGTCAATAGTTTGGTAAGTATGCGTATCATCTACGGTAATGACAGCAGCCTGAGCAGCGGAATTCGCTGTAAAAGAAACGGGCTGCTGATGCGCAAACAATGCAGACTGGTCGGCTGTGGTTAACCAGCTTTCGGCAGTGCCTTTAGGCTGCGCAAAAACAGCGGCCGATGATATTAAGTTGGCGAGCAGCAAGCGGGCTATAAACTTCATGATGCTTTGGGTTAAATTGGTTTTTTAACGGCACTTAAAGAGCGCCGTTCCTGTCAGTTAACAAGTTTTGCAAATTAAACGTTTTTCAGCATTAGCTATACATGCAAACCTTGCTTAATTAACAATGCCAGGCTGAGCATGAAACCCTCTCTGAAAATTTAGTTTAAACGCTTTTATCTTATAATCAGCAGCCAGCCGCTTTTCCTGGGCTGATTATTTTTCAAATCAATCACATAATAGTAAGTACCTGCCGGCAAGTCCCTGCCATTATACCGGCCATTCCAGGGTGACTGATATCCCCGGCTCTCATATACCTTTGCGCCGTAGCGGTCAAACACCTGTATAAGCGCATTGGCATAATAACTTAGTTCATCAATCCGCCAAACATCATTAATGCCATCATTATTGGGCGAAAACGTATCGGGAATAGTAATTTTGGGCTGTACCTTAATAGTAACCTGTGCACTTGCATCCCCGCATAAGGATGATACCACATGCAGGGTATAAGTAACATCGGCCGGAGGCGTGGCCAAGGGATTCAGGCTTTGAGCATCATCCAGATTTCGTGCGGGTGTCCAGTAATAGCTGATACCGGTACCTGATGCCCTTCCTCTCAACCTGACAGATTCACCTTCCATAATTGTAGTATCACTGCGGACTGAAGCTGCCGGGCTTTGCAAAACAGTAACGGTAACCTGTTTGGTTTGCATACAGCCCCCGTTTGATACCTGCACGGTATAAGTAGTGGTATTGGCTGGCGATGCCACCGGGCTGGCAATGTGGCTGTTTGATAATCCTGCGGCCGGCAGCCAGGTGTACATAGTACCGCCGCCAGCCTGCAAGGTGGTTGACGTACCGCTGCAAATAGTAACATCACTGCTTGCTGTGGCAACTATCGGCCGGCTAACCACAACGTCAGTGCCGGCAGTGTTCTGGCAGCCTGCAGTGCTCACCGTAACCTGATACCTGCCTGCGTTGTCAGCAGCGCCCGCAATAACAGGCGATTGCTTTACAGAAGTAAATCCGTTCGGCCCCGTCCAGCTGTAGCTATCGCCCCCGGATGCATTTAATTTTATAGAGTCGCCCAAACATACCGGACTGTTGGACGAGGCCCGAGCCACCGGTATAGCATGTACAGTTACCGTAGAGCTATTTGATGCTACTCTACACTGTACCGAAGCAAAGCTGGCGGCCTCGGCAGCTACCAGCCGGTATTGATATACGCCGGTAACCGCATTAACAAAGGAAACTTCTGTGTTAAGTTTAGTTGCGCCGGCAATATCTTGCCATCCGCCGCCGGTGTTCACCTGCCATTGATACAGCGGGTTGGTAAAGCCGCCGTCATCACGGGCGCTCAACTTTACGGTGGCATTTGTGCCGGCGCAAAAATCCAAACCGGTGCCGGCACCGTTAATTGATGAAATTAATACCGGGCCGCAGGCCCGAAAGGTAATATCATCCAGCGCCACATCATTACCCAAGCCGCCGGGGCCGTTATTAATCAGCTTGATGATGACAGAA
>CAXTAP010000154.1:0-4970 GCA_964241965.1 uncultured Mucilaginibacter sp.
GTTACTATAGTAAAGCGGAGCACTGTTACAGTGCTCCACTTTCATTTAATGTGCATTTAAAATTCTGATGATAAAGCGCTGCGGTTATGCCTGTGCAATGTCATTTAACTCTTCCATATCCTGTTCGGTAAGCTCAACATCGGCAGCTTTCATATTATCCTCCAGGTGGGCAACGCTTGAAGTACCCGGAATGAGCAGGATGTTATCAGCATGATGCAGCAGCCAGCTTAAAGCAATCTGATGGATACCGGTTTGATGCTTATCAGCCACACGCTGAAGCACCTCTGTGCTTTTAACATTACCGCCGCTTAACGGAAACCATGGAATAAAAGCAATATTATGCTCTTTGCAATACTCCAGTACAGGCTCCCACTTGCGGTTATCAACACTATACATGTTTTGTACCGATACCACTTCAAAATATTGCTGTGCATTTTTAATATCATCAACCGATACCTCCGATAAGCCTAAATGTTTAACCTTGCCATCCTGCTGCGCTTTCTTTAAAAACTCAAACGTTTTTTCGGCCGGTACCTTGGGGTCAATGCGGTGCAATTGGTATAAATCTATTCTGTCCTGCTTCAGGCGCTTTAAACTGCCCTCCAGCGCTTCCTGTAAATGCTCCGGGCTGGCATCAACCGGCCATTGATCCGGGCCTGTTCTGAGTAAACCGCCTTTAGTAGCAATAACTAAATTTTCCTCATAAGGATATAGTGCCTCTGTAATCAGTTCTTCGGAAACATGAGGGCCGTAACTGTCGGCAGTATCAATAAAATTAACGCCCAGCTCAACCGCGCGCTTAAGCACCTTTATTGATTCGTCATGATTGTCTGGCGGCCCCCAGATACCTTTACCTGTAATGCGCATAGCGCCATAACCCAGGCGGTTCACTTCCAGATCGCCGCCTATAGAAAATGTCTTTTGATATGAAACTTCGTTTGCCATGATGTATTTCCTTTAAGTTAAAAAGCTAACAGTACGCGTTTAATATTGTTTACACGATATTTTTGCAGATAAAATTATTCTTTAACTGATAACAGGGCTTCAGGATAAGTATAATGAATACCAATGCATCAAACCAGTAACCGCATTAAATAGCCTGGCCATATTGCAAACCGAATGCCTGAGGGCTTGTTGATAGATTATGCATACAATCAGAGATTCATTATTTTGCCTTGCAATAGTTTCAATCTGCACTGCATTGGCTGGTTGCGACAACAGTACCTCCAGGCAATCAAAGCAGCGGCCTGCGGCAGCCAACTATGGTGTTGTTAAAGCAGGCAGCAGTGAGGCAAAGGCTGATACCGTGTGCTTTTTAAACACACGCGGGCTGATACATAAGGATAATACACAGATTACTCTGATCATTAATAAAGGTGATGTTAGCGGCCGACTTAATTATATGCCCTACCATGAACCGGCTTTGCAAGGCACCCTGACAGGCTCCAAACAGAATGACCTGATTACCGCTGTTTGGGCGCTTCGGCAGCAGAACAAGCCGGATACTATAAAGATACAGTTCAGGTTCACGGGCAACAAACTTTATCAGCATGCCTGGGCTGCAACAAACGGTAAACTAACGGCAGACAGTACCGGATCATGGTCGGTTGCTTACCGTAAGATTAACTGCGGGGCTAACTAACAGCAATGGTCATGACAAGAAAAACAGAAGCCAGCTATTTCAATAAACGCTGGAAGAAAATGCGCGGCGATTTAAAGCGTTATTTAAAAACAGGGGATGCAGAGCAGCTGCACGCCTTGCGCGTAGAGGTAAAGAAACTACGCGCTATGCTGATTCTGTTAAAAACCGTTACCCACCGGAAACATCTGCTAAAAATGTTCAGGCCGGCCCGCAAACTTTTTAAGCAGGCTGGCGACATACGCAGTGCGCAAATCAATCTGCAGCTGGCAGATGAGTTTAATTTACACAACGCTGAATTTAATGAGCATCAGCAGCAGCTGGTGAAGCGGCACGCCGAAAGGTTTAAAATGAAAGCGCCCAAGATGCTTAAAAGGCTTAAACGGGCCCATCGGCTCATTAAGCCGCGCCTGCCGCAGGTATCCGGCAAATCCGTGGCTGATTTTTATAACAAGCAATTAAAGCAAATAGCCGGGAGTTTGGCGGTGCCGCATTTTGATGACGAACTGCACAACTGCCGCAAACAACTAAAGGTACTGATGTACAATTACAAACTAACGGCAGATGCCATTGCAAAATATATTAAGCTCAATGAGCAGTATGTAGATGACCTGCAAAGCAATATAGGCGAATGGCATGATAAGGCGCTGGCGCTTGAGTTGTTTGCCTCGCCGCAGGCTGATGATCAACCGGCGGTTGTAAAGCTGAAGGAGCAAGGCCATCGGGCAGAGCAAGCCATAACTGAGCTGAGCCGCAATTTTATGATTAAGGTTATAATGCCGGCACTGCCGGAACCCGAAACAAAATCAGTTTAACATGGGCATAGAGATTGAACGGAAGTATCTGGTTGATGCTGCTCAATGGCAGCAGATGCACAAACCGCAAGGCGTACCGTTTGAGCAGGGGTACATGGTAAACGATAGCGAGCGGGCAGTAAGAATTCGGGTGACTGACCAGCATGGCTATATTACTATCAAGGGACAGGCGCAGGGCTTTAGCCGTAAGGAATACGAATACACTATTCCTGCCGATGAAGCCAGGGAACTTATAGGCTATTTTACACAAAGTACGGTAAAAAAAACCCGCTATTGCATTGAGTATGCCGGGCATACCTGGGAAGTGGATGTATTTGAAGCGGATAATGCTGGTTTAATAATGGCTGAGATTGAATTGGATAGTGAAGATGAAAAGTTTGATACACCACCCTGGGTTACGCAGGATGTCACCGATGACGAACGTTACTACAATACCTACCTCTCGCAGCATCCGTTCAGGGAGTGGAGTAACAGTCAGGGTTAAGCAGGCCACCCTGTTTTCCTGAATCTGATTGTTATCTTTGCCCTGATGGATGCCTACAGAGTAAGCCAGTTTGAATCAAAGCTGGCCGAGATTTATAATAATAGCACCTGGCTGCGCTATGAACTGCCGCTGCACGAATTTATTAACTTATTTCCGGTCAGATATGTAAAGGGGCGCCTGCAAAAATTAGAGCAGCCGCAAGGCCTGGATCTGGATCGCGATACCTTCCTGGCCATTTTAGTTGCTTTCCGGCAGTCATTCGGCTGAATTTTGTTTTGCCCAAACGTTGTTTAACTGATAATAGCTATCTTGCTGAACCAATTTATTAAACTCACGTTCATGAAAAAAATCCTATTTTATCTGTTGTTGCTGGGCAGTTCTTATACCTTTGCTCAGAAACTTCCCGCCCGGTGGGATGAATTAACTGCTACTGATTTTCCGGTTGCCCTGCAGCAATCCGGCCGTACCTGCATTTTACCCATCGGTATTTTGGAAAAGCACGGGCCGCATTCGCCTCTGGGCACTGATTTGATCCATGTGCGCGAAATTGCCGCCCGGGTTACCAAAAATGAATACGCCGTTGTTTTTCCTGATTATTTCTATGGGCAGATCAATGAGGCCCGCCAGCAATACGGCACATTTGCATTGCCCTCCGGCGTTATCTATCCTCTGCTGGAAGCCACCTGTGATGAGATAGCCCGCAATGGCTTTGATAAAATTATAATTTTAAACGGGCATGGCGGTAACCCGGAATTCATCCGGTTTTTTATGCAGTCGCTGCTCAACAAACGGCATAGCTATGCGGTATATTTTTATACTCCTAATAATGACGATGCCGCTTACAATAAGGAAATGACCCGGCTGCATAAAAGCAATATGGCCAATGATATGCATGCGGGCGAAAGTGAGACGGCCTTGCTGTTGTACCTGCGCCCCGATCTGATGCAAATGAACCGGGCCGCAACCCAGTCGGGCGAAAACCAGCACCGCTTGCTGCTGCCTAACTTATATACGCCGATTTGGTGGTATGCTGCATTTCCGAACCATTACTCCGGTGAGGGTGCTGCCGCTACAGCGAAGCTCGGTCAGTTGATGGCAGAGCATGAAATAAAAACTTTTACCGAAGCGCTGCGCACCGTGAAAGCCGATACTCAAACCTTCAAATTGCAGAATGAGTTTTATAACCGGGTGGACAGTGTGGGCAAGCAATAATCTGGTAACTCATGCTGCCGGAACCATACCTGACTACAACTGTTATCCTGGTTAACTAATTCAGGGTAACAGCTATGGCACAGGTAAAACACAAGCGGCGCATCAATAAATGGTCGGCCAGAGTGACGCAGCAGAGCGACGCTATGGACTTGCAGCAGAACATCTTCAAATCCGATAACCCGGATAAGATTGCACGGTCGCTGAAGCACTCGGCAGAAGAGAGCGGCAGGCGAAAAGCATCGCCGTTTCAAAGCGCCATGTCAATGCTTAATTTTTACATCAACAGGGCCGGTAAAAATCTTACCAAATCACAAAAAAGCCATTTGCAGAAAGCCAAAAACAAATTAAGGAAGCTCTATGGCCGCCCGGAGCAGTAGTCAACGGCTTTACAATTGTTTTTCATAACAGTAAAACCTTAATCCCGGCCTGAATTGCAATTCTATTTCACCGGCGAAGACATAGCCTAATTGCGGGAACAGCTTTTGGGTAACCCTGTTTTCGCTGTTGGTATCAATCCGCAGATATCTTATGCCACGTTCAAGGGCTGTATTTTCGGCTTGTAAGAGCAGGGCCTTTGCTACGCCTTTTCCTTGATAATGTGGTGATACGGCCAGCCGGTGAGTTACAATGGCTATTTCAGTAACGTCCCAGCCTGCATCAGCATATCCGGCATCCTGGTCGGTAGTGATGGCAGCTACGCCTGCAATGCTGCCTTCAATCTCAGCCACCCAAAGCTGCCGCATGCTAACGTCCCGGCTAAAAACTTCAGCATTCGGATAGCGGTTGTCCCATTGCCTGTTGCCGGCCGCTATCATCAGCG
>CAXTAP010000155.1:0-4835 GCA_964241965.1 uncultured Mucilaginibacter sp.
AATCAGGGGCCTTTTATTTGAAGAGGCTGTCGGGTTGTGCCGGTCTTGCTGAACACGCCCCGGTAAGAAAGCTGCAATATGGCACCATTAATTAAAAAACGGTTTAAAGTTTAACCTGATAATAATCCAGTATTTTTAAGCGGATGGCATAATCATATTTAGCAATGATGAGATTGGTATTAGCCTGATCCAGCTTGTTTTTAATAACAGTAAACTCTATTGAATTAAGCACGCCGTTGTTAAAACGTATCTGTGCCGTGCGAAAGGATTCCTGAAAAGCCTTTACCTGGTTTAATAATATCTGATAACTATCGTAGGCAGTTGTCATATTCACATAGGCTCCGCAAGGTGAAAGAGTGGAAGCCGGCTATTGAGGTGATTGTGATTACGGCCTGCGGTGATATTGACCTGGTTGTGAATGCGCTGAAAGAGGGAGCCGCTGATTTTATTATAAAGCCCTGGCATAATACCCGGCTGTTAAGTACTATCCGTGAGCGGGTAGAGAAATCGGCGGCCCCTAAGCCTAAATTAGTGGTAAAAACAACGTCGGCTCCAACTGCGTATTGGGTGAATCGCCTGTGATGCAGGATGTTTTCCACAAGGCAGATAAAATAGCGCCTACCGATGCCAATGTTCTGCTATTGGGCGAGAACGGTACCGGCAAGGATTTGATAGCCCGCCTGATATACGACCACTCTATGCGTGCCGGCCAGCCCTTTGTAAAAGTGGATGTTGGCGTGCTTACTGATACTTTATTTGAAAGCGAATTATTCGGGCACAGAAATTCTGGAACTGGTAGATACCGGTATTTTATCATACAATCAGCAAACCGGGGAAGTATTATGGATTAACGAGGCTTTTAAAAAGCTAACCGGCATACCTTACCTGAAGAATATACAAGTGCTGAAAAAACGTAATGAACGCCTGTATCAGGAGTTGGAAGCCTTAAACACGGGCAGCAACATTACGCTTACCCTTACCCTGCAGCAACAGCAGGTGCAGGTACTTATGAGTGCCAGTATATTAAGGAGGGATAATGAAATTTATAAGCTGCTGGCTTTCCAGAACGTAAGCGAAGCTGTTGCAGAGACCGAATCCAAAGCGTGGCAGCGGCTGCTTAATGTAATGACGCATGAAATTATCACCTCGGCAGCTCCCATCTCTTCACTGGCCGATACCTTAAAGCAGCGCCTGCAGGCGCCGGCCATCACTTTAGCCCTGCCCCCTGCGGAACTTGATGACCTGGAGCCGGGCATAAATACCATCAAAGGTCGCAGCGATGGTTTACTGAAATTTACCGAAAGTTACCGCAGTCTCAACCAGATTACCCGCCTGGATATAAAAAGAATATGGGTAAGAAAGTTGTTTGAAAACCTGAGCATACTGATGTTGCCCACGCTTGAAAAGAAAAACATTAAGTTCGGCATTATTCTGCGCGATCCTGCGATTACCATTGAAGCCGATGCTGCCCTGCTGGAGCAGGTACTGATTAATTTGCTGGTTAATGCCATTGAGGCTGTAAAAGAACGTGCTGAGCCCGCCATCAGTCTCTCGGCCGAGGCCGTTGATGCTAAAATAATCATCAAGGTAGCCGACAACGGTCATGGAATATCTGAAAAGCTGCTGAATCAGGTGTTTATTCCTTTTTTCAGTACCCGGAAAACCGGCAGCGGCATTGGCGTAAGTTTATGCAAGCAGATTATGCTGCTGCATAAAGGCAGCATTCAAATACAGTCTGTTTATGGCAAGGGCACCACTTTCGTGCTCACCTTTCAGCAAACAAATGCCGAGGATATCGCAGGCAGCTGACAGATATATAACACAGGATGATAGTTAATTACACCAGCACAAAACAGTAAACACGTGATCATTGAGAGTAAAATTTGTGCGGAATAAGTCAGCTTATTTCATTCAATAAATTTTGCAGTATCCGGGCTAATGGCTTATCATTGGGCGGGTTAAGCATTTCCAGGTGATTGCCGGGCGTATAATGAACGCTGATACCCTTAAGCGCATAATTTTTCCATCCCATCATTCTGGGCTTATCATAATAATAAAATGTCTTTCTGGCCTTAATAATGTGCACTTCAATATCACAGGCCTCGTAAGCGTAATTATCCCGTGCGGATAAAAGTTTTTCTACAATCCTTTTAATGTATTCCGGCGCCGATTCATGATTGTGATAAAGTTCATCAAAACGGTCTTCCTCAGTTTTAGCGGACGAGCGCTTGTATTTATTCTTCAGATAAACAACGTTTTCAGAAGGGTACCGCGCAAAAGACCCGATTCTGAAAATCAGTTTGGGCAATTGCCCGAAAGTGCTGCGGTATATCTTTTTTATCAGCAAATTTTGGTCTGCCGGCTTAAGATAGCTATCAAGCACGGCCAGCATTTTTACTTCCTTGCCCATTGCCTGCAACTGCTTTGCCATTTCGAAGCCGATATAACCGCCAATAGAGTACCCAGCAATTGCATAGGGGCCTGTGGGGTTTTGGCTGATAATCTCTTCGTTATAAAAGGCTGCTATCTCTTCTATGCTGTTTAGCTGTTCCGATTCGCCATCCAGGCCCAATGCCTGCAAGCCATATATAGGCTGGTCGGCATCCAGGTGCCTGATGATATTCCGGAAGTTAAGGATGTCAAGCCCTATTCCATGAATGATATATAAGGGAACCTTGCTGCCTGCTGATTTCAGGGGAACCAGCGATTTATACTTTATAACGGAAAGATTGCTCAGCAAATCCGCAATTTGCTTAATGGTAGGGTAGTTGAACAGATTGGAAATAGATAAGCGTTTGCCGGTAAGCTTTTCAATCTGGGTCATTGTTTTGGCTGCCAGAAGGGAAGTGCCTCCCAATTCAAAAAAATTATCGTTAACGCCAATTTGTTTTACGCCCAGGTTAGTCTGCCATATTTCGGTCAGCTGGTTTTCCAGCTCATATTCCGGGGCAACGTATTGAGATTTCAGCTGATCAGCATAATCAAAATCAAGCAGAACCTTTTTATCAATTTTCCCGTTGGAAGTAAGCGGCATTTTCTCAAGGGTTACCCAGATATTAGGTACCATGTAGGCAGGCAGCCTTTCGGTTAAAAGGGTATATATGGCCTCCTTGGTAAAGGAGGCTTTTGGCACGAAAAAGCTTAACAGCTGCTTTTCCTGGTTAACGGTTTCTTTGGCAACAACAACCGCCTCGGTCACCATTCCTGTTTGCTCAATGGCTGCCTCAATTTCGCCAAGCTCAATCCTGTAGCCGTTTATCTTTACCTGGGTATCCCTCCGGCCCAAAAATTCCATATTATAATCGGGCATCATCCTCCCCAGATCGCCTGTCCTGTACATGTTGCCATACTGAGTATTAATCGGATCGGGTACAAATGAATAATTCGTTTTATCAGCTTCATTGCAATACCCTTTGGCTACCCCTGCGCCGCCAATATACAACTCCCCGGTAACGCCGGCAGGAACAGGCTGCAGATGTTCATTCAGGATATAGAACAAATTGTTGGCGAGCGGCTTGCCGTAGGGAATACTCTTCCAGGTGCTTTTAACCTCATTTATCAGGTAGTAATTTGACCATACAGTTGCTTCTGTTGCCCCGCCCAAACTGATTACCCTGGCCGAGGGGAAAAACTTATTGATGCGAGAGGGTAAGCTAACAGGTATCCAGTCGCCGCTTAAAAATACATTTTTTAAGTTTTTATATTGGTAGTGAGGGTTAAACAGTTCAATATTGAGCGTCAGGTTGTTCAACGTGGAAGGTACCGAATTCCAGATGGTAATGCTGTATTTCTGAAGCAATAACTGAAGAGTGTTAAAATCAGTAACTTCCTCTTTTACGGCAATAACTATTGAGCCGCCAGTTGCCAGCATCCCGAAAATATCATAGACTGACAGGTCAAAACACATGGATGTTACGCATAACACGCGGTCGCTTTGGTCAACGCCAAACTTCTGGTTCATGGCTAGTACCAGGTTTACTGCAGAATGATGCGCTATCATTACGCCTTTTGGCCGGCCGGTTGAACCGGAGGTGTAAATTGTATAGGCCAGATCATTGGTGTCAACCTCAAGGTTGAGATTTTCTGCATCCTCTGCAGGAGTACTGTCGCGGTCAATTTTAATGAACTGTATATCCTGCATTATGCTTTCAACAGGATAAGTTTCATCAGCAAGCACCAGAGAAACGCCGGAATTTCTGAGAATGTACTCCTGCCGCGCCTCCGGATATTCCGGTTCAACCGGTACGTAAGCCCCGCCGGCCTTTAATATAGCGAGCATAAAAGTTACCATATCAAAGCTTCTTGAAACTAGCAGGCCAACGTTGTCTCTGGGCTTTAATCCGCTTTTTATCAGATGCCGCGCAATCTGGTTGGCTCGCTTGTTAAGCTCGCTGTACGTAATAGCCTCTTCCTGCTTAAGCAGCGCAATATTGTCCGGGGTCTGGGCTGTCTGCTCTTCAAAAAGCATAACCGGCGTTTTATCAAGCGGGTATTCGGCGCCGGTGTTGTTAAATTGCGAAAGCAGATGCTCTTCATCCGGCGAAAGAATGTTCAGCGCTCCAACAGGCTGTTCAGGATTATGCAGTACGGCTTTAACCAAATATGGAAGATGATTCAGAAAAGAAGCAAGAAGCTCCCAGTCATAAACATTCCGGGTTATGGCAGCGCTGCACTCAAAGGAAGTACATGTTTCTGTTAAGGTGAAGATTAAATCAAATTGCTGTGCGTAAGCAGTTAATATACCGGCTTGTTCTTCATGCAGGGCTTCCTCCTCTGCTGTATGCCGGTGCAATAATAAAATCTGGTTTATGGCATTGATATTGTTATGGTTTGCA
>CAXTAP010000156.1:0-4819 GCA_964241965.1 uncultured Mucilaginibacter sp.
GATGCCCTGAATTTTAAGGTGTTCACTACATTGGTTACAGATTTCATAAAAGATTCATCAGAAACCAGCCATGAACCCGCTATTGACGGAAAGAAAGCCGCCCTGTGCCCGGCTGCAAACTTGGATGACCAGTCTTCCCTAAAATTTCCCTCTAGAAAGTAACGATCCTTGTACGAATAATTTACACGGCCGAAAAAGGAATCCAGACTGGTTTCAAGCGTGTTACTGATCGTATTGTAAGAATTATTCGGATCAAGCGTAGTACCGGTGGTAGGGGTACCTAACTGAGGATCGGTATATAGCTGCTGTATCTGGCTGGTTTTTGAGGTGTATGATTCATTAGATACGCCTAAAAGCACCCTGAATTTGTGCGCCTTGATTTGCTTGTTATACTCAGCTAAGAATTGAGGGGTCAAAAATATATTATTCAGGTTATTATTAAAAACGGCCCTGTCTGTATTTGAGGTGCCGGAGGGATAATCATAAACCTGTATCCGCCTGATAAAGGTACCTGCATCGGTAAGCGTTGCTCCCATAATACCGGTCAGCTTAATATCCTTAGTTACATTAAATTGCGCGTTAACCGAACCAAAAAATTCATCGCCTGTACTCAGGTTATAGCCGCCGTTCCTCACAGTATTCAATACGTTAAACTCAGAGGCCACCTGGTTGGTAAGGTAACGGCCCTGATCGTCCTGCCAGTTGTAATTGTAAGGCACCCGGTTGGCATCGGCAAATATATTATTATCGCCTGCGGTGTTATACTTGCTCTCGTTACGGTCATAACTCAATATCAGGTTTACCTTCAGTTTACCGATAACAGAGGATTGGTTCATGCGCAGGTTATATTTTTTATAACCGTAATCATTGCCCGAGCCGCCGTTGCCTGCAATATTGCTCAGCTGGTTCTGGTATCCGCCCGAAATAAAATAGGAGTTGGTTGCGCCGCCGCCGCTGATGGCCACGTTTTCTGATAAAAGCGGCGCATTGTGCAAAACGTGCTGCACATCCCAGGTGCCGTTCCCCTGCGCCTGTAACTGGGCAATCTGCTCAGGCGTATAGGATGGGGGCAGGCCAGAGTTTACCAGCGATATATTCTTATAATAAGCATTATCCCAGGCATTTACCTTATGCAGCAACACATCATCGTGCTGTACGCCGTAGCTGCTGTTGAAGGTAATAGTCGGCTTTTGGTTTAATTTTCCGCTCTTCGTAGTAACCAGAATAACGCCGTTGGCCGCCCGCGAACCATAGATAGCCGCCGCGCCTGCATCCTTTAATATGGACACGCTGGAGATATCATTCGGGTTTAAGGTTTGAATATTGCCGCCAATAATACCATCAATAACAACCAGAGGCGAATTGTCGCCTGTAGTGCTTATCCCCCTGATGTTCAGATTTACGCCGCTGCCCGGCTCAAAATTGGTTTGCTGTATAATTAAGTTCGGCGATTCGCCCTGCAGGGCCTGCAGCGGGTTAAGCACAGGCTTGTTTTCAATATCCTTTGAAGTTACCTGGTTAACCGCACCGGTTAAGGATATACGGCTTTGTGTGCCATAGCCTACCACTACTACTTCATTTAAGGCTGTTCTGTTCTCCAGGAGCTTGATATTGAAGTTAGTTCTGCCTGCAACCGGCACCTCCTGGGTTGTAAACCCAATGAAGCTCAGCTGCAGTACCGCATTATCGGCCACCTGGATGGAGAAGCTGCCGTTGCCATTGGTTACTACCGCGTTTTGCGTACCTCGTTCCCTTACGGTTACACCGGGCAGGGGCTGCCCTACGCTATCGGTTACCGTACCTTTAATGGTAATATTTTCGGCCGATGTTCTCGGAACGGCCGGCTTTCTGGTAATTAATATGGTGGTGTTTTCAATAGAGTAGGTAAGCGGCTGCCTGCTTAAGCAAATATCCAGCGCCTGTTTTAACGGCACATTGTTTAAGTTAAGCGTAACCAGTTTAGCCTGTTTTAAATCTTCGGCCTTATACAATACATCATAGCTGGTTTGAGCCTGGATTTTGTTAAATACTTCCTTAAGTCCGGCTTGCTTAAGGTTTAAAGTAACGTTCTGGGCGTAAGTTGCTGCAGCTACCTGCAAGGCGGTAGCGGTAAGTAAAATCATAATAAGTTTCATGATAAGCAACGGTTTATGAAGGCAGCAGGGTTGCTTGCCGCTAATAAAAGCAGTAAAAATTTTGTACATTTGAATGTTAGGTTAATTAATAATTGGTTGTATGCTGCAATAAATTATGGTTGCCTGATCAAGGGCCTCTAAGGCCATTGGCCAGGGGTGCTGCGAACACCTCTGGTTTTTTCAAACAACCGTTGACTGTTCAGTACCTATCTGGTCACGGTTATCCTCCTTTCTGTAATTAAAAAGTGAATATTCCCTATTTTCTCTAAGTAATGCAGCAGTTCACTGATGCCCTTTGAGCGGTGAAAGGTTCCCCCAAACTTCAAACCGTCAAAAGAGTCCCGATACTGCACATCAACATCATACCAGCGGGCTACCTTTTTCATGATACCGGCAATGTTATCTTCATCAAAAACGAAATAGCCATTCTTCCAGGCCATCACTTCATCTAATCTGGCTTCCGTAACGTTTATTTGATCAGAACCATGAGCTATTACAGCCTGCTGGCCAGGCTTCAGCATTAAAGAGGATTGATTTTTAGTTATCTGCACGGATCCCTCCAGCAGCGTGGCTGCCATTGCATTATCATCGGCATAGGCCGATATATTGAAATGTGTACCCAATACCCTGATTTCCCCGCCGGCGGTATTGACATAAAATGGCTTACCGGCATTTTTAGCCACTTCAAAATAAGCCTCCCCGCTCAGTTTTACGCGCCTCTCCGGCCCGTTAAAAGCTGCGGGATAAGTTATGGAAGAAGCAGCATTGAGCCAAACTTTGGTTCCATCAGCTAATATTACCTGATATTCACCTCCCCTGGGTGTAGTTAAGGTATTGTAGCTAACCTGCTGTGCTGAAACTGCCTGCTTTTGCTCTGCGTTGTACACCAGCTGCCCGCTATGCGTTTTAAGCACTTTTGCACTTCCGCTTTTAACAAGCAAGCCGTTGGCAGCCTGCTCTAATATAAGCTGCTGCCCGTTATCGGTAGTCAATATGGCCTTGGTGCTTCCCGGTAAGATTACAACATCCTTTTTTTGCTGTGTATAATGCCGTTCAATAACCGGGCGGGCCAACTGCCGGTTGTAAATAAGTAACCCGGCAGCAAAAACAACCAGCAGTACGGCTGCCAGCTGAACCCAGGTTTTACGATAAAATTTTATGACGGCATGTTGCCGGCTTGTTAACGGCTCCTCATTTACGTGGTATCTGGCATCTGAGGTAATTCGCTTCCAGATGTCTTTACTCATTGCCTTGTCAAAATCAGGGCCCTGATTTTGATTTAGCAGGTCTTCTGAAATATAATCTTCTAATTTATTTGTATCTGCGTCCTTCAAATATTCCAGCAGCTCCATGAAATCGGCGTAGCTGATGGTATTATCAAAATACATTTGCAATAAGCGTTTCAGCTTTGCGTCGTTCATATTTGGTTGGTTTATACTTGGCCCCAGAACAGGGATATATAATACAGAACACCGTATTCAACCAACAGGACTAGCGGGAAGAAAAATATTTTTAATTGAGCAGATAAAAAAACATCAGCCACATCAGGTCGGCATATTTCAAATTAGCCTTCAGTGTCTTCAGCGCTTCCACCATATGGTTTTTTACCGTATTGGGTGATATGTGCAGCCGCTCGGCAATTTCCTGATGAGTTAACCCTTCAATCCGGCTCATTTTAAAAATTTGCTGCTGCTGTTTAGGCAATTTATGCACCACTTTATCAGTAAATTGTTCCAGGTCGTGGGCAATAATATAATCTTCCACACTGTTATGCACACCTGCGGCCCGGACAACAAGCTGCTCTAAAGCACTGGCAGATTGAGAAATCTGGCGGAGCGCATTGATGGATAAGCGTTTAGCAATTACAAATAAGTACAGCCATATATTGCTTTCCGGATCAAGTTTATCTCTGGTGAGCCATAGTTTCAGGAACGTTTCCTGCACTATTTCTTCACTCTGCGCCTGGTCTTTTAAAAACCTGAACGCAATGCGGTACACTTTCTCTCCGTATTGTTCATAAACAACAGCGAAGGCAGACTCTTCCCCTGCCATTAACCGGCGGATATGACTGCTATGTACAAATTGATCACTCACCTTATAATAAGCGGATATATTGGTTAATTAAAGGTAAGAAGTTTTATATAGATGGCAAACTAACCAGGAAACATTAAATGAGTTGCTTTCCGTAACTGATGGCCGGTTTAAACTGAATCAAGCCCTTTGATAATGATAATTTTACCGTTGCCGGCATGCCTTTCAGCACAAAAATCTACGCAGGCTGTTTAAAAACTGCGCTGTTTTTGCAGGGCTTGCTGTCGGTTGGGGCTGAGTGTAAGGTGTTGGATGTGGGTGAAGATTGTTATATAGCTAAAAGTTAGTATAATAGATCTCCGGAATTAAATTTTACAAAGCAACTTGGCAACTATATAGCATCAAAGCCAATACATGGCTCTCAAAAAGCAAAGTGGCTGTCTGAAAGTTTACTTGAAATGAATTTGGATGTAATAATCAATTATGAACTGGAAAGGCTAATTTTATCTTGCGGTAAAGACACTAAAGTAATCACACCTGATAAATTGTGTACTTTAATAAAAACGAAGTTAAAACTTGCGGCCTTGCAGTACAGTAAAAACACCACCAAAATTTTAGTTTATTAATGTTCCGAGTCTACTTATGGCAATTTA
>CAXTAP010000157.1:0-4794 GCA_964241965.1 uncultured Mucilaginibacter sp.
GTGGGCTGCCTGACGGGCATTCTGCTGGGACTGATTTTTTGCCTGTTGCAGCAGCAATTTGGCTTTATCAAAATGGGCAGCGCCATGACCATTGTTGATGCCTATCCCATTCACTTAAAAGCTACCGATTTTATTTTGGTATTTGTTACTGTAACCGGTATTGCCGCCATTGCCGCCGGAATAAGTGCGCGTTTAAGTGTGAAAGGATTAGATGATATTAAACAAGAATTATAAATTTGCTGCTTATGCGGTTAAAGCTCATTTATACTTTATCCTTTGTACTGGCAATTATAAGCTTCAGCTCCTGTAAGCAGAACAAAAAGCCATTGCAGCCAGGGCATAAAGTGCTGAGAGGTTTGTACAGTTTTGGTCCGGAGGTAAAATCATTTAAAGACTGCGATAGCGGCCAGGAATACTGGGTAGCCGACAGTTCGGCAAAACTGGAACTGGAATACTCGAACATGAACTTTGAGAAGCCCTACGAGCCGGTTTATGTGGAGGTGGAAGGCACTAAAGTACACTCAGGTAAAGACGGAATGGGTTCGGAATACGACAGTACACTGATTGTAAAAAAGCTGGTAAAAATTACCAGGGAAATTCCGCAGGATATGTGTAATTAGCCTGTAAATACTCACCGGCTAATGATTATTTAAGCGCAGCAGAAACTCATCTGCCTGCATACTGTTAATTGAAATTATGGAATCAAAACGTCAGCAAAAATTCGCCGGTGTAATACAGCAGGATTTAGCCGCTATATTTCAACGTGAAGGCATGAATTTTTTGCCTAATACCTTAGTCACTATTACTAAAGTAAGAGTGACGCCCGATTTAGCCATCGCCCGTGTATTTCTCAGCTTTTTTAACAGTAACAATACGCAGCTGGCACTGCAAACCATTAAATCACACGCCTCCGAAATCAGGTACAAGTTAGGCGCACGCATTAAAGACCAGGTGAGGGTAATCCCCCAGCTTGAATTTTTTGTAGATGACACCAATGAGTATGTAGAGCGCATGGATAAGCTGTTTGACAAAATCAGTAAAGACGAAGAACAAAAGAGTGCGGAATCCTGAGGAGGAACGTCATCGCTGCCTGGAGGCCTACTTGCAGCAGCACCCGGATGCCGTGGGCAAGGTAGTAGACTTTGACCGGCTGCACGACCGGCTGTTCCATTTTGATTTTACAGCCAGCAATACTTCGCTGAGTGCTGATGATATAGCTGATACAGCGAAATTTTCGGCTTGGGTAGATCATCAGCTTACAAACAACCAATGCCGGTATGGCATCGGGGGTTACCTGGAGCACCGCACCCTATATGCCCGCAGCAGCCACTTTAATACCGAAGGCGAACCCCGCCGCCTGCACCTGGGTGTTGACATTTGGGGTCCGGCAGGTACGCCGGTGTATGCTCCTTTAGCGGGCACGGTACACAGTTTCCGGAACAATGATCATTTTGGTGATTACGGTCCAACTATCATCCTGCAGCACCGGCTGGACGACCTTACCCTGTACAGCCTTTACGGGCATTTAACTACAGAAAGCCTTACTGATTTATATATTGGCCAACCCATAACCAAAGAGCATTTGCTGGCCAGGTTTGGCAACGCCCGTGAAAACGGAGGCTGGCCGCCGCATTTGCATTTCCAGCTAATGTTTGATATGCAGGGCAACAGCGGCGATTACCCCGGCGTATGCCGTTATTCAGAAAAAATGCTGTATCAGCAAAATATACCCGACCCTGAATTGATTTTACAATTTAAGGCTGCAACTATACGTTAAGTTAACTGTTAACATTTTGATGCTTAACCGTATAATGAACAGAAAATTTTTGTGTAGTTTGATATGGGGATGGATATTTCCTGTACTTTGCTTTGCGCAGCCGCAGTTTAAAGGGGGCGCCGCAGGCTTAAATACTTTTTTAAGTAATCATATTGTATACCCCGAATATTCAAGGCAAAACTGCATCGGAGGAACCATACGGGTGGGCTTTAAGGTAGACCGTGCCGGTAAAGTAACCGATGTACAGGTACAACAGGGTTTGGGTATTGATTTGGATGATGAAGCCGTGCGTGTAGTAAAAATGACTTCGCACCAATGGGTATTGCCGCCCGGATATGAGGGCAACTCGGCACTGGTACTGCCGGTGCGCTTTACACCCGATTATGCCCGGTGCAGCGGGGTAAACCAAATGAGTTTAAATACCGCCATCAGCAGTTACCTGTCCAGGCAGGAACTGCAGAATGCTGTAACCAATTATTATAAAAATAAATATTCGGGCAAAGCCGATACTACAAAGCAGGCAGAGATTGATCAGCTTAAAAAGCAGCTGGGCTATAACGATGAATTTATTACCGACGTATTGCAGCAGGCCGAAGACAAGCGCCAGCAAGGTGACACCGAAGGCGCTTGCGAAACCTGGCAATTCATCCGCAACATTGGCAGCAACCGTGCAGACCAGTTTATGGCGAAATATTGCGGTAAGTAGTCAACAGGTTGGTACCGGTTTCCCCGTTGCAGATTAACCTCAACAGGAAACCGGTAGCTTATTTCTTTACTTCAAAAGCAACCTGCCGGCTGCCCGCTTCCCCGTTTGGTGTGATGCCTTGTATTAAAACCACATACTTGCCCGGCAAATCAGAGGTGTAAAAACGGATGTTGTTTTTTCCCTGGGCGTTTGTTCCGGCGTTGGGTTCCCAATACAGCACATTCCGGAAATCGGGTATACGGCTGGCTGCCTGCTGCTCGGTACCATATACGGGCGAGTAAAACTCCCTTTGCAATTGCAGCCCTTCATAATCCACCACAACAGCATGCGGATCTACCTCGAAGCCGCCTAAATCTCCCTTATAGGTAGTAAAACTCAAAATGCCTTCAAACGAAGCAGGCCCATAATAATACCGGTTAGATACCGCCTCCAGCTTTTGCACTTTTAACGGATCAATGGCAAAAGCCTGATCTATATTAAATACCGGAACACCATCCAGCAATACCAACGGTTCATCGTCCAGAAAGCGGGTAGGATCAATGGTACGGATATGAAAATGATGCTGTTTGTTGGTCACACTTATATTAGTTACATATTCGCGAAGCACCTCTTCCATTGTAGTAAACCGCACAAAATCTTCGAGTTTATACGTTTTGGTAGGATGGTCATAAAAAGAGCTGCTGTCTATACCCGGATTAAAATACTGCCGTAACCGCGGGCCCGCATACACATTTTGCACCTGCATGCTGAGGCTGTAATCTTTTAAATCTTGCTCGGCTAATGGGTTTAAGGAAAATAAAGGCAGATTACCGGCAGCATACTGCTCGGAAAACGGGCTTTGCAATTCAACCCGGTAGGTACTGTCTTTGCGGGTGTTGGTTTGCAGAATAATTTCTTTTGGTCCGTAAAAACCCTTCGTTTCAAATAACACGCGCCCGCTCACAGAATCACTTAAACCCACATATAGCTCGGCCCTCTTTTCAGGCGAAGCGAGATAAGTAATTACATTCTTTGCAGGCTGCCCGCTGCTGTTATCCACTACCTTACCGGTAACCAGGTGGCCTGCATATTCGGGTAAATAAGCAGGTGTGTATTTAGCATTGAGCATGTTATCCCAATTGAACCGGCGCCAGCCTTGGGTAAGCATCAAATTATCCAGGGCATCGTTCGTCTGCTTATCAGTGTGTGTAAAGTAATAATCGGGCTGCTCAATAAACCCTTTCAGCTCGGCACTCAACCATAAGTATTGATATATGCCGGTATAATCTGCCTTCTGCAAAGAATCAACACGATAAACCGCTACTGATAAATCAGCAGACGTGGCCTGATTACTTCCTGTGGCAGAGGTGACATCCAGAGTTACCGGCTTCCTGATTCCATAGGCCGGTTTTATATTCATGCTCAGGTTAAGCATTTTACCCGGCGCGGGGCGTTTAAAATACAAGCGCTCGGCCACCGGCTGCCGGTTACTGTTAAACAGGGTTATATAATTAATCCCTTCGGCAAGTTTGCCTTTATCAATATAAACCGACCGGGCGTTGGTACCGTTCAGGGTAACGCTTTGTACGTCCGTCAGTTGCTGTCGGGTGTGGGTAATACAATATATCTGTGATGTTCCTGCATTGTCCGCTATATTAACCTGAATGTTGTTTTCATTGTCTGTCAGCTGCATGGTGTAGCCCTGGGCCTGTATTTCGGGTAAAGTTTTATAAATGGCAGCATGCCCGGGTATTTTAACTACCGCTTTATAAGCAGTGCCTGTTGCTGGTGTAAACAGAAAGTGCCCCATGCCAAACTTAACCGGGCTAAACCGAACCAGGGTATCGTTTTGCTGCCCCACAATGGCTCCCTTAAAATCGACACTTTTACCATGCACATCAGTTACCTTAAAAGCTATGTTTCCCGGCAAACCGTTCACCAAATTTCCGCCTTCGGGAAAAAACTGCACGTCGTAATCGGGCAGGATGGCCTGGGCAACCGGCGCCGCAGGCGACCGCAACGGATTGGCTATGCTGATAGTTTTTTCAAAATAAAATTCCGGACTGTAATTTTTCATCCAGTTGGTGTAGGCTCTCAGCCGGTAGGTACCATTGGGTAATGTTAGCGGCACATAAAACGAGCCGTTGCCACTACCCTCCTTCAATGCTATTTTACCCTGCAGTACCGGGTTTTGGTTAGCATCAAGCACATCCACATAAGCCACTTTGCTCATATCAACCGGCTTGTTACTGCCATTTACCGCATAAATTTTTAGCCACAGCAATTCGCCGGTTACATAAAAATTTTTGTCGGTGTGCACATACAACTTTTC
>CAXTAP010000158.1:0-4760 GCA_964241965.1 uncultured Mucilaginibacter sp.
GTATTTACCCGGCTTAAACTCTACTTTAATGAGCTGGAAGATTTACTACAGGGCGTGCATACGCTTAAAGAACTGACCGCCAAAACACGTGATTTGATTGTAAGTTACGGTGAGCGCTGCTCGGCTTTTATGATTGCAAAAATTACGGCGCAATATTTTGAAGAAACGCTTTTTGTTGATGCTGCTGAACTTATAAAAACTGATAGCAATTTTGGTCAGGCCCGCGTAAACACCGAATTGTCCGAACTGCTGATTAAGAATTTTTACAACCTGCATGCTAACAAATTGCTGGTAGTTACCGGCTTTATTGCCAGTAACGAGCTGGGGCAGGTAACTACTCTTGGCCGCGGCGGTAGTGATTATACCGCGGCGCTGTTTGGTGCAGCGCTTAGTGCCACCGAAATTGAAATATGGACTGATGTGAACGGGATGATGACTGCCGACCCGCGCATAGTGAAGAAGGCATTCTCCCTGCCCGAGCTTACGTATACCGAGGCTATGGAACTATCTTACTTTGGCGCTAAAGTTATTTATCCGCCTACCATGATACCGGTATTTTTAAAGCAAATACCCATCGTTATCAAAAATACTTTTGAGCCTGAATTTGAAGGTACTGTAATACAGCAGCGCTGCCCGCCGTCCAACCTGCCCATTAAAGGGATTTCATCTATCAACAAGGTGAGTGTGATTAATGTACAGGGCAGCGGCATGGTGGGTAAAGCCGGTTTTAGCGGCCGCTTGTTTTCGCTGCTGTCGCGCGAGCAAATTAATGTGATTTTAATTACACAGTCATCGTCCGAACATAGCATCACCTTTGCGGTAAGTCCGGCAGATGCGGAAAAGGCTTGCCATTTAATAGAACAGGAGTTTGAACTGGAATTGCTGACCCAAAAGCTGGATGTGCCCGTAGCTGAGCACGACTTGTCCATCCTGGCTATTGTGGGCGAAAATATGAAGCAAACGCCGGGCATGTCGGGTAAGCTGTTCCATGCCCTGGGGCGCAATGGTATTAACGTCCGGGCGATTGCCCAAGGCTCTTCCGAATATAATGTATCGGTAGTCATCAGCGAAAGCGATCTGGCAAAGGCGGTGAATGTGGTACATGAAGCATTCTTTACCAATCTTAATAAAACCCTTAATGTATTTTGCCTCGGTACCGGTAACATTGGCAAAACCCTGCTGCGCCAGCTGCAGGAACATAGCGCTTATTTGGAAAAGAATAACCGCATACAGGTAAAAATAGCCGGTATCAGCAACACCCGTAAAATGCTGCTGAATGCCGAGGGAATTTCTTTAGAGAACTGGCAGGAACAGTTGCAGGACAAAGGCGAACAGGCCAATCTGAAAGAGTTTGTACAGCAAATGAAGCAGATGAACCTGCCCAACTGCGTGTTTGTAGATAACACGGCCAGTGCCGCACCGGTAGAGTATTATGAGGAAGTATTAAAAGCCAGTATATCAGTAGTGACCTGTAATAAGCTGGGTAATTCGGCGGCTTACAGTCAATATCAGGTATTCCATAAGCTGGCTATACAGCATGGGGTGGATTTCTTTTATGAAACCAATGTGGGCGCAGGTTTGCCCATCATCCGTACGTTAAAAGATTTGATGATAAGCGGCGACCGGGTGCAGCGGATTGAAGCTATTCTGTCCGGTACCATTTCCTTCATCTTTAATAATTTTAAAGGTGACGCCAACTTTCATGACGTGGTAAAACTGGCACAGGAGAAAGGTTACACTGAACCCGACCCGCGCGATGACCTGCGCGGCACCGACTTTATGCGTAAGCTGCTTATCCTGGCGCGCGATGCCGGCCACCGTATGGAAGCTGCGGATATCGAACTGGAAAACATTTTGCCGCAGGCCAGCATCAACGCACAAACGGTAAGCGATTTTTATGAGTCGCTGAAAGCTGAAGATGCTTACTTTAATCAATTGAAGCAGCAGGCAGAAAGCAGCGGCAAAGTGCTGCGCTACATCGGCAAACTGGAAAACGGTAAGGCCAGCATCAGTCTGCAAATGGTGGATGACCAGCACCCCTTCTACATGATGTCAGGCAGCGATAATATTATCGCCTTTACCACCGACCGCTACAAAGAGCGCCCAATGGTGGTAAAAGGCCCCGGTGCAGGTGCAGAGGTAACTGCGGCCGGCGTATTTGCAGATTTAATTAATGTGGGAGCGAATTAAAGCCCCCCTCCGCCCCCTAAAGGGGAAGTAATAAAATTATAATGTCAACTATAAAAACTAATTTTAAAGATCAAGTTCCCCCTTTAGGGAGCGGAGGGGATTCTGTGCGTGTTTTTGCTCCGGCTACCGTAGCTAATGTGGTTTGCGGGTTTGATGTGCTGGGTTTTGCCGTAAATGAACCCGGCGATGAGGTAATTATGCGCCTCACAAACAAACCCGGCATCACCATCAGCAAAATTACCGGCGATGACGGGCGGCTGCCGCTTAATCCGGCCAAAAATACAGTGAGTGTAAGTGTACAGCATTATTTGCAGTCTATAGGCCGTACAGAGGTTGGGCTGGATATCGAACTGCATAAAAAAATGCCTATTGGTAGTGGTTTAGGTTCCAGTTCGGCCAGTACAGTGGCTGGCTTGTTTGCCGCCAAAACCCTGTTGGGCGATGCATCAGATTGTGTGCCCTTGCTGCCTTTTGCCATGAAGGGTGAAGAAATGGCCTGCGGCCATGGCCATGCCGATAACGTAGCTCCGGCCCTGCTGGGCGGCTTCGTACTGGTACGCAGCTATGAACCGCTAGAAGTGATCCGGCTGCCGCATCCCACAGGCTTGTATGCCGCCATTGTGTTTCCTGATGTGGATGTGCCTACCCGCGAGGCCCGGCAGATTATCCGCAGCAAGATATTGCTGAAAGATGCCGTAACCCAGTGGGGTAATATTGCCGGCCTGGTGAGCGGCCTGTTTATGCAGGATATTGACCTGATAGGCCGCAGCATGCAGGACATCTTGGTAGAACCGGTTCGCTCCATGCTCATCCCTGATTTTTACCGCCTGCGCGAACTGGCGATGGAAGCCGGAGCGGTAGGGTTCGGCATTTCGGGTTCCGGGCCATCCGTATTTGCTTTAACTAAGGACGAGGCCACCGCCCGGCAGATTACTCAACGCTTGCAAAAGCACCTAAATACCATTCAGATCGGGTCACAAATTTATGTATCACCGGTAAATGCAGAAGGACCTAAAATATTGGATTGAGTCAAAATGTTAACGAACATTTGAAATAATTTAAATTGATTTTATACCATAGTTTCGTTAACACTAAAAACGACATTATTTAATTATAAAAGCTTCTCACCAAACAAATTCCTCCTTGAAACTTTACAGCACCAACGATACCAGCCGGCAGCCGGTTGATTTTAAAGAAGCCGTATTCAACAGCATGCCGCAGGATAAAGGTTTATATATGCCGACTGAAATAAAGCCGCTGCCCGCAAGCTTTTTTGAACACCTGGCTGACTTTACGCTGCCCGAAATGGCTTTTGAAATAGCTGCACATGTATTAAATGGTTCAATTCCTGCCGAAGATTTAAAAGCCATTATAGCAGATGCCATCAACTTTGAAGCGCCCATAAAACGGCTGGAAGAAAATGTATATGTGCTGGAACTGTTCCATGGCCCGTCGCTGGCGTTTAAAGATTTTGGCGCCCGCTTCATGAGCCGGGTAATGAGTTACTTTTTACAGCCCGGCGAAAAGCAGCTGGATGTACTGGTAGCTACCTCGGGCGATACCGGAGGGGCAGTAGCCCTGGGCTTTTTAGGTGTGCCCGACACGCGGGTAACTATTCTGTACCCTAAAGGCAAGGTAAGCCCGATACAGGAATTGCAGCTGACCACCAACGGCCAAAATATACGCGCTATTGAAATAGAAGGCACCTTTGATGATTGCCAGGCGCTGGTGAAGCAGGCTTTTGTTGATGATGAATTGAACGAAAAGTTCCGGCTTACCTCGGCTAATTCCATTAATATAGCACGCCTGATACCACAAACCTTTTATTACTTCAATGCCTGTGCACAATTATTAAGGTTGGGTAAAAAACAAGTGGTGTTTGCGGTACCGAGTGGTAACTTCGGCAACATCGGCGCCGGTTTGCTGGCCTGGAAGATGGGTTTGCCGGTACACGAATTTATTGCGGCTACGAATGCCAATGATACAGTGCCCCGGTTTTTAAAAACCGGTGTATACCAGCCTAAACTATCAGTAGCTACCTTATCCAATGCAATGGATGTGGGTAACCCCAGCAATTGGGTACGCATTGCGGAATTGTTTAAAGAAGATATGAGTGCGCTTAACCAGCTCATTACCGGCTACAGCTATACCGATGAGCAAACCCGTGAGGCCATACAGCAGTTATTTGACCATGACCGGTATATCGCTTGTCCGCACTCGGCCATTGCCTGGAAAGCTTTAAAAGAATGGCAGCAGGAACATCAGGATGCAGATACCGTGGGCGTGTTTCTGTCAACTGCGCACCCCTGCAAGTTTCCCGAAGTGTTTTCAGACGATATCAAACATCAAATCATTGTACCTGAACAGGTGAAAGCTTTGGAAGGTAAAGAGCGCCGGGCAGTAGTGATGCCAAACAGTTTCGATGCTTTTAAACAATACCTGCTCAACTCATAAACTTTTGTGATTGCCGATGATTGATACCCTGATTTTCGACCTTGGCGGCGTGCTGATTGACTGGAACCCGGAGCATTTGTACCGCAAGCTGTTCAATAACGAAACAGAAATGAAAA
>CAXTAP010000159.1:0-4670 GCA_964241965.1 uncultured Mucilaginibacter sp.
TGGAAAAGGTGAATTTGCCCAACTCCACGCGGGCAACATCTTTCAGGTAAACCAGTTCGCCGCTGGCCGGAACAGCTTTTACAATAATTTTTTCAAAATCTGATACTTTGCTTAACCGCCCGTTTACCAGAATGCCCAGCTCATATACCTGTGATGATGCCTGCGGCGGCACACCGGCTGTACCGGCTGCCACTTGTACATTTTGTGTATTCAGGGCATTGATAACATCAGCGGGCGTTAAGCTGTATGAAGCCATCTTGTCGGGATTCATCCAGATGCGCATACTGAAATCATCCGTAAACCGGTTAATGCTGCCCACACCCGGTACCCGCAGCAAGGCATCCTGCACAAAGATGTTGGTATAATTATCTAAAAAAGTAATGTTGTGGCTGTTTTTAGGTGCATATATAGCTACCATCATCAGCATGCTGGGGTTCACAGCCCGCACGGTTAAACCCAGCCTGCTCACTACGGCAGGCAGCAAAGGTGTAGCAATGCTCACCCGGTTCTGTACATCGAGCGCGGCCACATCAATCTCAGTACCTATCTTAAAGGTAACGTTGATAGTCATGAGGCCGTTGTTGGTATTATTGCTTTGCATGTATTCCATGCCGGGCGTACCATTCACCTGCTGCTCTATCGGGGTGGCCACGGTTTGTTCTACCGTTTGCGCATCGGCTCCGGTAAACTGTCCGTTTACCTGCACAATGGGCGGCGTAATGTCCGGGTACTGGTCAATAGGCAAACTGAAAATACATATAGCTCCGGTAATTACCAGTACTATAGATATTACAATTGCAGTAACCGGCCGCTTAATAAATGTATTTGCAATCATTCGTTGTCATTATCTTAATCTGAAAGCCAAACGTTTTATTTAATGCTTTCAGATGTTCCTAAAATATTCCGGCTAATGGTAACAAGCGCCGTTTACTTACCGCGTCCGCCTTTTCCCGGCGCAGATGGTCCTTCCACATTAGCTGTAGTTATCTCAGCGCCGTCATGCAGGGATTGAATACCATCAGTTATAATACGGTCGCCTGCTTTAAGTCCGCTTTTAATAACCTGGTTGGGGCCAACGGTTTGCCCCACCTGTACTTTACGCTGAAAAGCGGCTAATTCATGTTTCTGTATCTTTTTGCTCTTATCTTTAGGGTCTGGCCTGCTTACAATGGTATCTTTGGCTGTGAACACAAAATATTCACCCATCTGCTCGGTAACTGCTTTACCCGGCACTACAATCTGCGGGCCGCGGTCTTGGTTATGCACACGCACGATACAGCTCATCCCTACCTTCAAATAATCCTGCGGATTTTGGAATATTAATCTTACGCGGATAGAACCGGTTTGTGAATCAACTGCCCTGTCAATCACATAGATTTTACCAATAAAATTGTATAGGGTGTTATCAGGCATCAGCAGGGTAAAAAGTGAATCGGCAGGCGCCTGTTTGGCTTTTGACAGTTTTTCGAATTTCATGATATTTTTTTCGTTCACCAGAAAATCCACCGCCATCGGGTCGTCTGTCGAAATAGTATTGAGTACCGTTTGCCCGTTGGTAACCACATTGCCAATCTTTACCTGGCTAAAACCAATGGTGCCTGTAAATGGCGCTTTAATCACAGCGTATGACAGGTTGGTGCGCGCAGTTTTTACAGCATCGGCAGCGGCTTTTTGTGAACTTTTTGCATTTTGCAAAGTAATTACCGCATGGTCATACTGCTGTTTGGCAACAGCATTGTATTTGTTCAGATATTCGTACCGGTCCTCATCCTGCTGTGCCTGCCTTAAATTACCATCCGCTACTTTTAAGTTAGCCACCGCAGCATCAAAATTGGCCTGGTAAAGGCGAGTATCAATTTCGTATAATTTCTGCCCTTTTACCACATGGCTGCCTTCCTTAAAATAGATGTTGGTGATATAACCCTGTACCTGTGCCAGTAAGCTCACCTGGCTTAAGGCAGCCGTAGTAGCCGGATAACTATCATAATATAAAACGGTTTTTTCCTTTAAAGTATACAGGCTTACCGGAATAGCCTTGTTTTTATTGGTTTCCTTTTTTTTAGTACAGGCAAACAGGCTGAGGCAGCTGATGAACGCTAAGCTTAACGCAATCCTGTTTAAATGATATTGACTGGGGTGATACATAATTTAATAAGAAATGATTCCCAGCGCTTTCTGCAAATCTATTTTGCTCGACAGCAGCTGGAATAATGCGTTATAATAATTGATTTGAGCCGTTATTAAATTTGACTCGGCTGTAATTACGTTGAGATAGGCCACAATGCCCTGTTTGTATTGCAGCGTTACCACAAAATATACCCGTTTGGCCAGGGCTACGTTTCTCTGCAGTATTTGTAAATTGTACAGATTGCCTTTGTAATTGGCAAGCGCCGTAGTGTATTCCGTATAAATCTGCGATTTTAGAGACAGTTCATCCTGGTCAATAAGCTGTGCCTGCAGGTTAGCCTTGCGTATGTTATTAATCCGCGAAAACCCGGTAAATACCGGTACACTGAACGATAGGCCTACGATAGAGCTTGGATAGCTGTTGGCAAATATTTTTGACAGATTGTTGTTGGCAAACTCGTAGTTATAATTAAAAAAAGCAGATACTGTAGGCAGGGCTGCTCTGTGATAGTAGCCAACAAGCTGCTGCTGCAAATCTTTTTGGGTGGTTAACTGCTGCAGCTCAATACGCTTTTCAAACTGCAACTGCTGCGTAGTATCAAAGCCGATGTTTTTGAGCATCTGCGTAGTATCAAACCTTACATTGAACTGCTGCAGGGGCGGATAGCCCATCAGCTGTTTCAATGTTGCATATTGCGGCACTACATTTTCATTTGCCTGCTTTAGCTGAGCTTTTGAGTTGTTGAGGGTAATAGTAGCTTCTTCATAATCGGTTTCGTCCACAATGCCCCCTCTGTACTGGTGGTAAGTGTCGCGTACGTTTTTGCCCAGCCGGGCGGTATCCTCCTTGTACACGTTAATTTGCTGAAGGGTAAGCAAAAGATTGTAAAACGATTTGCTGACCGCAGAAACGATAAATATTTTAGTACTGTCTGTAACCTGCTGTGCCTGTTTAATGTACAGCGGGGCACTCTTGGCAGCATAAACCAGTGCCGGGCTGAATATTGCCTGGCTTGCGGTTAATTGCGGGATTACAGAATTAACAAATGATGAACCTCCCCGCGAAGACGAAGAACCGTTGGTGGTAGTGCTGGTACCTGATGTGTTGCCTGAACCGGCATTGGTTCCGGTTCCTGTTGTAGTACCGGTAGTCCCCGTACCTGTATTGGTTCCGGTTCCGGTGGTGCCCGTACCTGTAGTAGTACCTGTACCGGTTGTAGTGCCGCCTGTTGTGGTTGTGCCTGTTGTGGTACCGCTGCCAACATTGGTAGCGCTGGCTATCACATCGCTCGACCGTTTTAGGTAATGTATGGCATTGCCGGTTACATTCACCTGCGGCAGGTAGCCTGCCAGGTTGATTTTGTTTTGCGTACGGGCAATATTAATACTGATCAGCGAACGCTGAATGTCGGGCTGATGCACTAATGCGTAATCAATACAATCACCCAGGGTAAGGGCGGCTTTGCCGGTAGTGTCGCTGGTTTGTGCGTTTGAAAAACAGGGTAATATGAATAAATAAGTGAGGATTGAAAGGTAAAATACAGGCTTGTTAATAAGCGTATTACTCATTGTATAATTATTGTGCTTAATTGGTATTCAAAAAACAAATTCGGACGGTAAGCCGGTTGTTATCAGCCTATGGTACACGTACATCGGCCACCCCGAATAAGTTTGCTAAATAACGCAATTCCTGCCTGATTTTACAGTAACAATATTGTTAACGAGCCTGTTATTTAATAATTACCTTAGTAGCCCCAAAACCAAATTTCTCTTTGCGGGCATCCATAAAAGTTTTGATTCTGTAGTTTTTGCTCAGCTGCTTGTGCAGCTCATGCCGCAATATACCATTACCCGTTCCATGAATAAAAGTAATTTCGGGCAGGTGATGCACCATAGCTGCCTCCAGCGCTTTTTGAAAATATGTAACCTGCATATTCAAAATTTCGCTGCTTGACATGCCCTGATAATCAGGTTTCAGCTTTTCTATATGCAGATCCACCTCTGCCAGCGGCTTTTCAATTTCTGCTTTTTCTTCTGCCGGCTTAAAAAAACTCTCCTTTATTTTCTGCGCATCAATCACCAGCTCAGGCTCATCCAGTTGTATCAGCCAGCCGGCTTCATTTATCTGCGGCAGGGTTTTTTTCACCCCTGCAAAATCCTTTGCCTTAAATTTTTCGGTTATATTAACAGGCTGCATCAAGGTATCAGCTTGTGAAGCATAAAGCAGCACCTGAAAATTGAACCTGGGCCATAGTTGCAGTTCGGCCAGCTGCGCCGAGTAAATCCTGGCGAAAGCTTTAGACGCAATAGTTCCCGCATACTCGCCCTTTATCTTTGCATCTTTCTCTGTATTTAAAACGGCAAGCAGCTGATAAGAGCTTTCATTGATTAAATAAAAATGTATAACCGAAGTGGCTTTCCTGTCGGCTGCAACACCAATGTATATTCCTCTGGCCTGAAAGTTATCTTGTGCGCCCGTATTGATTACTGTATTGCCGGCATGAGGTGTATTTTTTTGCTGATGGCCATACACCGTAGTTACT
>CAXTAP010000160.1:0-4555 GCA_964241965.1 uncultured Mucilaginibacter sp.
GATTTGATCATTAACCGATAGCGGCTTAAGATAGTTTACTTCCGAACGGCCTAATATTATACCATTCTGCTGCCAGTTCCAATGAGTAATTTCATTTAAATATACTGAACGGGCTATTTCAAAATAAGTAAGGTAAATGCTGTTGCTGACATTGCCATGAGCGTCGATATCTGAATAACGAATAGGGATCAGGGTTTTAAACTGGTAGTTAGCAATATTTTCAGGCATCGAATGTCAATATGGCCGCATAAAATAGTTTTGCAGGACAATTTGTCTTATCTGTAATTATTTTAAGCGGTGGTACAACAGTTGATTATATACTCACGAAGTTAATAAAACAAAAACTTAAAAATATAATAATGACTTTAGTAAAATTTAACAACGGAGCCAAAAATCATTTATCAAACGTAAGGTACAATGATGTATTTGAATCAGTATTTAACGATTCATTTTTTAAGAATACAGCCGCAGGTAAATCACCGGCAGTAAATATTGCAGAAACTGAAAACCAGTTTCAGATTGAATTAGCCGTACCCGGTTTAAAGAAAGAAGATTTTAAGATTAATGTTGACAAAGATATTTTAACCATATCTGCCGACAAGAAAACCGAAACAGCCGAAGAAGGCAAAAAATATAACAAGCGTGAGTTTAGCTATCCAGCGTTTACCCGCTCATTCACCTTGCCCGAAGCTGCTGACCAGAACAACATTGAAGCCGAATATACCGATGGTATTTTGAAGCTGCATGTAGCTAAAAAGGAAGAAGCCAAGGTACAGGCCCGGGAAATTGCCGTTAAGTAACAGGAATTTTCATAGTAGAGGTTGTTGATTAGTTTGATAAAGCCGTTGCGGGGATAACCTGCAGCGGCTTTTATTTGTTATGCAACCTTCACCAATGCACGGATAGCGATAAGATGCAGGAAAATTATAGGATTATCTGCCTGTTTATATATCATTTGCATAGCTAACCAATTAATGCTATCTTTGCCCGGCAAGTAATCAAACACAAATTATTTGCTATGCAGCCTGCAGATTCCAAATTTATTGCCGAAGGCTTAACTTATGATGATGTTTTGCTCATCCCGGCCTATTCCGAAGTTTTACCGCGCGAAGTTGATACCCGCTCTTTCCTGACCAGAAAAATACAGCTTAACGTACCTATCGTTTCCGCCGCTATGGACACGGTTACCGAGGCGCAGCTGGCTATAGCCATTGCACAGGCCGGTGGCTTGGGCATGCTGCACAAAAACATGAGCATACAGGCGCAGGCCGATGAGGTGCGCAAGGTAAAGCGTTCGGAAAGCGGCATGATACAAGACCCGGTTACACTGCATAAGGATGCTACCGTTGCTGATGCCGTAAAGATTATGCGCGAATACAGAATAGGCGGCATACCGGTGGTGGACAGCGACCGCTTGTTAAAGGGCATTATCACTAACCGCGACCTGCGTTTTCAGAAACAAATGGATATGCCGGTACACCAGATGATGACCAGCACCAATTTGATTACTGCACCGCAGGGTACTACATTGCCGCAGGCAGAGGAAATACTGCAAAATCATAAAATTGAGAAGTTGCCTGTGGTTGATGCCGAAGGCCGCCTGTGCGGATTGATTACTTTTAAGGATATACAGAAGTTTAAAAATTACCCGGTGGCCTGTAAAGACGAATATGGCCGCCTGCGGGTAGGCGCCGCCGTTGGCGTAACGCATGATACAATGGATAGGGTAGATGCCCTGGTTAAGGCTGCTGTTGATGTTATTGCCATTGATACTGCTCATGGTCATTCCAGGGGAGTTATTGATCAGTTAAAAGCCGTTAAGGCCAAATACCCCGACCTGCAGGTTATTGCCGGCAACATTGCCACCGGCGATGCTGCCCGTGCCCTCGCAGAGGCTGGTGCCGATGCCGTAAAGGTGGGTATCGGGCCGGGCTCCATCTGTACTACCCGCATCATTGCCGGCGTAGGCGTACCTCAGCTCTATGCCGTTTACGAGTGCGCCAAAGCGCTGCAGGGTACCGGCATACCGGTTATTGCTGATGGCGGTATTAAGCACACGGGCGATATTGCCAAGGCTATTGCAGCCGGGGCAGGCTCCATTATGGCAGGATCGCTGTTTGCCGGAGTGGAAGAATCGCCGGGCGAAACTATCATTTATGAAGGTCGCCGGTTTAAATCGTACCGGGGCATGGGTTCCATTGAGGCCATGGAGTCGGGCTCTAAGGATCGCTATTTTCAGGATGTGGAAGATGATATTAAAAAGCTGGTACCCGAAGGCATTGTAGGCCGCGTGCCTTACAAAGGCTCATTGGCTGAGGTGGTTTACCAGTTTGTGGGCGGCTTAAAGGCCAGCATGGGTTATTGCGGCGCTAAAGACATTGAAGCGCTGCAGCAGGCCAAGTTTGTCCGCATTACCTCTTCCGGCATCCGTGAATCGCACCCGCATGATATTACCATCACTAAGGAAGCGCCAAACTATTCGAGGTAAGTTTAAGTTAGATATTTGAAAGCTTAGATAATTATCGAAAGAGATAATTAGCAGTTAAACAATTGATTGTATAACATTAATTTAAAGCATAGATACCTACGGACTTTCCGACTAACATAAAATAATGAAATCCATTTGTATATTTTGCGGCGCTAATTATAACGGCGATCCGGCGCTGAGTCAAGCCGTTGAGGAACTGGCCGAAGTGATGGTGAACCGCAGCATCAGCCTGGTATATGGCGGCGGTAAGGTTGGTGTAATGGGCCTTATTGCTGATGCCATATTAAGGCGCGGCGGTAAAGCTATTGGTGTAATACCGCAATTTTTAATGGATAAGGAGGTAGGGCACAATAACCTTACCCAAATGCACATTGTGGAAACCATGCACCAGCGCAAGCAGCTGATGAACGATTTATGCGATGGTATAATTACCCTGCCGGGCGGCTTTGGTACGCTCGAAGAATTCTTTGAAGTACTTACCTGGTTACAGCTGGGCCTGCATAAAAAACCTGCAGGCATCCTGAATGTGAACGGCTTTTATGACTTTCTGATTCAACAGATGGATGTGATGGTGGCTCAGCAATACCTCAAGCCGGTTAACCGTAAGCTGGTGCTTACTTCGGTCAATGCAGTTGAACTGATTAACCTGATGGAAAACTTTAAGCCCGTTACTGATGAAGTATGGTTCAGAGATCAAAGGCTGACTTAGCCTCAAAAAAAAAGACTATATAGCGGCTTGCTTGGGCGACTTTAATAGAAACCTGTTTAATTTTAAGCGCTCAGCTACATTAAACCGCTTGCACAAATAAATCATTGTTAGTATGATCATCTCCTCTGTCGCTAAATTGTTACAAATTGGTAAACGCAATTTAACGATAGGTTTTTAAATAAGTTTCTTTTTTGAAAAATAAATTTTTGAATGAATTTATTTGAAAGCAAAACTTTAACAGGTTATTATACTGACCTGACTTTGCGGAGACAGTACAATGAATGCGATGTCAATACACACCAACGATTCTATCTATAACAATAGGGCACTAGTTTTCTAACTATCAAATTAACGATTATTTTATTAATAAGAATTGCTATTACGTTTCAGGTACTTACAACTGCAAAACTATCACATATTGTTGACAATATCTGCTTTGCCTTACCCGTATAAAACAGTAAATTTGTGCACTTCAAATTCAAGCTGATGTCTCAAGAAAATGAACATGTTCAATGCCTGATTATCGGTTCAGGGCCGGCAGGTTACACGGCTGCCATTTATGCTGCACGGGCCGATTTAAAGCCTGTGCTGTACACCGGCATGCTGGCGGGCGGGCAGCTTACCCAAACTACTGACGTGGAGAACTTTCCCGGTTATCCTGATGGGATCATGGGGCCCGAAATGATGGAGGACTTTCGTAAGCAGGCCGAGCGTTTCGGCACTGACATCCGCTTTGGCTATGTAAGTTCAGTTGATTTCAGCAGCCTGCCGCACAAAGTGGTGGTTGATGAATGCACCACCATCATGGCTGATACGATTATCATTTCTACCGGCGCTTCAGCCAAATGGCTGGGGCTGGAATCTGAAATGAAGTATAATGGCTTTGGTGTTTCGGCATGTGCCGTGTGCGACGGCTTCTTCTTCAAGGGTCAGGATGTAGCCATCGTGGGGGCCGGCGACACTGCGGCAGAAGAAGCAACTTATCTGGCCAAATTATGCCGTAAGGTTTATATGCTGGTACGCCGTGATGAATTCAGGGCCTCAAAGGCTATGGTGAGCCGGGTAAAGAATACGCATAACATTGAAATTATTTACAACAGCGATACTCAGGAAATTGTGGGCGACGGCCTGAATGTGACCGGCGTACGCATCCTTAACAACAGAACTCAACAGGAGAGAACCCTGGATGTTACCGGCTTTTTCGTCGCCATCGGGCATCATCCTAACACTGATATTTTTAAGGGAATACTGGATATGGATGAAACCGGCTATATTATTACCAGGCCGGGTTCTACGCAAACCAACGTAGAAGGGGTATTTTGCTGCGGCGATGCCCAGGATAACGTTTACCGCCAGGC
>CAXTAP010000161.1:0-4476 GCA_964241965.1 uncultured Mucilaginibacter sp.
GGGCTGGGCAGGCCGCTGCAAACAGTGAGCATGCAAGCCAGTCCTTTGAAAAACGACTTAATTCAGCCTATGAGCTATGATAATACCGGAGCTCCTGTGGCCGCTTACCTGCCTTACGCCGGAAAAAGTACCGATATTTCCGGTAGTTTCCGCAGCGCTGCGGCAGGCACCGATCAGCCAGCCTTTTATAATAACACCAGCCAGCCCCTCATCCCGGTCGATCAGTCGCCTTACAGCCAGCAGGTTTTTGAAAACAGTCCGTTACGCCGGCTGCTTTACGCTGGTATGCCCGGAGCCGGCTACCAGCCGCCGGGTGCCAGCTTAACCGGTGGCAGTGGCACTCAGCATTATAAATCTGTTCAATACCGCTATAACAGTGCTGCAAAAGATGCCAGCCTGATTTTGTGGGGGCCTGATGGCAGCAAACAGAGCACTGGCTACAGTGATCTTGCTTTATCAGTAACAGATGCCAGGGATGAGGACGGCGTTGAAACGCTTACTTACACTGACATTGCCGGGCATACGGTGCTCAAGCGCCAGGTTGTAAGCTCAAGCATCAGTTATGATACCTACTATATTTATAATAATGCAGGCGTTATCAGCTTCATTGTTCCGCCTAAAGCTGTAGCTTTGATGAATACCAGCGGTAATTACAGCCTTGCACAGGCAAATATAAGCCCGCTGCTTTATAAATTTACCTACAATGCCTATGGGCAGTTAACCAGCAAAACCGTGCCCGGTAAAGGAGTAATGAATATTATTTATGACCCGTTAAAGCGGCCGGTACTAATTCAGGATGCTAACCTGGCTGCGCAGTATAAATGGAATTATATCAAGTACGATGTTAAGGGCCGGGTTATCAGCCAGGGCATTTATACCGATGCCTCACACGCGTTACCGGCTGATTTGCAAACTTCAGTAAACAACATGGGTACCGGCTATGCCAGCGCCTGGTTTGAAACCCGAACCAGCGCAGCTGCTACCTTTTACTACAGCAACAATATTTTCCCGACGGCTAACCTGCAGCCGCTGGCCTATGCTTACTATGATGATTACGACCTGAACCAGGATGCCGCTCACCAGCCTGATTTTAACTACCAGCCGGCCATTACCGGCGAGCAGGGCGCCACGCAGGCGGCCCTCAAGGGCATGCCGACCATGACCCTGAAAAGCACCGTGAGCAACAGTGCAGCGGCCGTATGGCTCATTACGGTGCAATTTTACGACCGCAACCTGCACCCCGTACAAACCCAAACCAACAACCTGCTCAATTACGGCGGCATGGCCGTAATAACCGACATTAAAACCTACCTGCCCGATTTTACCGGCATGCCCCTGACCAGTAAGGTAACCAAGGTAACCGGCAGCGGAACGGGCGGCACCACTACGGTAGTAACCGGCATGAGCTATGACCATAGGTACCGCTTAACGGCTGTAACACAGCAGTATAATGGCGGCAGCATCAGGCAGGTAGCCGCCTACCAGTATAATGAACTGGGCCAGCTGGTTAACAAGGGGCTGGGTATAGCCTCGGCGGCAGCCAATGTTACGCTGGGCACGGCCAACAGCGTGGGTGCAACCGGCAACAGTACCGTAACCGCTACCACCAGCATTGTAATTAACCCTAACTTTAGCGTGGCTGCCGGGGGGGTGTTTTCGGCCTCTATTGCGCCGCCCTACCTGCAGCAGGTTGATTACCGGTATAATATACGCGGGCAGCTCACCAATATAAATAACAGTAAGCTGACAGCCGATGGCGGCGCCACGCAGGATGACCCCGGCGCCGTGTTCGGGATGCAGCTGCTGTATGATGGTACTGATAATAACCTGGGCAATACTCCTTATTTCAGCGGCCGGCTCTCGGCCGTGAAATGGATGAGCCGCGATGGCAGCGGCAACAAGGGTTACGAGCGCAGCTACAGGTACAGCTACGATGCCCTGAACCGTTATACCGGTGCGGTCTATGCCGAGCGGCTCAATACTGCCGCTGCAAACGATGCCTTTAACGTAAACACCGGCGGCTGGAATGAGGCGGTTACCGCTTATGATGAAAATGGTAACATCCAGGGCCTTACCCGCAATGCCTCAACGCCCGGTGCGGCAGGCGGCACGCAAACCGATAACCTTGCCTACGGCTACAATCCTAATAACTTAAACCAGCTGCAAATCGTAACCGATGGCACTGATGCCGCGCACACGCAAACCGGTTTCCGTAATTATACGGGCAGCACGGCAGCCTACCAGTATGGCGATGCCAACGGCAACCTCACGGCCGACCCCTACAAGGGCATGCAGCTAAGCTACAACGTGCTGAACCGCACTGATAACCTCAACTTTACCACTGCAAGCGGCCGCTATATCAACTATATATACGATGCCTCGGGCAGCGTTTTGCGCAAGCAGCAGTATGACGGGGGTACGCTGAAGGCCACAACTGATTATGTGGACGGTTTTGTATATGTGAACAGTACGCTCAGTTACTTCCCGATGCCGGAGGGGCGGGTAACCAATGCGGGCGGGGCACTCACGGCCGAATATATCATTACCGACCAGCAGGGTAACGCCCGCCTCAGCTTTACAGGTACGGGAGCAGGCGGGGCAGCCCGGGTGGTGCAGGAGACGAGCTACTACGGCTTTGGCATGACCCTGCCGGGGAGCGCAGTACCCGTGCCCAATACCCCTAACAAGAACCTGTACAACGGGGGGGCCGAATGGCAGAATGACTACGCAGATTTACCTGACCTGCAGCAGACCTTTTACAGAAACTATGATGCAGCCTTAGGCAGGTGGGTAAGCGTTGACCCACAGGCAGAGAGTGCAGAGAGCCTGACGCCCTACCAGTACGCGGGCAACAACCCCGTGATGGGCAACGACCCGCTGGGCAATCTGCTCAAGCCTATACAGCAAGCTTATGTAAACCCCAACGTGCAGGGTGGCGGTGGCAGCGAGTTTGCCGCCGAGCAGGCTGCCTACTATGCTGGCCTGTATTCCTCCACCTTTGGCGGCGGCGGCGGAGCCGGCGGAGACTTTGGCGGCTTCGGGGGCGGAGGTGATGGCGGCGATAGCTACTTTGGTGATACACCTGCAGCACAATATGATTACGTGGTGAGTCATTATGGTTTAAATGTATATCAGGCAGGTGCACCGGGCCAGCAAAACACGATGGAAAGCCTGCAGGCTCTGCTGGCCAGTGATTACATTAATGTAGGAACCAACTCCTTTACCTCAATTTATAACGATGCAGAGTTCAGCAATTATGGCAATATGAGGGGCGGCATTGTTGTCACCGATTACGGTATTTATAACCCTAATTCGCTCAGTTCCGGAGATTATTCCTATATTGGCAGTAATACAAAGGCATCTATAGAAAGCAATAATGAAAATTCGCTCCTCAGTCTAAATAGTGCAGTAGATTTAAGCATGACCGCATTAGACGGGGTGTTACAAGGTTCTCAAAAATTGGCATATACAATAGCTAAAGATCCTACTAAAGTCATAAGTTTAGAAAAGGTTCCTTTGTTAGGTGCTTTAGGCAATATTGCCGCAGGAATATCAGCTGGTCACAAAATATATCAAGGTATCACAGATTTTAATAACCACAAATTAGATTTAGCAGAGGGCGTTGGAACACTTGCAGTTGCGGTTTTTGCACCGGAATTTTTATTAGGCTATAGTTTGATAACAACTGGTGTAGATCTGATCAGAGAAAATTATGATAAGTAGAATGAAATATGAGTAAGATAGATTTATTTTTAACGAGCATTTATATTCACTTTTGCTCGATGAAAGATAGAGGACGGCAAATTGTTCCATGGTTTCAAACATGTTTTGCGATCGCTCTGTTCTTCTCAATATCAATCACTATGATTTTTAAAATAATAGGTGGTAGTTCAATTAATAGAGCAAATTTACCAGAAAGTATATTTCTATTTATTTTTATACTTATAGGATTAATTACGTTTTACTTAGTTAAGCATTATTTCTTTTTTATGGATAAGCACTTGACTCTATCTAGAATTTACGTTGAAATGTACTCTTTAAGAAAAAGAGGGTTGATAAAAATCCTTTCAATTAGTATCCTTGTAATTTTTCCTTTCTTTTGTGGTTTTGTGATGTGGCTTCAAAGTAGATAATGTGTGAAAGCCTTTATCTTCAGCATATTTTACAATACAAATGGAAACTCTGTTTTTTGATAAACATTTGATAATAATTATTAACAACACAATGCTTGAAGATAGCGAAATAATGCTGCATATCTTTAAGTTTTCGGTTACTTAAACAAAAACTAGAAGATTAGTAGATACTATTCAAGAATTATTTTTGCATGAGTTACAATTGATTACAATTTATTATGAACGAGTGAGGTTTCTTAGGGGCGGGTGCGCAGCAATGGGGGCACCTTAAAGGCCGAGTACATCATCACCGACCAGCAGGGCAACGCCCGCATCAGCTTTGAGGATAACGGCTCGGGCGTGG
>CAXTAP010000162.1:0-4379 GCA_964241965.1 uncultured Mucilaginibacter sp.
CCGCGTTCATGAACGTTCACAAATGTTCACACCCTCATGAACGTGAACACCCTGTTGTACGCTGTTTTGATACTCCTGTTGCAGCACCTTAGCCGTTTGCGTGCTGCCATCGTGGCTCCAGCCCGGCGGGTTGAACAGGTATTTAACCTTGTTGGTGAGGCCCGGCGCTTTGCGTACATCATGCAGCAGGGCCTTCCACTCGTGGAACAGGATGTTGACCGGCCTTGTGTTTTCAAGCTGATGGGTTAAGCCGTATCTGATGGGCTCGGGCAGGTTCTCTTCCTGAAAGGTGCCGAACAGGCGGTCCCAGATAATCAGCACCATACCCATGTTTTTGTCAAGGTAGGGAATGTTGGAGGCATGGTGCACGCGGTGGTGCGAGGGGGTGACCAGCAGCCAGCCATACCAGCGCGGCAGCCTGATCTGGTAACGGGTATGCACGATGTTGCCGTACAGCTGGGTAATGAGGTAGGCATACAGAATATCGAGCGCGGTGAAGCCCATCAGGGCCAGGGGCAGGTAAAAGAACACCCGGTACAGCGGCTCAAACACCGTGGAGCGGAAACCTGTGGTAAGATTAAAGTGTTGGGATGAATGGTGGGTAACATGCAGGGCCCAAAACACGCGGCAGTAATGGCCGGTGTAATGCAGCACCCAATACAAAAAATCCTGCACCACCACCAGCACTGCCCAGTACAGCACCGCGTTGTGCAGTTGAAACAGCCTGAACTGCCAGGCAAAATTCAGCATAAAGAACGTGAACCCCTTAACCGACAGGTTGATGATAAACGCCAGCAGGGTAAGGTAGATGTTGGTAAAGGTATCACGCTTCTCGTAATAACGCCGCTCTTCGTGCCAGCTCAGCAGCATCTCAACCAGGGTTAAAACAACCAGTAAGGTAACCAGCACAGCGGCAGCGCCGTTTTTAAAATCCCAGTGAAACAGGTTATACAGATGCATAGAACTTCAGGCTGTCGCAAAGTTCGTCTTCGGTGCATATATTATCAATGGTGCATTGTCCGATGGCCGTCAAAAGCGTACAGTTAATTTCGGTGCCGTTGTTCTTTTTATCCTTTTTCATGTAACTGTGCAGCAGCGTATGGCAGCTGTCGTCCAGCATATACTTAGGGTACAGGTTGCTGATCACGCGGGTAATCTGCTTTAAATCCTTCCTGGCCAGCATCCCCTTTTTGTGCGATAGCCAGGCTTCACAGATCATGCCGATAGCTATGGCTTCGCCATGCGTCAGGTGGTCCTCATCATTTTCGAGCGAGTAGGTTTCCACCGCGTGGCCGATGGTATGGCCGAAGTTAAGCGCCTTGCGGAAGCCCTTTTCGGTAGGGTCATCCATCACGATGCGGTTCTTGATGGCTACCGATTGGTGCACCAGCTGCGGCGAAGGCGCCTGCGAGCCATGCTCAACCAGTTCATGCCAGTAGGCGGCATCGGCAATAAGGCCGTGTTTCAGCATTTCGGCCAGGCCCGACAGGATTTGCCGCTGCGGCAACGTAGCCAGGAAGCTATGCTCCACAAACACCGCCTTAGGCGAGGTAAACGTGCCGATGATGTTTTTAATATGATCGAGGTCGATGCCGGTTTTACCGCCTACCGAAGCATCCACCTGCGATAGCAGGGTGGTGGGCACCTGCACAAAATCAATACCCCGCTTGTAGGTAGAAGCCGCAAAGCCGCCCATATCGGTAACTACCCCGCCGCCCAGGTTAATGAGCAGGGCATGGCGGTCGGCCTCAAAGTCAACCAGCATCTTCCAGATGCCGATGCAAAAGTCGATATTCTTGTTTTCCTCGCCGGCGGCAATCTCAATCAAATCATAGCTGCTGAATTTGTCGAGATATGGTTCCAGCAGCGGCAGGCAGTGCTGCGAACCTGTCTCATCCGTAAGCACAAAAAATTTAGAATAATGCCCCTGCTCAATAAAATCGGCCAGCTGCTGCAGCGTATCAGTAAAATATACCGGATAATCGGTGTTGTGAATAATATCCATATTAAACAACCACGATTTTTTTGCCCCTGAACTCCACGGTATCACCCGCAACTACCTTGAGGCGCTTGCGGTAGTCAACCTCGCCGTTGTGCTTTACCTCGCCTTCGGTTACCGCTATCTGCGCCTCGCCGCCGGTTTGCACCATGTTGGTGGCCTTTAACAATTGTATCAGCGGAATGTAGTCGCCCACGAGTTTAAATTCAATCATGTTACGGGCAAAAATAAACTATTCGCAGAATAATGAGTTATCTGGATAGCATTTTCTAATTTTGCAGTATGCCCATTACTGATAAACCGGCAATTACGCCGCCTGTAAATACCCTGTCCTTTGAAGATACCGAAACCGCTTTCAAACATATTTCTAAGTCGGGTTTAAACCGCGCCTACTGGCTTTTTAAGGCCATTAACAACAACCTGCTGGTAAAGGCCGGACCGCCGGTTACCAATTTTGCCATGCATATTGGGCTGCCGGTTAAGGGGCTGATCAAGGCAACCATATTCAAGCAGTTTTGCGGCGGCGAAACCATTGCGGAGTGCAACGATACCATACAGAACCTGCAGGCAGGCGGCGTGGGCACTATTTTGGATTATTCGGTGGAAGGCGAGGAGGACGAAGCCGCGTTTGATTTTACATGTGATGAGATTATCCGCACCATCGACCGTGCCACCGGCGATGCAGCCATTCCGCTTACGGTTTTTAAGGTAACCGGCGTGGGGCGCTTTGGCCTGCTGGAAAAACTGGATGCGGCCACCCCGCTTATACCCGCCGAAGAGCAGGAATGGAATAAGGTGAAGGGCCGGGTGGAGGCCATCTGCAAAAAGGCATTCACCGTGGGCGTACCCGTAATGATTGATGCCGAGGAAAGCTGGATACAGCAAACCATTGACCAGCTGGCTATGGACATGATGCGGCAGTACAATCAATACAAGGTAATTGTGTATAATACCTACCAGATATACCGGCATGACCGGCTGAACCTGCTCCGTAATGATTATGCTATTGCGGCTAAGGAGGGGTTTATGCTGGGCGCCAAGCTGGTACGCGGCGCCTACATGGAAAAGGAGCGACGGCGAGCCGGCGAGCACAGCTATACATCGCCCATACAGCCCGATAAGAAGGCAACCGACGATGATTACAACAATGCACTACGCTTTTGCGTTGACCGCATTGACCGTATTGCCTTTGTGGCCGGTACACATAATGAACAAAGCTGCCGCCTGCTGGCCGATTTACTGCACGAAAGGGAAGTTGCGCATAATCACCCGCATGTTTACTTTTCGCAGCTGCTGGGCATGAGCGACAACCTGAGCTTTAATCTGGCCAATGCCGGCTACAATGTGGCCAAGTATGTGCCTTACGGGCCGGTAAAGGCGGTGCTGCCCTACCTGTTCCGCCGGGCACAGGAAAACACGGCCATAGCCGGGCAGATGAGCCGGGAGCTGAATTTAATTATTAAAGAGCGGAAGAGAAGAGCGGGGAGAGGATAGGAGGATATGAGAAATAAGAGACAAGAAGTAAGAAACAAGAAACAATCTTTACAATATTTCTTTTGGACTCTTAACTCAACGTTATCCTCTTTTTTCTTGTCTCTTGCTTCTTATCCTTATTTATTGTCTGCTTATTCAAGTAACCGGTTTCTTTCAAAATACTGCTGCAGAGTATCGGGCGCTGCCATCAGGAAGGTATGGATGCCCAGCTTTTGCGCAGCCGCCAGGTGCTGCGGACTGTCATCAATAAATAAGGTTTCGGCAGGGTTCAGGTGGTTTTCCTGCAAAACCTGCTCAAAAATATCGGGTTCCGGTTTGCGCTTACCCATCAGGTGCGAGTAATACACTTTTTCAAACAGATGTTCATTCCCTTTAAAGCTGAATTCCTTTTGCAGATAATCCATAATGTAATCATAATGGATGGCGTTGATGTTGCTTAATAAAAATGTGCGGTAATGCTCCTTAAGTTTCAGCAGCAATTCATGGTTGCCGGGCGCAACGCCACCCAGCAAACTGTTCCAGGCAGCATCAATCTGCTCATTGGTTAAATCTGCGTTGCCTGCTTTTTCGCGGATACGGTTTCTGAAATCATCAGCCGTAATTTCGCCGCGGTCGAATTTATCAAAAATGGGGTCCTGCTGCAGATGCCCGTAAAATTCATCTGCATCATGCACCCCTAATTCCTTAAACGCACGCTGAGCCTTCCGGAAGTCGATGCTGAAGATTACATTGCCATAATCAAATATGATGTTTTTAATATTTTGCATAAAAAGCTTTAAAATCAAAAAGCAAATATGTAAAATTGCATCCGGAAAGCGAAAGCTAATTCCTGCGCCTATAGCTCAGTCGGTTAGAGTAGAAGACTCATAATCTTTTGGTCCCTGGT
>CAXTAP010000163.1:0-4296 GCA_964241965.1 uncultured Mucilaginibacter sp.
GTACCAGTTCTAATGATCAATTTGCCGCTTTTTTGCGCCACGCCAACCATTCATCCAAAATAAGTAACCTGTACTTTTGCGGGGGCAGTGTACACCCAGGCGGCGGTATCCCCCTGGCGTTGCTATCTGCCAAAATTGTAAGCGAATGGGTAAAGAACCCGAAGCAGGCCAAACAGGCGAATCCTTAACGACTAATTAAGCACAGCAATTTTTTGAGCACAGTTCTAAAAAGCATTCATTACAAAGCTAAAACGTTGTTTTTGTTTGTTTAATGAACGCGATTTGAATTGCTTTGTATAAGGTTGAGTAACAAGAAAGTTAACAACATTTAAAAATTATTAGAATTTTAATCGCTTTTTAAGTAGTATTGCTGCTCAAGCAGAGTATCTCTGCTTATTGTGATAAGGTTTAGGTTGAGAAGTCTCTTGCGCAAGGCAGGAGGCTTTTCTTTTTGTAAACTTCTGCTTCATGCTTTCACTGCTGAACTTATGCCATTCTCAGGCTTATTCATGCCTCAACTTTCAATCTTTCCAACTCGTAAACTTTCTCTCCTCCCTCAAAAACCTTAATATTGCCTGCTATGGGTTTTTTGAACTTGCCGGGCCTGGGCCGGGTGCACTATCATGAATACGGAAGCGGGAGTAAACCGCTGCTGGCATTTCATGGCTACGGCATGACGGGTAAGCAGTTTATGGTACTGGAACAATCCGTATTGAAAGACTATCATGTGTATGGCTTTGATCACTTCTTTCATGGTGAAAGCAAGCTGAGCGGCTGGGATGAAAAGCAAATCATAAGCGGAATGCCCCGAACGCTGGTAAAAACCTATGCCGAAGAATGGTTTAACACCTTTGGCCGGCAGCGTATCAGTGTAATGGGCTATTCCATAGGGGCCAATCTGGCCTTGCTGCTGGTAGAAGAATTTGCGGCGCAGATAGACGAAATCATTTTAATGGCGCCCGATGGCCTGCCGGGTTATAAAGGATTTCAGTTTTTAACTCACCATCCCGCCGGTAAGTTTTTGTTCAGGCACCTGATGAAAAGCAGCTGGCTGGCTCCTTTTACCATGAAGGGCCTGAAGGGGTTGGGCATAGTAGATGAAAGCCTGTTTAAGATTGCCTATAATGAAATTGACACCGAACAAAAGCGGCTGGATGTGTATTATACCCTAAATTTGATCAAACAGCTTAAGCCCAACCTGCAACGAATAGGGGAAATGATTAACCGCTATAAAATTAAATGTAAGCTGATTTTTGGCCGGCATGATAATCTGTTTCCTCAAAAAGGTGCAGTATCCTTTATTAATCAACTTAATATACCCGAGGTGCACGAGGTGGATTTGGGGCACTGGTTGGTAACACGCGAACTGGATGATTATCTTGCCCGATTAAACACATGATACCCGCACGCAGAAATAACTTGTTGAGTAATGGGTTCGCTATCTATATGCGTTACCGCATGCGCAAAGCCTTTAATCGGTTAGTGGTTGTGCCTTTTGAGCCAAAGCAGGGGCATTCCGTTTTACTATTATGTAACCATTTTAGCTGGTGGGATGGCTTTTTCGGCAATTATCTGGCTTACTGGCATTTGAAACGTAAGCTGTACATTATGATGCAGGAAGACCATTTGCGCAAGCGGATGCTGTTCAACCGTTTTGGGGGGTTTTCTATTGAAAAAGGAACCCGCGAGATGATTAAGTCTTTACGTTATGCCGCTGATTTGCTGAACCATCCCGAAAACCTGGTGGTGGTATTTCCGCAGGGCGAGCTGATTTCTAATCATGCTACTTCGGTAAATATTGAAAAAGGCATAGAGCGTTTAATTAAGCACATTAAAGGACCTTGTCAGATTGTGTATTCCTGCGTGCTGATTGATTATTTCGAGAGCCTCAAGCCTTCTGCCTACATTTATCTGTTTGATTGCGGTGTGGCGGGCGAAGTTCCGTTTGAGGAGCTGGTGGCCAATATTAACCGCTTTCATCAGCAGGCGCTGAAAGATCAGGTTAATGTAGTGCATTAGCAGGTTGGTAATGCGCCCTGCGTTCGTTAATTTGCCGCCGCTGATGATTTACAACCGAAAAAATGCTTTTATCTATTGGTTTATGCAGGCCTATGCCCGCTGGGCAGTGGGCAGTCACTTTCATCAGCTTGTTTATAATACGGTTACCGTTGATCAAAATAAATCGGTGCTGTTAATTGCCAATCATTTCAGCTTTTGGGACGGGCTGATTTTATATGTGATCAACCACCGCCTGCTTAAAAAAAAGTTTCATGTAATGATACTGGAAGATACTGTGCGCAAGAGTGCATTTTTAAAATATGCCGGCGCATTCTCTATTGCCAAAAACTCAAAAGAAATGCTGCATTCGCTGGATTACGCGGCAAAATTGCTGCAGAAGCCCGGTAATATGGTTTTAATTTTTCCGCAGGGAAAACTTTATTCAAATTTTGTATCTTACATTTATTTCGAGCAAGGTATTATGCGGATTTTAAAAAAGGCAGGTACCCAGGTACAATACCTTTTTGCTGCCACATTTATCCAGTACATGAACCATAAAAAGCCAACGGCCACTGTTTATCTGACTCATCAACTTTCCCGGTATGCCACACTGGGCGAGCTGCAAGGCGATTATCAGCAACATTACGATTGGGCAAAACTGCAACAAACTCAAATCGTTTTATAAGCGTGATTATCATCCTGTTTGTTACCTGCGTTTTCATAGTGCTTCGTTTTACCGTCACGGTGTTCAACTTTGTGTCGGACCCTAAGCTGCGCCGGGTATCGCGTATTCAGGAAGATACGGTTTCCATACTTATTCCTGCCCGTAATGAGGAGCATAATATTTTAACTCTTCTGCAATCTATTTATGACCAGGATTATAAAAATTACGAAGTGATCGTGCTGGATGATGATTCATCCGACCAGACTTACCAGCGCTGTGCCGAGTTTGCCGCGCAGCATCCGCAGTTCAGGGTAATAAAAGGCGAGCAGTTACCTGCGGGTTGGCTGGGTAAAAATTTTGCCTGTCACCAGTTGGCCCGCCATGCACAGGGCAACTACCTGCTTTTTCTGGATGCTGATGAAAAAGTGAGCAAGGGGCTCATCAATAGCGCCGTATACCGTATTAAAGTCAACGGGCTTGCCCTGTTAAGTCTTTTTACCAACCAGGAAATGCTGACGCTGGGCGAAAAGCTGACTGTGCCCCTGATGCATTACCTGCTATTGAATTTGCTGCCTATACGCCTTATTTTTCTTTCAAAAAACTATGCTTTTGCTGCCGCGAGCGGACAGTTTATGTTGTTTGATGCCAATATATACAAGCGGGAACAATGGCACCGGCAGGCGCAGAATAAGGTAGTGGAAGACGTAGAAATTATGAAGCAGGTAAAAGCTGCCGGGTACAAAGGCGAAGGACTGCTGGCTAACGGATTAATCAGGTGCCGCATGTACACCAATTATCAGGATGCAGTACATGGTTTCAGCAAAAATTTTATGGCCGTATTTAATTACAGCGTAATAGGCTTCAGCATTTATTTGCTGGTAGTGGTAGGCGGTCCGCTGGCTATGTTGTTTACATTTAATGTTCAGTTTATCATCATGATGTACAGCATTATTTTGCTTTCAAGGGTAATGATTTCCATGCTGTCGGGCCAAAGTATTTTTTACAACGTATTGCTGCACCCTTTGCAAATGCTGAGTTTGCTGGTCATCGGGGTGCTGGCTATTCAACATCATCTCACCAAAAGCGCCACATGGAAGGGAAGAAAGATAGCCTGAGCCGTACCCATATTGCTATTATCGTTATCCTGCTGTTTCATGCTGTCGGGCTGAGCGGTTTTTTTATTGATGCCGTCCGGCCGCTATTTCTGCGCATTGTGCCTTTTCATTTATTGTTGATGCTCTTGGTCATTTTTTACAGTTACGGAAAGTTAGAGCGTAAATTCGTGTTATTTGCGGCGCTTATTTACAGTATAGGGTTTGCGGCAGAATGGGCAGGCGTGCACAAGGCATGGGTTTTCGGCAATTATCATTACGGGCATACCCTGGGGCTAAAATTGTTTAATATTCCGCTTACCATGGGCATTAACTGGTTTTTGCTGGTGTATGCGGCCGGCGTTTCCATGCGGTTAATCAATATTCCGTGGTGGCCGGCGCGGGTGATAGCAGGGGCAGGGGTGCTTACATTACTGGATGTACTGATTGAGCCGGTAGCGCAAAAGTTTGACTACTGGCGCTGGACCTACGGACAGGTGCCCCCCGGAAACTATGCAGGTTGGCTGGCCGTAAGTATACTAT
>CAXTAP010000164.1:0-4263 GCA_964241965.1 uncultured Mucilaginibacter sp.
GGCAATAATGATGCGCAGGTGAATATCCACTCCGCCTATGGCAGCGTAAATTTCGACTGATCTCTGCCCGGTTAATAGTTTAATCTCAAACCCTTGCCTATGTGGCAGGGGTTTTGTTATTTTTAGGCACCTATGGAAATATTTGCTGAAGCCGAAACCTGGATATCATTGGTCACCTTAACTGTGCTCGAAATTGTGCTGGGTATTGACAACATTGTGTTCATCTCCATCCAGGCCGATCGCTTGCCTGCGCAGCAGCAGGCCAGCGGCCGTAAGGTAGGTTTGGCCCTGGCGTTGGTTACCCGTATCCTGTTGTTACTTTCGCTTACCTGGCTGATGACCTTAACCGCTCCGCTGTTTAACCTGGCGGATGTACTCCACATCAGCGGCCCTGAATGGCAGCGCCGGTTTGATTTTTCGGGCCGCGATTTAATCTTACTCGCCGGGGGCTTGTTTTTGATTTATAAAAGCGTTGCCGAAATTCATGACAAAATAGATGGTGAAGATGAAGAAGCCCATGCCGAAAAGTCAAACGCTTTTTGGCCTATCGTTATTCAGATTGCCATACTGGATATTGTATTTTCGCTGGATTCCGTTATCACGGCGGTAGGTATGGCCAAACACCTGCCGGTGATGATTGCTGCTGTGATAATTGCCGTTGGCATTATGCTATGGGCCTCCACCCCTATTGCCAACTTCGTCAACCGGCATGCTACGGTCAAAATGCTGGCCTTGTCCTTCTTGTTGCTTATCGGTTTCTCGCTGGTATTGGATGCTTTTGACCAGGAAGTACCGAAAGGATATATTTATTTTGCCATGGGCTTTGGGCTGCTGGTGGAGGTGCTGAACTTGAGGATGAAAGCGGGGAAGAAAACATCAGCAGAAAAAGCATAATTTACTTAAGCATAATTCCCTTTAACGTCATGGCGAGGTACGAAGCCATCCTCAACTTATAAGGACATCATATAAGTCCGATTTTCATAGTTCAGGATGGCTTCGTACCTCGCCATGACGTATTAATATTTAAGCGCCTGCCCCTTTTAACATTTCATGCAGAACAAGAATGTTCAGTTGTACTATTGCTGTTGTTACCCTATTAATTTGGCTTTTCAATTCAAGGCTCAATTATAAATCAACTGGCAGTAATATCGAAGCAACACTTCACCTACGGCAGCACTGTCTTCACCACCCGGCACGGGTTACCCACCGCTACCGAGTTTTCCGGGATATCCTTGTTCACTACACTACCCGCGCCGATGGTAGAATTGGCACCAATGGTGACGCCCGGGCAGATGATCGCACCGGCACCAATCCATACATTGTCGCCAATGGTTACCGGGGCGGCCAGTTCAGGGCCTTTAATGCGCTCGGAGGCTTGTACCGGATGGTAAGCAGCCAGGATCTGTACGCCGGAAGCCATCGCCACATTGTTTCCAAAAGTTACCCTTGCGCAATCCAGTATCACACAGTTAAAATTGATGAATAGGTTTTCGCCCGCATAAATATGGCAGCCATAATCGCAATAAAACGGCCCCTGAATGTCAATCACCTCAGGGCAATGACCCAGCAGTTGCTTTAACAATGCTTTACGGCCGGTGGCATCTTCAAAGGCCAGCTTATTATACTCCGTAAACAGCTGCCGGGCTTTGAGGCGCATACCCACCAGGGCTTCATCGGTAGCCACATACAACTGGCCGGCCAGCATTTTTTCTAATTCGGTAATCATAGGTGTATATCGGTTTAAATTACTCTGCACAACAAGCCTTTCAGGTACTCACCCTCGGGAAACGAGGAACGTACCGGGTGATCTTCGGGCTGGCAAAACTGGTAGATAAACTGTACCTGTTTGCCTGCATCCAGCGCTGCCCAGGCCAGCACCTGCTTAAAGGTTTCCATATTCATAGCTCCCGAGCAGGAAAAGGTAGCCAGCAGGCCGCCGCTGTTGAGCAGCTGCATCCCGGTACGGTTCAAATCCTTATAGGCCCTCGAGGCTTTGTCCAGCGCCGAACGCGAAGGGGCATATTTGGGTGGATCGAGCACGATGACATCAAAGGTCTTTCCTTCCTCCCTGAACTTGCGCAGCTGTTTGTTTACATCCGATTGGATAGCTGCATGCTTATCAGCATTTAGCTGATTCAGTTCTATATTCTTCCTCAGCGTTTCTATCGCCAATGCCGAACTATCCACACTGATGACCTGCGCTGCCCCGGCTTGCAGGGCGTTGAGGGTAAAGCCACCGGTATAACAAAAGCAATCCAGCACAGTTTTGCCCTGGGCATGTACCGCCAGGATGCGCCGGTTATCGCGCTGGTCGCAGTAAAAGCCCGATTTCTGTCCTTCGGCAATATTGATCCCATAGGTCAGACCGTTTTCCTTTACCTCTACCAATTCCGGCGGCGGGCTTCCGGCCAATACCTCATTAATGGTTTCTAAACCTTCATGCGCACGTGAACCGGCATCGCTTTTATCGAATATGCCTTTAGGTTGCAGCAGGTGCTGCAGTTCGTCAATAATAACGGCTTTATTTCTCTCAATGCCGGTGGTTAAAATTTGTAACGACAGGTAATCGCCGTATTTATCGGCAATTAACCCCGGCAGGTAATCGGCCTCACTGAAAATGAGGCGGCAGGTATTGGTTTGTGCATCCAAAACAGGCTTCCGGCTGGAAATAGCAGTGGCCACTTTGGAACGAAACCAGGTTTCGTCTACCGGCGTAGCTTCATCCCACTCCAGCAGGCGCACAGCCACACGCGACTCCTGATTATAGAACCCATAGGCCATAAATTTTCCCTGTGCATCCAGCAACCGGATGATATCCCCATTCACCGGCTTACCCTTTACCTTCTCAATTGCTCCTGAAAAAACCCAGGGATGCCGTTGCAGCACCGCCTTTTCTTTACCCTTTTTTAGGAATACTTCTGCCATGCGGCAAAGGTAGCAAATTAGGGTGAGGCTTGAGGAAGTGTAAGACAAGGGAGGCAGAGTGCCTACATTTTATATGATCAACCCCTTATTAAAGCAACTGCTATTGCATTGCCTGTAATGTTCGCCTAAGCTTAGAGTACCCACACTGGCAGTGCTGTTGCATTGGCCTGCACAAGGGGTTCATTTTAAAAACTTAGCTTAAGGAAAAGTCAACGGCCACCCTTACACATCAAACAATTTTAACTGCCAGGCCGCTTCTCCTTTTACCCGAATCACCGGCTCGCCAAAATTAGACAGCGAGATACCCAGCAGACGAACTTTATCCTCTTCCTGAAAAGCAGCCGCCATTAATTGCTGTGCCGCAGTGCTGATGCCTGTAACCTCCCCTATCGGTGTAGTAAACGACTGACTGCGCGTAATCTGCCGGAAATCGTGGTACTTGATTTTCAGTGTCAGGGTGCGGCCTTTCAGTTGGTAACGTTGCAGCCGTTCGGTTACTAAAACCGCAATCTTATTCAGCTCAGCGTTCATTTCCTCCAGCGTTGTCAGGTCATAAGGAAAAGTGTCTTCGGCACCCATTGATTTGGTTTCGCGGTGGGGCTGTACCTCTCGGTTATCAATGCCGCGTACAATATGATAATAAAAACGGCCCACCTTGCCGAAATGCTGCACCAGTTGCTGCTCGGTCAGCTGCTTTAAATCATGCCCGGTATGCAGGCCCATGTTTTTCATTTTCTCGGCAGTAACCTTGCCTACGCCAAAAAACTTTTCGACCGGCAGCTGCTCCATAAATTTTTCGATGGAAGAGGGGCCGATAAACTTCAGCCCGTTGGGCTTATTGATATCCGACGCAATTTTGGCTACAAACTTATTGACAGATACCCCTGCCGAAGCGGTCAGCTGCAACTCCTGCTGAATGGCCTGCTTAATCTGCTGGGCAATTTCAATTGCCGAGCCGATACCCAGCTTGTCTTCGGTTACATCCAAATAGGCTTCATCCAGCGAAAGCGGCTCAATCAAATCGGTATAGCGGCCAAATATCTCCCTTATCTGCCTTGATACCTCTTTATACACCGCAAACCGCGGCCGCACAAACAGAGCATGCGGACATAATTGCAAAGCTTTTTTGGAGGACATAGCCGAGCGCACGCCAAACTTACGTGCCTCATAACTGGCCGTAGCCACTACGCCGCCACGACCCTCCGGCAAACCACCTACCACCAATGGCTTACCCCGATACTCCGGGTGATCACGCTGCTCCACCGAAGCATAAAAGGCATCCATATCAATGTGGATGATTTTTCGATGGGAGGTAGCGGAAGGCATGAGGCAAAGATA
>CAXTAP010000165.1:0-4260 GCA_964241965.1 uncultured Mucilaginibacter sp.
CCACAATGAGCAGCGCACCTTCACAGGCGGCTATCGAGCGGGATACTTCGTAAGAGAAATCAACGTGGCCGGGCGTGTCAATCAGGTTCAGTACATAATCTTGCCCGTCCAGCTGATAATTCATCTGGATGGCATGGCTTTTTATAGTAATACCCCGCTCGCGTTCCAGGTCCATATCATCAAGTAACTGGGCCTGTGATTCGCGCTGGGTGATGGTATTGGTGTATTCGAGCAAACGGTCGGCAAGGGTGCTTTTGCCATGATCGATATGTGCTATAATACAAAAGTTACGGATGTGCTTCATTTGAAACGCAAAAATAGCTATTTAGGCGGATAATTCTGTAATTGCCGCTGAATAAGCTGATTTGAATTTATGGCCCTGACAACACATTTCATCCTGCAGCTGCAACAGGAGCTTACGCTGCATGAAGCGCAGCCGGTAACCATCACTGAAGCTAAACCGGTAAGCGGCGGCAGCATTAACAGGGTTTACTGCCTGGTAACCGGCAGCCGGAACTACCTGTTAAAATTAAACAGCAAAACCAGTTACCCCTTCATGTTTGCCTGTGAAAAGGCTGGCTTGGAAGCGCTGGCAGCCGCCAGGGCCATTGCCATACCGCAGGTGTTTGCCCTGGGCGATTTTGAAAGCGAAAGTTATTTGATTCTGGAATGGATTGAAACCGGTACCGGTATGCCCGCTTCATCAGCGCTGCTCGGGCAGCAGCTGGCGCAGCTGCATCATTGTACCGCCGCAAAATTCGGGTTTGAAAGTGATAACTATATGGGTTCCCTGACGCAATCGAACAGGCGGCACAGCAGGTGGGAGGACTTTTTTATCCGGGAACGCCTGCAGCCTATGGTACGTATCGCCCGCAATAAGGATTTACTGCAAGCCGCCGACCTGAATGCCTTTGAGCAGCTATATCGGAAAATTGCCGGTTTGTTTCCTGCTGAGCAACCGGCCCTGCTGCACGGCGATTTATGGAGCGGCAACTATATGATTGATCAGCAAGGCAAGCCATACCTTATTGATCCTGCTGTAAGCTACGGGCACCGGGAGTTTGATATAGCCATGACCGCATTATTCGGAGGTTTTGATCGGGCATTTTATAACGCCTACCATGAAGCATTTCCTTTGCAGCCGGGCTGGCAGCAGCGGGTCAGCTTATGGAATCTTTATCCTTTGCTGTTGCACCTGAACTTATTTGGCACCGGCTATTTAAGCCGCGTTAAGGCAGCTTTACATCAGTATGTGTAGTTTTTTAATTCTTCTCTATCAACAAAGGTGTGCCTGTAACCTCCACTTCAACTTTGCCATGTGTTACCGGTAACACTTCTTTCCTTGCCTCATCAGCGCCGGGCGTTAAATGGTAAACAGTAACATTTTTAGCCGGGCCTGCATTAAACTGGTATTTCAGCGGTGTATCGCCATCGTCAGGATCGAACAGTATATACATCGTTTTTTTACCCTCCCTGTACACATCTGCCCAGGGCTGCCGGCTTATGGTTTCCATGTACCGGTAATTACCAACCAGCCTTCGGACCTGCAAAATGTAATCAGCAGCCGGGCGGCGTTTGGTTTCGCCCGAGAGGCCGGAGGTAGCGAAGCGGCCGCCGCTGTTTGGCGTATCATCGAACAACTGATAATAAAATAACCGGCTGATGCCATGCCGCATATACAGCAGCGCCGTGCGCAGCAGCCAGTCGGCCTGCACCAGCAGTGCCGATTTCTGGTCATTAGCCACCGCACGCTGAATGCTTTGCTGATTGATGTCGTACCCGGCCTCTGTTATCCATACCGGCGGCTTGTTAGGCAGGCTGCCGGCATACTGTACAAACTGATTAGCTATCTGCCCGGCCTGCGAAGCCTCCGGAGCGATGCCTTTGGTACCGTTCCGGCGCTTGACAATATCATCATTGCTGGCATAAAAATGATAGTTAACCACGTCGAAACACAGGTTAATTTGTCCGTTGGATTTATAGCCACGATGCTTTTTGCACCATTCCACAATGCCCTTTACATAATTTACATCCGGATCTGCCAGCCCGGCCATAACTACCTGCATAGAGGGATCGGCATTTTTAACGCCTGCATCTTTACCCAACCGGCCTTGGTCACCATCATAATAAGCAGACAGGTTGGCTGCATACTCCTCCGGCGACTGATGCGCCTTAGCGCCTTTCCACCACTTGTCGCGCTCATTATCACACTCCATGTAATGAATATAATTTAAACCGGTTTTCCGTTGATTTACACCATCGCCCGTCCAGCGCCTGTTGGTATCAACTTTTACCAGCGCAGGGTTTACCAGTTTGTTCCGGCCATAACGGGCGGCAAACTGGAAAGCCATTTTTGCCTGCAGCAGGTAGGAGGCAGGCAGACTGCGGTTCAAACCATAGGGTGCCGGTACATTTTCGCCATCGCGCTCGTTTTCGGGATAAGTATTGACCAGCCATTGCGGCAGCGTTTTAATGCAGGCCAAAACCGTCAACCGGTCATGCTTGCAGCGGGCATACATGGCATCGTAGTCCCAGCTGCCCTGCCATGAAGGGTTGAAAGTGTAACTGTTTTGCTTTGGCTCAATACGCTGCCAGTCGAGGTAATGCCTCACACCAGTAAACGTTTCAATAAGCTGCATCTTCGGCTCATAGATTTTTGCCGGCCCGGCAGGGTGTGCAGGATCCTGCAGAAAGTTCCACTCGTAGGCATTAATGCCAAACATATTATTGAGTGTTACCTGGCTCGGTATGGTGGCAGCAGGTGCCGCAGTGCTGTAGCAACTCTGGATAATGATACTGGTAACCAGCATACCCGCGCCAACTGCCATACTCATTAATAAACATGGCGGTTTTCCTTTTTTGTTCATGGATTACAAATATGCTTAAAACAGCCTGTAAAACTCAGGAAGCCGTATTATAATCAAGGTCGCTCAAATCCTTCACCGAGCCGAAACCGATCACATCCTTAATCACCTTGCCATCCGTCATCTCTACTGCACGTATCAATTTATCGGGGCCAAACTTGTCTTTGATGGCATGCATGGTTTTCAGGGCCGTTTGCTGCTGCTCCAAATCTTCAAAGAGATTAAACAGCATATCGCCGTTCTCCACAAAGTTGGTAACGGCTACCCGCAGCCCGCTGATTTGATGATTGAAAACCGGCGCTGAACCGCTCACCTGCTCAAATTTATCAATCCTGATCCTGATCATACGCATCAGGCTGATGGCATCCTGCACCGGGGTACTGATGGTGAAGGCGTCATCCCAGCGGCTATCATCCAGATACTTTACCGTAAAGCCAACCGCCTTGCAATAAAATTTGTGGCGCACCATGCGCTTTTCCAGCGTAAGGCAAAGCGTCATGAACAGCTGATCGATATACTGCATACTCTGCCGCTTTTCGCCGGATATCTGCCTCATGGCCTGCATGCCCCGGTATTCATGCGCTACAATGTTGGTTTCAATAAAGTTGAGCCGGTAATGCCAGTAAATGCCTTCAATGCTTTTAAAAATAGCTTTAAGGCGCTGCGGCGGGGTGTACCGCATTTGCAGCGGGGTAAGTATTCCGGCGCGTTCCAGGCGGTAGGCCATATTTTTACCGATGCCGGGCAAATCGCCCAGCCGGAGCGGGTGCAAAATATTATCAATATTTTCTGGTGTAATTGTGAGCATGCCACCTGCCTTCTTACCCAGGTCAGACCCTAATTTAGCCAGGAAGGCATTGGGTGCAATGCCGATGGAGCAGGTAAGCCAATCGCCCACCTGGGTCAGGATATCGTGCTTTATTTTGCGGGCCAGCTCGGCCGGATCGGGGTAGAGGTGCTCATAACCATTCAGGTTAATGATGGCCTCATCAATGCTTTTGGGCACTACATCCTTGCAGTAAGTTTGCAGCACATGGATAATCTTGGTGTGAAACTCCCGGTAGCGCGCCGGATTACTTTCTACAGGTATCAGGCCGGGGCAAACCCTGATGGCCTCGTTTAAGCGCATACCGGCCTTCAAGCCCATCGCCTTGGCCTCGGTAGAAAGGGAAATAACGCAGCCGAACTGGCCGGTATATACACAAACCCCTACCGGGCGGTTACGCAGCCAGTAATTAACCTGCTGTTCACAGCGGGCAAAAAAGCTGTTCATATCAATAAACAGCACACGGGCCTCCGTTTTTGGCTGCAGGGAATTTTGATTCACACCTCAAAAATTGCTAATTATATTAGCAATAACAAGGCGTTTACTCGAATGTTGATAAGTATTTAAAAT
>CAXTAP010000166.1:0-3979 GCA_964241965.1 uncultured Mucilaginibacter sp.
CAATATACAGTGTGATGAAGCTGTTGACGGCAGGAAAAGCTTGGCAAAGCATATCCTTAAATAACACGCTGTCAGAGTTTTATATCTTCTGACTAAATCATTATTTTAAGTCAGATATTATTTGAAAATGATTGACTAATGTTTTTCATCCCCTACTTTGTCATTTCGAATGATAATGAGAAATCTTCTTCGACAGTCAGGTGAGCCGCTTAGAGAGCCGGCTGCTTACAGAAGATTTCTCATTATCATTCGAAACGACAGCGTTTTTTGTTTTTAAACAGTTTCTTACCAAGCAGCTCTGTCTGCTTTCCTGAAAGCAAGGGCTTTATAAAAGCAAGCAGCAGCTACTCCTTTTGCAGGAAGGAATCAGGCGGAGCCTTTTTGTAACTCTTTCATTATCGCCATTACATCTTCATCGCCCAGGCCGTTGTCCATGGCTGCCTTGTAGGTGTCAAAAAGCGGTGCGCTTAACGGGGCATCAAGTCCCTGCTCCCTGGCCAGGCGCAAATCTTTAACCAGCAGCTTCAGGGCAAACGCAGGCGGGTATTCTCCCTTTTGAATGGCCGGCGTTTTGGCCTTGGTAGTTGCATTGCCCACCGATCCCTCATTGATAATGGTCAGCATGTTTTCCGTGCTTACGCCGCCTTTGCTGGCAAACAATATAGTTTCGGCAAGGCCCTGCATGTTGAGGCCCACCAGGTAGTTGATAGCCAGCTTGGCAGCGCTGCCTGTGCCCACCGGCCCGGTATGCACGGTTAGTTTACTCAGGGCATCAAAAACAGGCTTTGCTTTGGCCAGCGCCTCCTCATCACCGCCGGCCAGCATAATAAGCGTACCCTCCTGCGCCGGCTTTACGCTGCCCGATACGGGCGCTTCCAGAAACTGTGCGCCTTGCCTGCTGCACAGTTCACTCAGCTCCTTTGAGGTTTGCGAGGAAACGGTGCTTACGTTAATCAGCAGCTTGCCGCGGCAGTCGGCCGAGAGCAAACCCTCCCTGCCCGAAAATATCTCCCTGGCTGCGGCGTCATCGGCTACCATAACCAGCACCGCATCGTTGGCCTGCGCAAGCGCCTGCAGGCCGCCGGCAGATTTGGCGCCTGCCTGCAGGGCCTCCTTTTCCTTGTCCCTGGTACGGTTATATACGGTTACTTCAAAACCGGCTTTCAGTAAGTTTTTTACCATCGGGGTACCCATGTTGCCCAGGCCGGCCCAGCCTATCTTTAATGTGCTCATTATATTTTTGATTAGTTACTTACAGCAACAGCAGTGCAGGCATTAAGTTTAGCCAGGCTGTGCTGTAACCAATTGAAGCAGCAGCCGTATAATCAATCTGATAACCATAAAACCGCCGAACCGGCATTACCGGTAAACTGATTATTGAAGCAGCATATTTGCAGCGTTAAATTAGGTAATACCGGGTTAACGGATATATTTGTGCCGGCTATTGTACCTTAAATTACATGATTACACCTTTAGTGAATGAAACTCAGCGCCTGGAAGCGGTAAAGCGATTCCTGAACCTGGAGATAAGTTATGAAAGAGAGCTGCAGGATATTGTAACCCTGGCCGCCTCGCTGTGCGAGGCGCCCATAGCGCTGATTACGGTGATGGACAAGGATATTCAGTATTTTAAATTTAAAGCCGGTACGGAGGTAACCCAGACATCCCGCCAGGATTCATTCTGCACACATTTCATAGACCAGCGCGAGGTAACAGTGGTTGCCGACCTGAAGCAGGATATACGCTTTACCAATAACCCGATTGTGAACAGCGAACATGCCGTGCGCTTTTATGCCGGTGCGCCGCTTACCACGCATGAGGGCGCCAATATCGGCAGCCTCTGCGTGCTTGATGTTCAGCCCAAGGAACTGAACCCGCATCAGAAATCCATGCTGGCCATACTATCCAGGCAGGTTATCAACGTGCTTGAGTTTGAGCTGAGCGTAGCTATTTTAAAGGAGCAGTACGCCGAGGCCATGAACTTAGCCAATAAGCTGCGCTCGTTTGTTGACAGCTCACCCGGCTGCCATGTGCTGATGGGCAGAGACCTAAAGGTAATTACCTTTAACAAGGCATTCCATAATTTTATTTACAAGCTTTACCATATCGACCTGGAACCGGGCATGATGCCAACCGAATTTATGGACCGGGCCTATATCGGCAGTTTCCTGCGCAGCTTTAAGCGGGCGCTGAACGGTGAATCATTTACGGTTGAGTGCCTGCTGAAATATCCCGATGTAAATGATGTGTGGTGGCAGTTAATTTACAATCCTGCTTACGATGGCGATGGCAACATTATAGGCATATCCTGTAATGCAACCAACATTAACGAGCGCAAGCAGCATGAGCAGAAGATCATAGAGCAAAATAATATTTTGCGCAGAATTGCCTATGTGCAGTCGCATGAGTTCAGGAAGCCCGTAGCCTCCATCTTAGGCTTGCTCAGCGTGATGAAGCTGGAGGGCAGTGCCGACCGTGAAGACTGCCTCCGGATGATAGAGCAGGCCGCACATGAATTAGACAGCACCATCAGGAATATTGTTCAAAGCGCAGAGCCTATGATTGCCGGCGGCGATAACGCCTCGCTCGACAGCTATTTGAGTTTAGCAGGTTAAATAAATCTGCTACATTGCTTTCCGATTAAGGTAACGAAAGGCAATGACTACACAAGCACCTGCAACCGGCCGGTTAAGTACGGCACAGCGTATATGGTCAATCATCGGCGGCTCGCTGGGCAACCTGGTGGAATGGTACGACTGGTATATCTATTCGGCGTTTTCCCTTTACTTCTCTGCTGCTTTCTTCCCGAAGGGCAGCCAAACCGCACAGCTGCTCAATACGGCCGGTATATTTGCCATCGGCTTTCTGATGCGCCCGGTGGGCGGCTGGCTCATGGGCGCCTATGCCGATCAAAGGGGCCGTAAAAAAGCGCTTACCCTTTCGGTTATGCTCATGAGCTTTGGTTCGCTGCTCATTACGGTTGTGCCCGGCTACACATCAATTGGTGTGGCGGCCCCCGTTATACTGGTACTGGCCCGCATGATACAGGGCCTGAGCGTAGGCGGCGAGTACGGCACCAGCGCCACTTATTTAAGCGAGATGGCTGCGCAGCGGCACCGCGGCTTTTACTCCAGCTTTCAGTATGTCACCTTAATAATGGGGCAGTTAATTGCCCTGGGTGTTCTGCTGCTTTTGCAGCGCTTTTTTTTAACCGAGGCGCAGCTGCGCCAATGGGGCTGGCGCATTCCCTTTGGCATAGGCGCTGTACTGGCCGTTACGGTAATGTACCTGCGCCGCAGCCTGCATGAGCCCGATGCCTTTGTTAAGGAACCGGCACAGCGCGGGCGCGGCACCCTAAAGGTTCTGTTCCGGTACCCTAAGGCGGTATTTACGGTAATCGGGTTAACACTGGGCGGTACGGTAGCCTTTTACACCTTTACTGCGTACATGCAAAAGTTTCTGGTCAATACCTCGGGGTTCAGCAAGGCAGATGCCACGTTGATATCTACCCTTACCCTCCTGTTTTTTATGCTGCTGCAGCCCGTGTTCGGCCTGCTGTCTGATTATGCCGGCCGTAAGCCGCTGCTGGTTGGTTTCGGCCTGCTGGGCAGCCTGGGCACCCTGCCGGTAATGAACCATCTTGCAGCAACGCATAGTTCCTGGGCGGCGTTTGGCCTGATTATGGCGGCGCTTGTTGTTATAAGCGGCTATACCGCCATCAATGCGGTGGTAAAGGCAGAACTGTTCCCGGCGGAAATACGGGCGCTGGGCGTGGGCTTTCCTTATGCCATTGCCGTATCCCTGTTTGGCGGCACGGCCGAATATCTGGCCCTGTGGTTTAAGGAGGGCGGCCATCAGCAGTGGTTTTATATTTACGTAACCGCCTGCATCACGGTATCGCTGCTGATTTACCTGCTGATGAACGATACGCGCAGGCATTCAAAGATGGAGTAAGCGGTGGTCAGTGGTCAGTGGTCAG
>CAXTAP010000167.1:0-3925 GCA_964241965.1 uncultured Mucilaginibacter sp.
TTTGCAGAACAGGTGCCCTGGTGTACAGATGGCCGTTACTTAGCCAACAGACCCTCGTTCACCTTTGATCCGTTATTCCATGCGGGATGCTATTATGTGCAGGAGGCGTCTTCCATGTTTATAGCGCATATTTATCATCACATTAAAAATCACCTGCCCGATGCTGCACATGTGCTCGATTTGTGTGCTGCGCCGGGCGGTAAAAGCACGTTATTAGCGTCGGCCCTGCGCAAGAATGATTTGCTGCTGGCCAACGAAATTATTAAAACCCGTGTGCCTGTGTTAACCGATAACCTGACTAAATGGGGAATCAGCAACGCGATTGTTTCTAATAATGACCCGAAAGATTTTGGGCGGGTGCCCGGCTTTTTTCATGTTATAGCGGTTGATGCGCCCTGTTCAGGTTCAGGCATGTTTCGCAAAGATCCGCAGGCTATTCAAGAATGGTCGGCAGCCAATGTGAACCTGTGCCAGCAGCGGCAGGAACGCATTTTAGCGGATGTATATCCGGCTCTTCAGGAAGGCGGCTACCTGATTTACTCAACCTGCTCCTATGCGGTGCAAGAGAACGAGGAGGTGCTGGACTGGCTTTGTTCTGAGTTTGGATTCGAAACCATACGGATCCCCATAGATGCCGGCTGGGGCGTAGTGGAAACGCAGTCTGCCCGGCATAGCGCCTGGGGTTACCGCTTTTATCCTGGCCAGGTACAGGGCGAAGGATTGTTTGCCGCCTGCCTAAAAAAAACACAGCCGGCAGGCGAGCTCAAAGCTTATAAAAGCAAACAGCTGCCCAAATTATCTGCTAAAGAAATTGAACAGTTGAAACAGTATTTAAATCAACCTGATGATTTTTACTATTTTAAGGTAGCTGATGACTGGCTGGCCATACCGCAGCAGCACAAGGAAGCGCTTAATTTGCTGCAGCGAAATCTTTATATTAAAAAATCAGGTGTCCGGCTGGGTAAATTAGCCGGCCGTAATCTGATACCTGATCATGAACTGGCTTTAAGCATTGATCTTGATAGGGAGCATTTTTTACAAACCGAGCTAACGCACCAGCAGGCCATTGCTTATTTAAGGCGTGATAACATTGCGGATCTGAACACAACAGATAAGGGCTGGAGCCTGATGACCTATAAAGAGCAGGCATTGGGCTGGGCTAAACTACTGCCCAACCGGATTAATAATTATTACCCGAAAGAGATGCGCATACTGGCCGCAGCAAAACGTTCAGCAAAAGAGGATTATTAGTTTAATATTCTCCTGTTGACAGCATGACCAGCGTGCAGGCCGAAATAGTTTCGATGCCCCGCTCCCTGGCCAATTTGCGCAGTTCGCTGTTTTCAGTTCCCGGGTTGAAGATGATTCTTTTAGGATTTGTGTCTAAAATATAGTTATACAATGGCGGCTGGTTTTTCGGGCCAATATATAGCGTGAGCGTATCAATATCTTGATGAATTTCTTCCGGTTTTTCAATCGGCACCCCGGCTGCTTCGCCGGTTTTAATACCGACGTTAATAATGGTATGCCCGGTGCGCACTAAACGGTTGGCCGCCAGGTTAGCATACCGGCTTGTATCGGGCGTGGCGCCAAGCACCAGTGTTTTTTTATCAGCCATTGATTTGTTTATTAAGTAACGCAATTTGCCCCGCATGGTAAACCTGGTGCTGCAGAAAACCTTCCATCAACCCTGTATAAGTGGTTACCGGCTCTGTGTCCCGCTGGTCATTAATTAATTTAGTCCACTTACTTTCGGGAAAACCGCGAATCGCTTTTTGCAGGTTTACATTGGCGAGCTTTAAATCACTAACCATCTGCGGCCATTTTTGTTCATCGGGCTCACCGGCATTGGGCCAGTCGCCGCCGGCGGGCATTTTGGCAGCGCCGCCTGCCATACGCGCGGTAACTTCCTGCGTCCAGCTGAGCATATGCAGCACAATTTCGGCAATATTATGCGTGGCTGCCGACGGCTTTTCGTAAGCTGCCTCAAAGGTAACCTGTTCCATAATGCTGTAAATATTATGGCCATACCAGGGCCGGCCCGAAAAAACCGCAGTGAAGTTCTGCTCTATTTGCAATGAGATATTCATCAGCTCAATAATTTTGCTGCAGCTGCAGCGCAGTTAATACCATCAATGGCAGCAGAAATAATGCCACCGGCATAGCCTGCCCCCTCGCCGCAGGGATACAAACCCTTGATTTGCGGATGCTGCAGCGTTTCCTTATCGCGCGGAATCTTTACAGGCGACGACGTGCGCGACTCTACACCCACCAAGATGGCCTCATTAGTAAAATAACCCTTCATTTTTTTGCCGAATGCCGGCAATGCCTTTCGCAGCCGTTCGCTTATCCAGCCGGGCAGCACTTCGTTTAAGGCTACGCTGGCCGTGCCGGGCAGATAAGAATTCACCGGCAGATCTGCTGATACCCTGTTCTCTGCAAAATCAACCATACGCTGGGCAGGCGCTACCAGGCTGCCGCCGCCTGCTGCATAGGCGGCCTGCTCCACCTGCTGCTGAAAGCGCAGCAGCCGGAACGGATCGTGCTCCCTGCCTGGCACATCTTCCAGGTTTACCTGCACCACCGTGCCCGAATTGGCAAAAGGGTTGTTTCTTTTGGAGGGGCTCCAGCCATTCACCACAATTTCATTAGGTTCGGTAGCGCAGGGGGCAATGATGCCGCCGGGGCACATACAGAAGGAAAACACGCCCCGGCCATCTACCTGCTCTACCAAACTATAATAAGAAGGCGGCAGATACGGCCCGCGCAGTTCACAATGATACTGCGCCTGATCAATAATGGTTTGCGGGTGCTCAATACGCACGCCCAGGGCAAATGGCTTGGCCTCTACAATTATCTGCTGCCGGTGCAGCATTTCAAAAACATCGCGAGCCGAATGGCCGGTTGCCAAAATTACTGCATCCGCATTGAAGCACCTGCCATCGGCAGTTTGCACGCCCTTTACTTGATGGAAAGCGGTTTGCAGGGCCGTAACTTTGGTATCAAAATAAATTTCGCCGCCTGCATTGAGTATGGTTTCGCGAATGGAGGTGATGATTTGCGGAAGTTTGTTGGTGCCGATGTGCGGCCGGGCATCTACTAATATATCTTCGGTGGCCCCGTGCGCTACAAAGACCTGTAATACCTGGTTCACATCGCCGCGCTTGGTAGAGCGCGTGTACAGCTTGCCGTCGGAATAGGTGCCCGCCCCGCCCTCGCCAAAGCAGTAATTGGATTCGGGGTTTACCAGGCCCTGCTTATTGATATTGGCCAGATCGCGGCGGCGCTGCTTTACATCCTTGCCCCGCTCTATGATGATAGGTTTTAAGCCCTGCTGAATGCATTGCAAAGCGGCAAATAACCCTGCCGGGCCGGCGCCTACAATAATGACCGGCCTGGCCTCCTTTACCTGCGGATAACTGATGGTGAAACTTTCGGCCTTGCGCTGCTCATCCACATAGGCCTGTACCTGCATGCGGTACAGCACCCTGCGACCGCGGGCATCAATGGAACGCTTGATGATGCGGACGGCCGAGATGCGCTTTGCCGGAATTTTTAATGCGGAGGAGACCATGCCCCTGATGGCCGCCTCATCCTCATGCTCCCGGGGGGAGCAGGTGATTTCAATTTCCTTAATCATACGGTGTGCCGGGTTTTTATCCCGGATAGGGCAAAGATAAGGATAATGAAATGGTTACGGAAACACCAGCCGCCGCTGTGAAAATGTATCTGCTTACCTCCCAGCTATGGCCCGTCACAATCAGGTGTTCACGTTCACGGAGGTGTGAACACCCGTGAACGTTCATGAACGTTCATGAACACTGACATTATCATGTCAGCATCAGGCGGGAGTTGCACCTGCCTGCATTAATGAAAGTTACGGGCTGCAAGCTGGCACTGGCAAGAGTGACAGCTAACCATAAGC
>CAXTAP010000168.1:0-3911 GCA_964241965.1 uncultured Mucilaginibacter sp.
TTTTTTATCTTTGACGGCCGGTTCCGGTTTACTGGCGGATTTTTAAACTGAGTGAGAGCCGATGCCTAAACCCAACCTGCTTGTTACGTTTGATTCTATGAGGGATGCCAACCGGGGTTACCACTCCTTTGGCCGGGGGCTGGGCGACGCCCTGATACAACGGAACAATGGCAGGTTCAGCCTGAATTTTTATCTTTTCAAAGATACGCCCTATACCTTTCGGGGAGAAGTAAAGCTGCTTTTCCTGTCCGCATTCCATCGCCTATTTTTCCCTGCCCGTAACCGGTTTGATGTAGTCCATTTTACCGACCATACCTTCCGCCTGCCGGCCGGCAGGGTGAATGCCAAAAAGGTGATGACCCTGCATGATATGAACAAGGTTCACCTCAAGGCCAACAAGCCCCGCAGCCTGAACCGCTATTTGAAAAGGCTCAAAGGTAATATGCAGCTTTGCGACAGGATAGTCGCCATATCACAATTTGTAGCGGATGATGTACTGCGCTATTTCCCCGAAATGGCCCCAAAAATCAGCGTAATTTACAATGGCGCCGATCGGTTAACGGTACCTGCCAACCATCAGCCTGCTCATAAGCCGGCAGGCGATTTTTTATTTACCATTGGCCTGTTGTCGGTTGCCAAGGGTTTTCACCTGCTGCCCCCGCTGCTTGCCGGCAACGATTATATACTCTGCATTGCCGGCATTGAAACCCCGCACAAAGCCGCCATATTGCGGGAGGCCTCCAAATACCACTGCGAAGACCGCATCCTGATTACCGGCCCTGTAAGCGATGAGGACAAGGCCTGGTATTACCAGCACTGCAGCGCCTTTGTTTTTCCGTCCAGAGCCGAAGGTTTTGGGCTGCCGGTTATCGAGGCTATGCATTTTGGTAAGCCTGTGTTTTTATCGGAATTTACTTCCCTGCCCGAAATAGGCGGCGATGCCGCGTATTATTTTAACAGCTTCGAGCCCGACCACATGCAGCAGGTATTTAAGCGGGGCATGGCCGACTTTAAGGACAGGAACCGCGCCGGCGAGATGATTAAAAGGGCGGCCCTGTTTACCTGGGAGGCAGCGGCCGACCAGTATTTGCAGCTTTACAAAGACTGCCTTGGCAGTTAAGCAAAACCTTTAGCCTGACTTTTCCTCAGTGCTTTTTTTAACCGCCAGAATACATACCTGAACCCTGTAACGGCGCCAAAGTGCCTGAAAACCAGCTTCAGCCTATCCTTTTCAAACACCTTGTCAGTATGGGTGCTCGACACGCCGGTATCGTTAAACTTCGCAATCAGATAGTCCTTAAAACAAAAGTGATATGCTTTGCTGTTAAACAAAGCCATGTTAAATGCAAAATCAGCCGATATCGGATAGCGTTCGTTAAACCGGCGGCTGTCAAAAACAGCTCTGGGATATATCATGGCCTGGTGGCAGATTCCGATTTTCACAAAGGCATAGGCCGATACCGGAAAGGTAGGTATGCCCGAACATATTACCCGGCTGTAATAAATGGCATTGGAGTCCTTCAGTTCGGCGGCTAATTTGGAGAAATCGCTTAGCAAAACGTCGTCCGCCCCCAGGTAGTAAATCCAGTTGCCTGTAGTATGCCGTATGGCTTTGTTCATCGCATCATAAATGCCATTGTCCCTTTCGCTTACCCAATAGTGAATATGCGGTGCATTGCTTTTTATAATATCGAGGGTATTGTCGGTACTCTGGCCATCAATCACAATAAGCTCTATGTCCGGGTGTTCCTGCTCAAACACGCTGTTTAAACAAGCCTGAAGTGTTTGCCCGGCGTTCAGGGTTACAATGATTATTGAAATTTTTGTTCCCTTGCGGGTAACGGTATCATACTGCTGAGCCATTCGCTGAGGCATCATGCCATTAATTTTATGGCAACCTTGTATATTTGGCTGCCCTGATGTTTTTGCCAGTGCAAATTACTACAATCATCCGCAATAGTATATGAAAAAGGTTTTATACTTCTTTCCTGATGATTTGGGAAACCAGAACGCCGGCAATATTACCCGTGCACTGCACCTGCTGGGCTACTTTAAGCACAGGCAGTTTGAGGTTGATTTTGCTGGCCTGCAGGCAGAGGGCGACGCGAAGGCCGGCCAGAACAATGATGCGGTTACCCGATTCCTCAGAAACCATAATCAGGCGCGGCAGGTGTTCCTGCTGCCGCGCAAGCCCGGCAAGGAAAACATGGTGACTTACTTTTTAAAATACAAGATCAGGGACCTGCTGTATTACTGGCTACATTATCCGTTACGCTCCGGCATCCCTACGTTTATGACGGTGGCGCTGATGAAAGCCTTCGACCGGATACTTGCCGCCCATACGTACGACTACATCATCATCAGCTATGTGTACTATGCGGACCTGATTGCCAACCGTAGTTTGCTGCACGGCGCCAAAACCATTGCCGACACGCACGACTTTATTACGGCTCAGTTTAAAAATAAACGGGGATTTAATCTCGGGATTACCTTTGAGGATGAAATAGCGCGATTAAACAAATTTGATCAGGTTTGGGCTATTTCGCCGGAGGAGCAGTATGTTTTCAGTCAGTTTTGTAAAAATGAAGTGAAACTGGTGCCGCTGATGATGGATGCCCCGGCTAAGGAGGATAGCGCAGCAAAAGAGTTCGACCTGATTTATGTGGCGAGCGACAATGTGCACAATATAAAAGCAGCCCGGTGGTTCTTTCAGGAAGTTTATCCGCTGCTGCCCGCCGGGGTAACCATGTGCGTTATCGGCAAAATCAACCATCATATTGCGGATCATCAGCGGGTAAAGCGCGTACCCTACGCCCCTGAACTGGACACCTGGTATAACAATTCAAAGTTAGCCATTTGCCCGATGTTCAGCGGTACGGGCGTAAAGGTGAAGGTGGTGGAAGCCCTGTCATACGGGGTGCCGGTGGTATGCACTCATTACGGTACGGCCGGGCTGCCCGATAAAACAGATAACGGATGCTCGGTAAGCGATGACCCGCAGGAGTTTGCCCGGCTGATTACCCGCCTGCTGGCCGACCCGCTGTTATATGAGCAGCAAAGCCTGGCCGGGAAACGCCTGTTTAATGAAAACTTTAATGTTGCTGCCGGGTATGCTATACTGGATAAGCTGTTTGAAAACTGAAAATCTGCCGGTGCGCCGAAAAACCGCAGCCGGCGCGCCTGTACCAACTTAACCGGCTGAATGAAAAATGTTGTTATCGTTATTCCGTTTTACCGCAGCACGCTATCCGCCTATGAACGGATTGCGCTGCAGCAATGCGGGCGGATACTATCCTCCCGCCCCGTGGTGGTTATAAAGCCTGCGCGCCTTACTTTGCCGGATGAAGCCGCCGGCCTTGTTTCATTTACTTCGGTTGAAAGCTTTGATGACAGTTATTTTGAGAGCGTAACGGGTTATAACCGGCTGATGCTGTCGGCAGAGTTTTATCATAGGTTTGCGGCGTATGAGTACCTGCTGATTTACCAGCTGGATGCCTTTGTGTTCAGCGATGAGCTTGACTACTGGTGCAGCCGGAACCTGGATTATATAGGCGCCCCCTGGATAAAGCCCGAACCGGAGAAGAACATTTTTTTAGAGTTGAAGCAATGGTACAAGGCCTATGAATACACCCACCTCCAAAAGGTGCACCTGAAACGCCTCCCGCGCGACAGGCAGTTTTTTAACCGGGTGGGCAACGGCGGGCTGTCGCTGCGGAGGGTAAAGAAGTTCAGCGATATTATTGCGGGCAGGCCATCCCAGATCAATACCTACCTCACTGCCGGCATCGGCAATTACCATGAGGATTTCTTCTGGTCGGTTGAGGTGAACCGGCAGCGCAGGGAGCTGCGCATCCCCGGCTGGAAAACCGGGCTGGCCTTTGCCTTCGAGATGTACCCCGATAGGGCCTACC
>CAXTAP010000169.1:0-3874 GCA_964241965.1 uncultured Mucilaginibacter sp.
AAGCTGGGAACCGGCTTTGAGTAAGTATAAGGCTATGCGGAAACAGTATTTATTGTACCCTTGATGGTGCAAGAAGCAATCGCATAAGTTGCGTCGGTCAACCCAAACAATAATCGTTACCTTTGTGTAGTGATAAGGCTAATCACTTTATCGCACACACTCTACATCTGCCAGTTTTATGAGAATAATATTTATGGGTACGCCAGCCTTTGCCGTAGCTTCGCTGGACGCCCTGCTTGATGCCGGCGCCGACGTGGTAGCCGTAGTAACTGCCCCCGATAAACCTGCCGGCCGGGGTCAGAAGCTGAGCGAACCGGCGGTTAAACAGTATGCGGTAACCAAGGGCATACCTGTGTTACAACCCGAAAAGCTAAAAAACGAAGAATTTCTGGCCCAGCTTAAATCTTACAACGCCGATTTACAAGTGGTGGTTGCCTTCCGTATGCTGCCCGAGGTAGTTTGGAACATGCCCGCCAAGGGCACCATCAACCTGCATGCCTCGTTGTTACCGCAATACCGGGGTGCAGCGCCCATCAACTGGGCTATTATTAATGGTGAAAAAGAAAGCGGCGTGACTACCTTCTTTTTAAAGCAGGAGATTGATACAGGCGATATCCTGTTCATCGAAAAAGTTTCGATTACAGATGACGTAACTGCTGGTGAGTACCACGACCGCCTGATGAACAAAGGCGCAGGCTTGCTGGTAAAAACGGTGAAAGCCATTGAAAGCGGCCGTTACACTGAACAACCCCAAGAGCAGCTCAGCGAAGGCATGGAACTGAAGCATGCGCCTAAAATATTCAAAGACGATTGCCGCATTGATTGGCAACAACCTGTCGATAAAATTTATAATCTCATTCGCGGGTTGAGCCCCTATCCTGCCGCCTTTACGGAGCTGAATGGTAAAATACTGAAAATCTTTCATACCCAAAAAGAATCAGGTGCCCATGAAGTGCAGCCGGGGCATTATATAACCGATAACAAAACGTATTTAAAGTTTGCCTGCCCCGACGGCTTTATCAGTTTAACCGATGTTCAGCTGGAAGGCAAAAAACGTATGGGAATCGAAGAGTTTTTGAGGGGTGTAAAGTTGAATTGATTGGCAGCCCGTTTTATTATTTCAGGCCATCACGAAAGTTTCACTTATAATCAACCAAACGTCATAAAAATTCGTGATTCTGTTTTACCCGTTTATCGCTTATAAATTTGCATTCCTAATAATCAGCAAGAAACAGGCATTCCATGGCACAGGTAAATCACCGGATAGATACATTAAAGCAGGAAATTGAGCCGTTACGGCAGCAATTAGTTCATCATGAACTATATAAACATATTCATACGCTGGAGGATTTGAATACTTTTATCCAACATCATGTATTTGCGGTTTGGGATTTTATGTCGCTGCTGAAATCATTACAACAAAAATTGACCTGTACCCATACCCCGTGGATGCCGGTAGGAAATGCCAATACCCGTTACCTGATTAACGAAATTGTAACCGGCGAGGAAAGTGATATCGACGAGAACGGTAACCGCACCAGTCATTTTGAGCTGTACCTGCGGGCTATGCAACAGGCCGGCGCCGAAGCCACTTACATAAATAACTTGTTTGCTGAACTGAATAGCGGCAAAACCATCGACGAAGCGCTGATTATTGCCAGCATTCCGGCTGCTGCCCGTAATTTTGTGCAGCATACGTTTGATGTAATTGCCCTGAATAAGCCCTACCTGCAAGCGGCTGTATTTACCTTTGGTCGCGAAGATTTGATTCCGGATATGTTTATCAGCATCGTGAAAGAGCTGAGCGGACAATTACCCGGCAAAGTAGATATACTGTTATGGTATCTGGAGCGCCATATTGAGGTTGACGGCGATCACCATTCGCAGCTGGCTTACCAGATGACAGCCGAATTGTGCGGTGACAATGAACAATGCTGGCAAGAAGCTACCGAGGCTGTAAAAGCAGCCCTGCAAGCCCGTATTGATCTATGGAACGGAATTTTGCAGGCCATTCAACTGCCGGAAGCTGTAGTACAATTATAATTTATTCAGTTCCTCCATCAGCAGCTTGCTGGTACGGTTGAAGTAGCGCTTTATACCCGAACCGATTACCCACTGAATGCCGCGCGTGGCATTGGTTAAAAAAACCTCTTCGGCCTGGTTTAATATCTCGGGATTAATCTGTGCTTCAGTAACCGGAATATTGTGCTGCAAAGCTAAACGGATAACTACCTGACGCATTACCCCTGCCACACAGCCTTCGCTCAGGGCCGGGGTGTACAAATGCCCCTGGTACAGTACAAATACGTTAGAACTCATGGCCTCGCACAAAAAGCCATTCTGATTCAGGATGAATACTTCATCGGCCTTTACCTGATTTTTATGGAGGCCTGCCATCACATATACCAGCGAGTTGCAGGTTTTCAGGTTCGACAGGTAATTGAGCGGCTTGGTCAGCTCGGTAAATACTTCGGTAATTAGTCCGCGGGTGTTGAGGATGTACTGGCTGTAATCATCTGCCTGCAGTTCCATGCACCAGCCGGCCTTATTGCCGGTAGGCGTATATAAACCATCCGAATCGCGATAAACCGTAAGCCTGATGCGGCCGTTTTTGGCTTTGTTCATCACCGCCAGTTCTTCAGCTTTATCCTTTAAAAACCAGGCGTCAAACAAAGTGATGTTTTCAATGTGCAGCGCACGCATACCCTTTTGCAGCCGGTCAGCATGAAACTCGGCAAATTTAAGCTGGCCATTCATCAGGCGCATACTCTCAAACAAACCATCGCCATACCGGAAAGCCCGGTTGTTAATATCCAGCAATGGGGTATTTATAGGTACTAATTCTCCGTTAAAGTTGATAAATACAGGCATAATTCAGGCATTAAACAAATTATCCGCTGTTTTGCTCACTGTTGGCCATAATATATTTACGCCATTTATGTAAAACTGCTTCAAAATCAGCAGGCAACGGCGCCTCAAAGCCCATGTACCGGCGCAAAGTGGGGTGTACGAAGCCCAGCGTGCGCGCATGCAGGGCTTGCCGGGGCATCAGTTCAAAGCAGTTTTCAATAAATTGCTTGTATTTGGTAAACGTAGTTCCTTTCACAATCTTGTCTCCGCCATAAGTAGCGTCACTAAACAGCGGATGCCCGATGTGCCGCATATGCGCCCGTATCTGGTGCGTGCGCCCGGTTTCCAACTGGCATTCAATCAAGGTTACATAACCAAAGCGTTCAAGCACTTTGTAGTGGGTTACTGACCATTTACCTTTTTCCGGATCGTCATATACCGACATTACCCGGCGGTCATTCACACTGCGGCCAATGTAGCCGGTCACGGTGCCGTCCTGTTCCAGGTCGCCCCATACCAGGGCCATGTATTGGCGGGTAATGGTGTGCTCATAAAACTGCCGGGCCAGCCAGGTCATGGCGCGCTCATTCTTGCTAATCAGCAGCAGGCCCGAAGTATCTTTATCAATGCGGTGCACCAGTCCGGGCCGGCCATCATTACCGGGCAAGGTGGGCAGTTGCTGAAAGTGATACACCAGGCCGTTTACCAGCGTGCCGGTATAATTATTGTAACCGGGATGTACCACCATACCCGCCGGCTTATTGATGATGAGCACATCATTATCTTCATAAACAATATTCAGCGGAATATCTTCAGGATAAACCTCGGTATCGCGGGGCGGATGCGGCAGTACCACAGAAATTACATCCAGCGGTTTTACCTTATAGCTGGATTTTATGGCTTTATCATTGACCAGCACATTACCTAAGTCAATAGCATTTTGAATACGGTTGCGCGAGGCATTCTCTACGCGGTGCATCAAAAACTTATCAATCCGCAGCAGCGACTGACCCTTATCGACCAC
>CAXTAP010000170.1:0-3748 GCA_964241965.1 uncultured Mucilaginibacter sp.
TTCCTTAATACCTGTTCACCTTAAAATCCGATATGCCTCCGTTAAAATGAACATACAGCTTGGCAGGCGAAGCGCTGAAATTAGCTGTCTGATAATGATTATCGCCAACCTTGTTAAAACCTTCAATGCTGTTTGATGACAGCCCGGAATTGGTAGTAACATCGCAGGCTGCACCTGAGGGCACATTAATGGTAATGTCAGATACCCCGGCAGAAACGTTAACATTGGTTGAAGCCAGCGGCATACCCATTTTAACAGTATAATCTGTGGCGCCGCCATCCAGTTTCAGGTTTCTGATTTTAAACCGGGTGAGGTCAAAATTCAGCTTGTCGGCCCCCCCTTTTACATGAATATCCCAGATAGGTTTGCTGTTCAGCTTCAGTTCAGCAGTGTTTGACCGGTCGGGGAAACCCGATACATGAGTTTTTCCCTTCATGTTGAAATCTACCACATCCACAGAGTCGCTGCGGTGATGATCAAAGGTGTAATTGCCATTATAGGTTTTGGTTATTGCCGTTATCAGCATACCGGTAGTATCGCTCAGCTGATAGGTAGTAATGCCGCCGGAAATATTGAGCGAAGCAAATTTTGTTTCGGCATGCATCGGCTCCGTATAACTGCTGGTTGTGCCGCCGGCATTTGTGCTTTCGTTATCATCACCGTCATCATCGCTGCTGTCGTTGTCATCAAAATCATAACTATTGCTATTGCCATTGTAGTGACGGTTGAAGCGGAAATTTCTGAAACTGTTGCCATAACCAAAATCGCCGAACACAAGCAACGCGATACAGCCCACCACCACAATAATTCGCACAGCAACCGCCCAGGCTGCCTTATTGTTAGCCAGCGCCAGATTTATACCGCCTATAACCAGCAGAAGCGGCCATAAGTGCAGTACGTTGCTCCAGTGAAAATGCAGCACGCCCAGCGTGCGCAGTAAAAATAATACACCTAAGCATACCAGGATGGCGCCCGGATAAATTCTGTTGTTTCTCATGGCTCAGAGTTTTGAGGATGGATTATCAAACGGACTGTTATTAACCGGATTTTTGTGGCGGGAAGTGAATATAAAAATCAGCCCGACCACAATAAGCACGGTAGGCCAGAAATACTCATAATCAAAATCAGGTATAAAGTCAAATTCATTGAGCAGCAGCAATACGCCTACCGCTATCAATACAATGCCGCCAACTTGCCTGCCGCCAGACGGTTTTTGAGCAGCCGGATTTACATAGCCCGCAGTACCTTCGGGCTGCACAATATAATCAACCCCGGGGTCGAGCACAGCAAAGGGTCTCTTGGGCAGAACAATCCACATGATGATGTAAATGAGGCCGCCGCTGCCCTTTAAGATAAAGGCCAGCAGAAACAATACCCGAACAATTGATACATCAATGTTAAGGTAAGCAGCCAAACCGGCGCAAACCCCGCCGATTACCTTGTGCTGCTCATCCCGATATAATTTTCTTTCCATAATGGTTATAAGTTTTTAAAAATTTATGATAGCTGACCGGAAACAGGTTTAATTACTAATTCATCAACATTGGCGCCTGCACTCATCAGGTAACAGTTAATTACGGCCGAGGCAACATCCTCCGGCTGAACAAACTTGCTCTTGTCCAGCTGCGAGGCCTGCCACGAAGCCGTAAAGGTAGAGCCCGGCAATACTGCCGTTACTTTGATGCCATATGCCTGTGTTTCTAAACGCATTACCTGAGTTAGACTGAGCTGTGCGGCTTTTGTTACAGTATAACTGCCGGCATTTACAACCGGCTCAATGGCAGCTACCGAGCATATATTAAAAATGTGCCCGCTGCGGGCTGCCAGCATGGTTTTACCAAAGTACCGGTATAGTTCATAGGCAGGTATCAGGTTGGTATGCAATTGCAGTATCAGCGTATCAGCGTCATCATCCAGTATAGCGCGGGGCTCGTAGCTGCCCACATTATTTACCAGTACTTTAATAAAGCCCAGCTCCATTTCGGCCTGCGCTGCAAAGCCGAGCAGCTGCTGCTTTACCGTACAATCGGCCATGCCGGCAACTACCCGTATCTGCGGATTTATTTGTTCCAGCTCCTGTTTCAATTGCAATAAATCTTGTTCATTGCGAGAACAAATTGCTACGTTTAATCCTTGTTTAGCAAATGCAAGGGCAATGGCGCGGCCAATGCCTTTGGTTGCTCCGGTGATGAGGGCGCTATCCATAGGTTGAGTTAATTGAGATGAACAATAAAAGCTCTAAAGCTTGTAATAAAAATATACTTTTAACAATTATTTATTATCGGAATGTTTTATAGTCTTGGCAGATATATTCTTCTACTGCGCCTAAGTTTCAGGCGCCCCGAAAAATTTACCGTGTACTGGTCTGAAGTAATGCGCGAGATGGTGTCTATGGGTATTGGCTCGCTGGGCATCATCAGCATAATTTCGGTATTTATCGGTGCAGCCACTACTATCCAGGTTGCCTTCCAGCTGTCGAGCCCGCTGGTGCCGCGCAGTATTGCAGGCAGCATCGCGCGCGACTCTACCATACTGGAGTTCAGCCCCACCATATCAGCCCTTGTACTGGCCGGCCGCATTGGCTCCAGTATTGCCTCCGAAATTGGTACCATGCGGGTTACCGAGCAGATTGACGCACTCGAAATTATGGGCGTTAATGCGCCGGGTTACCTCATAGCGCCTAAAATCATTGCGGGCGTTACTATGGTGCCGCTGCTGGTTATCATTTCCATTTGCCTGGGCATCAGCGGCGGTTATATTGCCTGCCTGCTCTCGGGCGATGTATCAACTGCCGATTACATTACCGGCCTGCACGACGGGTTTGACCCGCTGACCATCAGGGTTGCGCTGGTAAAGGCTTTCTTTTTTGGCTTCATCATTGCCTCCATCTGCGCCTACCAGGGCTTTTATACTTCGGGCGGTGCGCTGGAAGTAGGCCAGTCGGCCACCCGGGGTGTGGTATATAGCTGCGTAATGGTTTTATTTGCCGATTTGGTGATTACCCGGGTAATGCTATGATTGAGATTAAGAACATTGTTAAAACCTTTGGGGAAAACACCGTGCTTAATGATATCAGCGCCGTGTTTCAGCAGGGCAAGAATAATCTGATCATCGGCGGCTCAGGGTCTGGCAAAACCACACTGCTTAAATGTATTGTGGGTTTAAATGAGCCCACTAAGGGTGAAGTTTTTTTTGACGGCCAGAACTTTACCACCATGGATTTTGAACAGCGGGTACCTATCCGCATTCAAATCGGTATGCTGTTTCAGAATTCAGCCCTGTTCGATTCCATGACGGTGGAGGAAAACATTATGTTCCCGATGAATTTATTCACCAGCAAAACCCGCGAGGAAAAGCTGGAAAGAGCCAATTTCTGCCTCAAACGGGTAGCGCTGGAAGGAAAGAACAAGCTGTTCCCGTCCGAGCTTTCGGGCGGCATGAAAAAGAGAGTAGGTATTGCCCGCGCCATTGTGATGGAACCTAAATACCTGTTTGTGGATGAGCCTAACTCCGGGCTGGACCCTAAAACCTCCATCCTGATTGACCAGCTGATTAATGAGCTAACCCAGGAGTACAAAATCACGACCATCATTGTTACGCACGATATGAACTCCGTAATGGGCATCGGCGACCACATTTTGTTCCTGCACCAGGGCAAAAAATGGTGGGAAGGCACCAACAAGGAAATCATCAGCAGTGACAACCAGGAACTGAACGACTTTGTATTTGCCAGCAAATTTATGCAGGC
>CAXTAP010000171.1:0-3718 GCA_964241965.1 uncultured Mucilaginibacter sp.
CCCGCTGGCGCGAGCGTGCCGCTCGTGACCCCACCAGACAATGGTTTATACATACATGCACACTGCACTCCTGTTACTTGCTTTTAAGCATTTAAGCTAATCATTTATTTTTTATCTTTCAGGCGGGGTCACGAGCGGCACGCTCGCGCCAGCCAGAGTTTCACCTGCTTCACCCGCTCCGCGTGAAACACCTGAAACACTACAGCTCAGCACAGCCTGCAAGATAAGTTTTTACCTACCCAGAACAAAATCAGGCCGGCGCAAATTTGTACTTAGGCATAACACTGATCAAAAACATGGAAAAACAAGCATACGGCATTATCGGCCTGGGTAAAATGGGCAGCAACCTGGCTATGCAGGCTGCCGAAAAGGGATTTACCATAGCCGGGTACGACAGGTATCCGCCCAACGGATTAATTCATCAGCATATTCGGCTCAGCAGCACCCTGCAGGAACTGGTAAACAGCCTGCAAACGCCGCGAAAGATATTGATGTATATCCCGGCCGGGGCCGCGGTTGACGGGCTGATTGAGGAGCTCACCCCCCTGCTGAGCGATGGCGATATCCTGATCGACGGCGGCAACTCCTACTGGGGCGACAGCATCCGCCGGGCCGAAAAGCTGCGGCAGCAGAACCTGTACCTGATTGACTGCGGCACCAGCGGCGGCATCAGCGGGGCGCGCAACGGGGCCTGCTTTATGGTAGGCGGCGAGCCGGAGGCCGTTCAGCAGCTGGAGGGCTTATTGCGGCAGCTGGCCGTGCCCGACGGGTACAGCTACACCGGTAAATCCGGTTCGGGGCACTTTGTAAAGCTGGTGCACAACGGCATTGAGTTTGGCATGCTGCAGGCCATCGGCGAGGGCATGGATTTGCTGGCCAGGTACCGCGAGCAGCTGAACATCAGCGATATTCTGCACACCTGGAATCATGGTTCGGTGGTGCGCTCATGGCTCATTGAACTGATGAAAAAGCTGTATGATGAAAAGCAGGGCTTCAATGTACCCGCCTACGTGGATGATACCGGCGAGGTAAACTGGCTGGTTACCGATGCCATGAAGATGGAGGTTTCCATTCCGGTCATCGCCCAGTCGGTTATGCAGCTGATTGCCTCGCGGGATAGCGGCCATGTTGCACCCAAGGCCATCGCCATGATGCGCAACGGCTTTGGCGGCCATCCCTTCGGCCCGGATGCCGGCATAGCCTATGAGCGCCATCACGGCCAGGTGGGCGGCTATCAGGAACCCTCTTGATGCGCCCAGGGGGGAAGAGACTGTAACATAGTTAAAAACATTATGCTGCAAATTTTGCTATGTAATCATTCATCAATTATTAAACAAATCAGCTTTCTCCTTCGGGGGGACTCAGGAGGACTTTTATGCGTTATAGTTTATTACTGCTGCTGTTTGCCGCCGCCGGCGCTTTTGCACAAACGCCGCCGGGCAGCTATTATACAGCAGCCGATGGCACTAAAATTTATTATACCGTAAGCGGCAGTGGCTACCCGGTAGTGCTGCTGCACGGGTTTGGCAACACCAGCAATAACTGGCTTAAAACGCCAACCGATACCGCTTTGCTCAAGGCCGGCTACCAGGTTATTGTGCCTGATATGCGCGGCAATGGCCGTTCAGATGCGCCGCAGGAAGGCGGCTATGCCCACGATGCGCAGGTGCAGGATATTGCCGGCCTCATCAGCAGCTTGCACATTAAGCAGTATGATGTGGTGGGCTACTCGCGCGGCTCCATTGTAGCGGCTAAGCTGCTTACAACGGATAACCGCATCCGCAAGGCTGTTTTAGGCGGCATGGGCGCTGCCTTTACCAACCCTGACTGGGACAGGCCCCGGCAGATTTACCGGGCGCTTACCGATACGGCAAAGCACGAGCTGCCCGAAATGGTAAACTACTTTAAAAGTCAGCATTATAATTTGCAGGCGCTGGCCTATCAGCAAAAGTATCAGCCCGTAACTTCGCCCGAGGAACTGGCCAGGGTGCACAGCCCGGTCATGGTTATCCGCGGCAGCAACGATGTGGACAACGGTTCGGAGATCATCCTGCAAAACCTTATCCCCGGCGCCCGGCTCAAGTATGTACCCGGCGACCACAACCATGCCTATGCCAATAAGGATTTCGCCAATGAAACCGTAGCATTTATTAAGGAAACAGAGTAACGCCGCCGGTAACCGGGCCTGGCTGCCCGGCTTATTATAAAATAATAATCTTGCTATGGCTCAGGTTGCTGATTAACAATTAATCTGTTACCTTGCAATACCATTATAATTTACTCAACATCTTTATCATCATGAGAAAACTGTTTACTGCTTTTCTTTGCTGCATCCTGGCATCGCCGGCCGTGCTGGCACAATCCGGCAATGAAATAAGTATTGTACCCGCGCCGGTAAAAGCGGCACGCACCGCAGGTTATTTCATCCTGCCCAAAACCGTCGTCATCAATGCGCCCGACCAGCCGGAATTAGCTACCGCTGTTACTACCCTGAAAAGCAGGCTAACCACCGCAGCGGGCGTAACCGTTGTCCGTAAGGATAAACCATCGGCTGCAGCCAGCATCAGCATGGTACTGAATAAAAATACAGAAGCTGCCCTGGGTAAAGAAGGCTACCATTTATCGGTATCGCCCAAAAAGATTATCATCAGCGCCAATACGCCCGCAGGTATTTTCTACGGTGTACAGTCGCTGCTGCAATTGTTTCCGCCCGCTATTGAAAGCCATACCAGAGTTGCCTCAACAGCCTGGAAGGCACCCTGCGTACAGATTACCGATTACCCCCGCTTTGAATGGCGCGGGCTGATGTTTGACGTAGCCCGGCATTTTTTCACCAAGGAGGAGGTGAAGCATTATATTGATGATATGGTACGCTACAAATATAACCTGCTGCACCTGCATTTAGCTGATGATGAAGGCTGGCGCATTGAGATTAAAAGCCTGCCCCGCCTTACCCAGGTGGGTGCCTACAATGTTAAAAAGGTTGGTTATTTTGGCACTTTTACGCCACCTGCAGCCAACGAGCCGCGCACCTATGGTGGCTTTTATACGCAGGATGACATCCGGGAACTGGTTAAATATGCGCAGGACAGGTTTGTGAACATCCTGCCGGAAATTGATGTGCCCGGCCACAGCCTGGCAGCGGTAGTCTCATACCCCGAACTTTCTTGTACTCCCGGTGCTGATAAGTATCAAGTACGTTCAGGTGAGATAATCATGGACTGGAACAAGCATCCGCCGCAGGCGCTGGTAGATAACACGCTGTGCCCGGCCAATGAAAACGTATATATTTTTCTGGATAAAGTAATGACGGAAGTAGCGCAGCTATTCCCATTCCAATACATCCACGTGGGCGGCGATGAATGCCCTAAAAACTTTTGGGAAAAGAGCGATGCGGTTAAAGCTTTAATGCAGCGCGAAAACCTGAAAACCCAGGAAGAAGTACAATCTTATTTTGAGAAGCGTTTAGAAAAGATTGTAGAATCAAAAGGCAGGCACTTTATGGGCTGGGATGAGATACTGGAAGGTGGCTTAGCCCCCAATGCAGCGGTAATGAGCTGGCGCGGTATGAAGGGCGGCATTGCAGCCGCCAAAATGAAGCACGATGTGGTGATGAGTCCTACCGATTATGCTTACATTGATTATATGCAGGGCGATGCTGCTATTGAGCCGCATGTATATTCTACCCTGCGCCTGAACAAGGCCTACATGTTTGAGC
>CAXTAP010000172.1:0-3716 GCA_964241965.1 uncultured Mucilaginibacter sp.
GGACAATACATACCAGGCAGACATCTGCCCTACATCTTCATTACCAATAATACCATCGGTTTTGCTGGTGTAAAAATTCTTCATGATGAATCTCACCTTTTCGGCGGTTTTCCAGGGCTGGCCTGCATAGGTGTATAAGTATGCCGTATGGTGGCCAGGCTCATTGCCATGCGCATACTGCCCGATCAGGCCCGAGATATCAGGTGATTTTTCCTTTCCCATATTACCTTCGGCAATAAACAGGGAGTCTAACTTGCGGGTAAACTTTTGCTCGCCGCCCAGCAGCGTAATTAGTCCCTCCACATCCTGCGGAGCAAGCCAGGTGTACTCCCAGCCATTGCCTTCGGTAAAATCTCCGCGCTCATGTATAGAAACAAAGGGGCTGTAAGGTGTACGCCACTTAGTGGCCGACAGGCGGCCACGCATAAAGCCGGCTTTGGGGTCGTAATAGTTTTTATAATACAACCCCCTTTTGTTGAAATAGGCATAGTCGGCCTGCTTACCCATTTTCAGGGCTACCTGGGCAAGGCACCAGTCGTCAATAGCGTACTCCATGCCAAGCGATACCGACTGGGCAACACTATCGGCCGGAATGTATCCTAACTTCTTTACAAACTTAATTCCAAGCGTATCCCGCATGGCTGTTTTCTTCATGGCTTCATAGGCTAAGCCGGTATCAAAACCATGATATCCTTTTAATATAGCATCGGCCACAACCGGTACGGCGCTGTAACCCACCATGCAGTAATTATCGTTAGCCATCAAATGCCACATAGGCAGGCTGCCCTGCTGCCGGTACACAGCCAGCATGGTATTGATTATATCATTTACTTTTTCCGGTTGCAGCAGGGTATATAGCGGATGTGCAGCCCTGTAAGTATCCCACAGTGAAAATGTAGTCAGGTTGGTGAAGCCCGCTTTGGCATGAACCTTTTTATCAGTTCCCCAATAATCGCCGTTGGCATCATTGAAGGCAGATGGCGCTATCATGGTATGATAAAACGCGGTGTAAAAAACACGCTTTTTATCTTCATCGGCTGTTTTAAGCTGTACCTTCTGCAGTTCCTGGTTCCAGGCTGCATCTGCGCGGGCTACAGCAGCGTTAAAGTTCCAGCCGGGCAGCTCTGCCTTTATATTGGCCAGTGCATTGGCCATGCTCACCGGCGAAATGCCAACCTTAACCAGTACTTTCTCACCGGCAGCGGTAGAGAAATTCACTACGCCTTTTACCTTTTTACCCTGCAGCGATACGCCGGGCTTCAGCATCAGGCTATCATACACCGTGAAGGTTTTAACAGGCTTGGAGAAAACAGCGGTAAAATATATACGCTGATCAACGGCCCAGCCGGTTGAATAGCGGTAGCCGGCAACAGTACTGTCATTAACCTGCTGTATAAAGGTTTGCACCGGCCTGTCCCACCCGATGCCTTCCTGCAAATCAATAACCAGGTGTGCCTGGTCGGCCTGCGGAAAAGTATATTCATGGAAACCTACACGCTTGGTTGCGGTAAGCCTCACCCCGATATTATAGCGTTTCAGCTTTACGGCATAATATCCCGGGCGGGCGGTTTCGTCCTGATGGCTGAACAGGGACAGGTAACCGCTTTGCATATCCTTTAAGCTGCCCTTGGTCACTTTAACGGGGCCTGTGGTAGGCATAAAAGAAATATCGCCCAAATCGCCGATGCCTGTACCGCTCAGGTGCGTATGCTGGAAGCCGATAATGGTAGAATCAGAAATGTGATAGCCTGAACACCAGTCCCATCCTTCGGAAAGATTGGTTGGGCCAAGCTGCACTGCGCCGTAAGGCACATTTGACCCTAAAAACACATGTCCGTGAAACCCGGTGCCGATAAAAGGGTCAACGTAGCGGGTAAGCGCTGCATCGCCGGATGACTGGCTGTAAACAGCACCGCTAAAGCAAAGGCAATACAATAACACGGACGCTGATAATAATGCGAATTTTCTCATAACTGATATTTTCTTCGTGGCAGAAGCTGATATTCTATAACGCCTGAAAGTTTACAAACATAAAAAACTCAGGCGCTTATTGGTAAGTAAATTTTATGACAAACGCTTAGATCAAATCACAGTTCATCCTGGGCAGGAGAAAAATAGTGATTGCAGTGACTGCAAACCGCCCTGTTATCATCGCCCTTTAAGTGAGCAAGCAAACAGCCGGTTGCTACCGCCCCCGAAAACAGGGTGCCTATCAGCGCTACAACATGGAACAAACCGGTGTACCAGAGTAAATTGCCAACAGCGCCCAGTACCAGGTAAATAGTCATGGTTTTCAGGTGATAGTTACGGTCTGAAACAATAGTGTCAGCACTTCTGCAATGCGGGCATTTTACCTGGGTGGGCATAGCGTTATAATTAGTACCGCAAACTTATTATATTTTCTTGCAGGTTACAATAATTTCAGGCGATACTATTAAAATATTTATCATCAGCTGTTTATTACAATTCAGCAAAACATCATCGCTCACAAACCTGCGTAAATGCCAGCTCATTTTTATCTAACAGAAACAAGTTTTTAAAATCTTTGTACTTCTTATTTCCGTAACTCATAAAATATTCAGTATCATCTTTTCCAATGGCGATATAATTGAGCAGCATAATTTCACATCGGGCACCTGAACTTAACCCTTCTTACAAAGGGTATTATTTGTATGCAGCAGCGCTGAGCGCATTACCGGCTTCCCGCAAGCTGCTGGTCAGCACTATTAATCAATATTCCTATTGCGTGGCTGAGCAGGACCGGGATTTCAGAAAAGCGCTTAAAAATTCGGACATCCTGCTGCCCGACGGCATTGGCATGGTACTGGCACTCAAAATCAGCACCGGTGTTACCATTCCAAAAATATCCGGCTCTGAGCTGCATGAGCATCTGCTTGAAAAGCTTAATCAGGAAGGCGGCAAATGCTTTTACCTCGGTTCATCGCCTGCTACGCTGCAAAAAATTGTAAACCGGCTTGCTACAGAGTATCCCCATATTAAATGCGAGGTTTACTCTCCGCCCTTTAAAGAGGCGTTTACCGAGGAGGAAAATGAGGCGATGATTGGCCGGATTAACGCCTTTCGGCCGGATGCGCTTTTTGTAGGGATGACAGCCCCTAAGCAGGAGAAGTGGGCTTATACTTATAAGGAAGCCATTGATGCCAGATACATTTGTTCCATAGGCGCTGTGTTCGATTTTTATGCCGGCACCTTAGAAAGGCCGGGCAAATTCTGGATTAATTTGGGGCTGGAGTGGTTCATCAGGCTGCTGAAGGAACCGCGGCGGATGTGGAAGCGGTATTTGTTATACGGACCGCTGTTTATCATCATGCTGCTGAAAGAGGAAGTTTTTGCCGTAACCAGAAAACTGGCGTACTCGAAAATTAAAAAAGTTTAATTATTTCTGTTTATAAGCCTCTTTGTATATTCTACGGTTAACATGCAACCTCATTGAAATTCAAGCGTATAAGTGAACATATAGTTATTGATTATACTATCGTTCTTTATACTCTGATTTAGGAACATTCAGGGTTCATCATTGAAAAGCCGCTTGCAATAAGCGGCTTTTTTGATTTAGGGAATTTAATCAATGATAGTTTACCGTTTACCGGGGTTTAATAATGGAAGACCTGTTTTTATAAGGCAGGAAATAATAGGAAACAGAAGTTCCGAAGAATGTTACCGAGGATGCAGTGTACCGCCCGCTGTAATAAAAC
>CAXTAP010000173.1:0-3670 GCA_964241965.1 uncultured Mucilaginibacter sp.
GCCCTGTTCCCCGGCTCGTTCGATCCGGTTACCAAAGCCCACGTGGATATTGTAAAGCGCTCCCTGGCGCTGTTTGATCAGGTGTATATCGGCATCGGCGTAAACAGTACCAAGCAGGGGTATTTAACCGTTGGGCAGCGCGAGCAGATGCTGCGCGCCGTATTTGCGGAGGAGCCCAAAATCAGTACCGTTGCCTACCAGGGCCTCACTATTGATTTTTGCAGGAGCATCGGCGCCGGCTACATGATACGGGGCATACGCACCGTGTCGGACTTTGAATATGAAAAGGCCATTGCCCAGATGAACCAGGCCCTGGCGCCCGATATTGAGAGCATCTTCATCGTGAGCCGCCCGGGCTACTCCTCCATCAGCTCCACCATTGTACGCGAAATTTTGCGCTATAAGGGCGATGTAAGCCAGTTTATACCTGCTGCGGCGCTGCCTTATCTGCAACCAGATCCCGCTTCTCCAGCACATCCATAATGGAGGGAAAGGTGTTGCCGGCCACGGTTTGTATCTCGGCCTTTTTAAACCAGCGCACCTCGGTAATGCCTTCCTCGGTCTGCGGTTTCAGGGTGCCTTTGCCTTTATAGGTCATTTTATACCAGTAAGTGCGCTTTAACACTACCTCGCCCTTTAGCAGATAAGTATGATAGGTTTTGCAGATGCGTTTGCCGCACTTACTGATTTTAATGCCGCACTCCTCCTCTACCTCGCGCACGGCCCCCTCCTTCGGCGTTTCGCCCTTTTCCAGCTTGCCCTTGGGCAGGTCCCACTTATCGTTGCGGTAAATAAACAGGTAGCGCTTATCCTGCTGCTTCACCAGCCCTCCGGCAGCCTCAATCAGGGTGGTTTGCTTAATGATGCTTTTAAGCATCTTGCGTGCGTCCTGGCACACCATCAAATACTGCTTCGCCTTTTTACCGGTAACGGCTTTCTGATAAAATTTTTTAAAATCAAAGGCTTGCTGTTCAAGCATTTCATATCGTTCTGCATCAGCAGGGGCGCACTCAGCAAGCAAAAGAACTTTCTGGTTGATATAAATTCTGTATTTTTGAGCCATGTTTGATAATAATGAGGTTGCGCAGCAGGTAGCCGAATTTCTGCTGCAAATTAAAGCAATTAAATTACAACCTGCTAATCCTTTTACCTGGGCCTCCGGCTGGAAATCGCCCATCTACTGCGATAACCGTGTAACGCTTTCCTATCCCTCCATCCGCACCTATATCAGGCAGCAGCTCAGCTCCTTAATACAGGAAGAATTCGGCGCGGTAAGCTGCATTGCGGGCGTGGCTACCGCCGGCATTCCGCAGGGGGTACTGGTAGCGCAGGAACTGGGGCTTCCCTTTATCTACGTACGCTCCAAACCCAAGGAGCATGGCACCGGCAAGCTCATTGAGGGCGAAGTAATGCCCGGCAAGCGCGTAGCGGTGGTAGAGGATCTGATTTCTACCGGTAAAAGCAGCCTTGAAGCGGTAGCTGCCCTGCGTGAGGCCGGCTGCGAGGTGGCCGGGCTGGCTGCCATATTCAGCTACGGCTTTGATGCCGCTGCCGAAAACTTTAAGCAGGCCAAATGCCGGTTTGTTACCCTATCCAACTATAACGCGCTTATTAAGTTTGCCGAAGCCAAGCAGTACATTACCGAGGCGCAGGTTGCACTGCTGAGCAACTGGCGCACCAACCCGGCAGCGTGGGGTAAATAGCCAAAACCTGGTCAACTAAAAATCAAATTCATCTGCGGCCATGCGCATCGTTTAACAAAAACCTGGTTTATTATGTATCTTTGCGCCAAATTTAAAGGGGCAGCATGATAACGGTATCCAATCTATCTTTACGCTACGGCAAACGCACATTATTTGAGGATGTTAACCTGAAGTTTACACAGGGAAATTGCTACGGCATCATCGGCGCCAACGGCGCAGGCAAATCAACTTTCTTAAAGATACTTTCGGGCGAAATTGACCCTACCAGCGGCTCGGTGAGCTTTACGCCCGGCGAGCGCATGGCGGTGCTTACCCAGAACCATTACGCTTTTGATGAATATCCGGTGATTGAAACCGTGATGATGGGGCACAAGGAACTCTACAGCGTAATGAAGGAAAAGGATACCATTTACCTGAAGGAAGACTTTACCGATGCTGATGGTGAGCGTGCCGGCGAACTGGAGAACATTTTTGCGGAGATGGATGGCTGGAATGCTGAAAGCAATGCGGCAACCCTGCTGAGTAACTTAGGCATCAGGGAGGATTTGCATTACAAGCTGCTGAATGAACTGGACGGTAACCAGAAGGTGCGCGTACTGCTGGCGCAGGCTCTGTTCGGCAACCCCGATATTTTGCTGCTGGATGAGCCAACCAATGACCTGGACATCAGCACCATTGCCTGGCTTGAAGACTTTTTGGCCGGTTATGAGGCCATTGTGCTGGTGGTATCGCATGACAGGCACTTTCTGGATACAGTTTGCACCCATGTGGTGGATATTGACTTTGCCAAAATGACTATCTATACCGGTAATTATAGCTTCTGGTACGAGTCGAGCCAGCTGGCTTTGAAGCAGCGTGCCGACCAGAATAAGAAAACTGAAGACCGGGTGAAGGAATTGCAGGAGTTTATCCGCCGTTTCAGCGCCAATGCTTCCAAATCAAAGCAGGCCACCAGCCGTAAAAAGGCGCTGGACAAAATCAGCCTGGATGAGATCAAGCCTTCAAACCGGAAATACCCGGCCATTATGTTCAACCAGCAGGCCCGCGAGGCCGGCGACCAGATTTTACAGATTGAAAAGCTGGGTAAAAAACTGGGCGGCGAGGTTTTGTTTGATAACATTAACCTGCAGGTAAGCAAAGGCGATAAGATTGCGGTGCTATCACAAAACAGCCTGGCCACCTCTGCCTTTTACGATATCTTAACCGGGCGCGATGCCGGTTATACCGGCAGCTTTAAGTGGGGCGTTACCATTAACCCGGCAGATATACCAATGGATAATGCCAACTACTTTCAGGGCAAGGACTTAAACCTGGTTGACTGGCTCCGCGAGTATGCGCCCGGCGATAAGGACGAGCAGTTTATCCGCAGTTTTCTGGGCCGGATGCTGTTTTCGGGCGAGGAGGTACTGAAAAAGAGCACGGTGCTATCGGGCGGCGAAAAAATGCGCTGCATGTTCAGCCGCATGATGCTGCAGCAGCCTAACGTATTATTGTTTGATGAACCTACCAACCACCTGGACCTGGAATCCATCACTGCCCTGAATAATGGCATGAAGGATTTTAAGGGCACCATCCTGTTCACCTCGCGCGACCATGAGCTTACTCAGACTGCTGCCAACCGCATTATTGAACTTACGCCGGGCGGCATGATAGACAAGCTGATGAACTACGATGAGTACATTAACAGCGGTACAGTGCAGAAGCAGCGCGAAGAAATGTATGCAATGGCGTAATGTTGGTTGGGAAGGCGGATGTCGGAAATTCAGTAGGCAGTTAGTCAGGCTGCTATAATTTTTTCAGGACACCCGGACAACGGACTTCCGGACTTTTTTCCAACTTTCGAACATCGCACTTTCAAAAACTTTTCTATCTTTGCAGCGTTCTTTATCACCCATGACTTGGTAGCTCAGCTGGTAGAGCAACTGACTCTTAATCAGTGGGTCGAGAGTTCGATCCTCTCCCAGGTC
>CAXTAP010000174.1:0-3644 GCA_964241965.1 uncultured Mucilaginibacter sp.
TCAGTACGCGGTTGCCGGGCAGGTTTTTCAGCAGGTTTACTACTGCACGTTCCAGGTCCTCATCATTAATCACAATGCTCATGCCCTGGCCGCCTAATACATAGCTGGGGCGAACCAGCACCGGGTAACCTACCTGGTGGGCTACTTCAATGGCTTCTTCAGCGCTTTCAGCCACACCGTATTTCGGGTAAGGAATGTCCAGCTCTTTCAGCAGATCGGAAAAACGGCCGCGGTCTTCGGCAATATCCATATTGTCGAACGAGGTACCGATAATTTTGATGCCGTGCTCATGCAGCTTTTCTGCCATTTTTAACGCGGTCTGGCCACCCAACTGTACAATCACGCCTTCCGGTTTTTCCAGTTCAATGATTTCGCGCACATGCTCCCAAAAAACCGGCTCAAAGTATAGCTTATCGGCCATATTAAAGTCAGTAGATACCGTCTCAGGATTACAATTGATCATGATGGCCTCGTAGCCGGTTTCCTTCGCGGCCAATAAGCCGTGCACACAGCTATAATCAAACTCTATACCCTGACCAATACGGTTAGGGCCTGAGCCCAACACTACAATTTTCTTTTTATCCGACGGGATGGATTCATTCTCCCCCTCGTAAGTAGAATAGTAATAAGGCGTTTTGGCCTGGAACTCGGCAGCGCAGGTATCCACCATTTTGTATACCCGGTTAATGCCCAGTTCCTTGCGGCGCTGGTATACCTGCTCTTCGGTGGTGTTGCCCAAAATCCAGGCAATCTGCACATCGGAGAACCCTTTTTGCTTCAGGGTCAGCAGAAAGTCGGCCGGTACATTGCTCACATGATAGCGGCGCAGTTCCGCCTCCATTAATACAATTTCCTGTATCTGGTTTAAAAACCAGCGGTCAATTTTGGTTACTTTACGTACCGATTCAATCGGTACGCCCAGGCTTAAGGCATCATAGATATGGAACAAGCGGTCCCAGCTCGGATGCTCTAGGCTTGCCATAATTTCTTCGAGGTTGCGGCTTTGTCGGCCATCAGCGCCTAAGCCGGCACGACCAATCTCCAAGCTCTGACAGGCTTTCTGCAGCGCTTCGATGAAGCTGCGGCCAATACCCATCACCTCGCCTACCGATTTCATTTGCAGTCCCAGCTCTTTGTTGGCGCCTTTAAATTTATCAAAGTTCCAGCGGGGTATTTTTACAATCACATAATCCAGCGTGGGCTCAAAGTAAGCCGACGTGGTTTTGGTGATCTGGTTTTCCAGTTCGTCCAGATTATAACCGATAGCCAGCTTGGCCGCTATTTTGGCAATAGGATAACCAGTAGCTTTTGAAGCCAGGGCTGACGAACGCGACACGCGCGGATTAATTTCAATGGCAATGATATCCTCATTGGCCGGGTTTACCGAAAACTGCACATTACAGCCGCCGGCAAAGTTGCCGATGGCGCGCATCATTTTAATAGCCTGGTTGCGCATTTCCTGGTAGCAGCGGTCGCTCAGCGTCATGGCAGGCGCTACGGTAATACTGTCGCCGGTGTGAATGCCCATCGGGTCAAAGTTTTCGATGGAGCAGATGATGATCACGTTGTCGCGGTTATCGCGCAGCAGTTCCAACTCATATTCCTTCCAGCCCAATACGGCCTGCTCCACCAGCACCTCGTGGGTGGGCGATGCTTGCAAGCCACGGCTCAGGGCAGCATCAAATTCTTCTTTTTTATGTACAAAGCCTGCGCCTTTACCGCCCAGGGTATAACTGGGGCGAATTACCAGCGGAAAACCGATTTGCTGGGCAGCTTCTTTACCTTCCAGAAAGGAGTTGGCAATTTTTGATTTGGCTACCCCTACGCCGATATCCACCATCAGTTGGCGGAAGGCCTCGCGGTTCTCGGTTTTTTCGATAGCGGCTACATCAACGCCTACTACCTTTACCTTATATTTTTCCCAGATGCCGCGCTCTGACGCTTCAATGCAAAGATTCAGCGCCGTTTGGCCACCCATGGTAGGCAGTACGGCATCAATGTGCTGCTCCTGTAAAATTTTCTCAATGCTGTCGCAATTGAGGGGCAGCAGGTACACATGATCGGCAATTACCTTATCGGTCATGATGGTGGCCGGGTTGCTGTTGATGATAGACACCTCGATGCCTTCTTCTTTCAGCGAAAGGGCTGCCTGCGAGCCGGAGTAATCAAACTCACAAGCCTGACCGATAATAATAGGGCCAGAACCAATAATTAATACGGATTTGATGGAGGTATTTTTGGGCATAGTTTTGTTTTTGAGTTCATTGTTCATAGTGTATAGTTCATGGGTATCGGTCATTTTGAACCATGAACTATTGGCTATGAACTAAATTTCTATGCGCTGAAAATGAAAAATCCCGACTTCAGCGTCGGGATGCAAAGGTATAGAAAAACAAATAATTATAGTGATAAAAAATCAACATAATCCTCACTCAGCAAATTATCAAATTTAACCTCCAGCAGTAAATTGAACTGGTATAGTAAATTGTACATTCACAGGGTGCCCGTCCCGAATCCCGGGCTGCCAGGGAGATATTAGTTTAAAAACTCTGACTGCCTCGTCAGCCAAATATGTATCCGGCGCACGTACAACATGAATATCGGTAACTGCTCCGGCCTTATTGATAACAAACTGAACAATTACCCTTCCTGATATGCCTGCATTTTTGGATGCTGCGGGATACCTTATTTTTTTCCCGATAAAGTTATATAATGCTGTTAAGCCTCCCGGAAAACTTGCATTTTCTGCAGAATGGGTATAGGTGTAAGTTTTTCCGGCAGCCGTTGTGCAAGTGCCTCCGGCTAATATTCCGTGGTTATATTGTTCTGCATAAGTAATACTTTCTGCAGGATAGTTGCCTTTCCATTCGCCGTTTTTATAACCATTTACTACATTGCCTTCTTCAAGCGCATTTTTCCTTCGTTCAGCGGGGCCTTTATAATATCCATTTCCGTCAATAACCATAGGATTGCCGGCTGTATCATTAAGAATTTTAATTTTATATGCTTCAATCTCACTTGAAGTTAATACCGAATCATAATATTCTTCAGCGTGTAACGTGCCATTCTTATTATAACTGTAATACGAGTATATAGGCCTGCCCTTTAAATACTGTGCAATGGTTTCACGTTTACCATCAGGATGAAAAGTAATCACCTGGCCATCATACATAGGCGGATCGATTGTTGATGAATGTCCAATCAATTTGGGTTTCTTGTTTTTATAATATTCAAAAACCGGGTATAAAACTGATCCCGAATCAGGCTCTCGTACTATCCGAAAATAAGACATACTATCAGCTGACATGGTCTTTGACCCATCAGGTGTAAAAAAATATAAATTCTGGCGTTGAGAAAAAGCAGGCGTTGCTAAAAAGCTCAACGATATAGCTATAAATAGTTTTAGTGATATAAGTTTGGACATTTACAGCGAAAGGCAAATTATTTGCTCATAAATAGTTATTAAATAGAACTGTTCCTGAAAGATAATTTACAACGTCAAGGCCACATTAAACGGCCCGTCCACCGGGCGGCCGTTTTGCAGGCTGGGCTTCCAGCCTATGGAGGTAGCTGCAGCATTAATCAGCGCTTTATCAACAGTAATGTTGTAGCTGCCTAATAGCCGCACATACATAGGCTTGCCC
>CAXTAP010000175.1:0-3496 GCA_964241965.1 uncultured Mucilaginibacter sp.
CTCACTACTCACTACTCACTACTCACTACTCACTACTCACTACTCACTACTCACCTGCCCTTATACCGCTGCACCAGGAAGTCGCGCAACGCCTGTTCAAGCGGCTGTGCGGTACTGAGCATACGGTAATAAATATTTTTATCAAGCATCTGCCTTTTAACTTCCGCCAGATGCTGCTCTAATCTTTCCTGATACTGCCGTTTAGTTTGCGCGTTGATAGCGACAACCTCGCCTGTTTCCATATCCTGCAGACTGCTGTAACCATTAAAATTAAAGCCAAGCTCATCCGCCCCCATTAAATGGAACACCATTACCTCATGGCGCAGCGCAGTCAGCGAATCCAGCAGGCGGCCGATCTCATTATCGGCCTGGTACATATCAGTAATAAAAATCAGTAATTCCTTGCGCTGCCGGCCACTGAATAATTCCTTATAATAGGCCGGCTCTGTAAAAACGCCGGCAGGCTGCAGCTGATCTAACTGATAATATAGCCGCTGCAGGTGCTGCGGATCATTCCGCGAATTCATGACCTGCAACCTGCCCTGGCTGAATATAGAAAGGCCGACTGAATCACCCTGCAAATTGGCTAAATAAGCCAGTGAGGCGGCGAGGTACCGTGCGTAATCTATTTTACTGATTGTACCATCATGATGGTTCATGGAAGCGCTGGCATCTACCAAAAAATTTACTGAAATACTGGTTTCCACTTCCGATTCGCGGATATAATACCTGTCTGAGCGCGCATACATACGCCAGTCCAGCCAGCGCAGGTCATCACCTGCCTGATAGCTCCGGTACTGGCTGAATTCCAGCCCGGGCCCCTTTACATTGCTTTTATTAAAACCGTTCATAAAGCCGTCAATAACCGTTTTGGCCAGCAAAGGCAAACTCTTAATGGTTGTTAATACTTTAGGATCGAGTTGCATGAGTGATACATGTTTTGAACGAAGTGTGAATTGCAGCGACCGGTAATGTGAAATAACTTATACAGCAATGAATTTATATGAGTTCGATTCCAGCCATCTGCACCTTTTTTAATCAGGCCTCTTTATTAACTTAATCAGTTCGGCAGTGGCCTTGTCTGAAGTGATGCCTTCGGCTTCGGCCCTGAAATTCATCAGGATGCGGTGCCTTAAAACCGGCGCTGCCATGGCATGGATGTCTTCCATCAACACCGCATAGCGGCCTTTAAGCAGCGCCCGTGCTTTGGCTGTTAATATTAATGCCTGCCCGGCCCTGGGCCCTGCGCCCCAGCGTATCCATTCTTTAACATAGTTCAGCTCGCTGGAGTCGGGCCGCGTAGCGCGGATTAAGGTGCTGACATAACGAACCAGATCGTCACTGATGGATACCTGCCTTACCAGCGCCTGGGCCTGCTGTATTTCCTGAGCCGTAATCACCGGGTTAACGGTTGCCCCTCTGGTACCGGTGGTGCGGTTCAGTACCTCGAACTCCTCCTGCGCTGTAGGGTAGCCAATGCGTACCAGCAGCAAAAACCGGTCGAGCTGTGCTTCGGGCAGCGGGTAGGTGCCGGCCTGCTCTATCGGGTTTTGAGTTGCCAGTATAAAAAAGGGCTTGTCCAGCGGATAGGTCTGCCCTCCGTAGGTTACCTCGAACTCCTGCATAGCCTCCAATAAGGCCGATTGTGTTTTGGGCGGCGTACGGTTAATTTCATCAGCCAGAATAATGTTGGCAAACAGCGGCCCCTTGTTAAACTTAAAAAAACGCTTGCCGGTTACATGGTCTTCCTCTAAAACTTCGGTGCCGATAATATCAGTCGGCATTAAGTCGGGCGTAAATTGTATGCGCCTGAAAGGCAGGTGCAGCGCCTGCGCCATAGTTTTTACCAGCAAGGTTTTAGCCAGTCCGGGTACACCTTCAAGCAGGCAATGCCCCCCGGCCAGAAAGGCAACCAGCAGTTCATCTAAGATATGTTCCTGCCCTACAATTACTTTTTGTATTTCGCTCTTCAGCTGCGGTAATCTGGCAAGCAGGGTTTTTATATCAAGTTCGGTCAGTTCCAAAACGTTTAAGGTTAAAATGCTTTATCGGCCGGATTTTGTTTCCTAAGATATTGCAGTTTTTAATAACTTGAACAAAAAGATATAATGTTTTTAACGAAGTATCCAAAAAATTACAAGCCTGATAAATTAAAATCGATTCCTCACTGGAAATTTGTGCTAATTTTAAACTTTTATCTGTAATGGCATCGAGTTCAAAGTTTGTTTTTACCCGTTTCAGCTATCATTCCGGCGATTGGGATACTGATCAGCGCATGCCTTCCAACATCCTGAATTCTCTGCTGGAATATACTACCATACCCATTGAGCAAAAGGAAAAAGTAGTGCCGCTGAGCAGCAGCGATATTTTTACATCGCCGTTCAGTTATATCAGCGGGCACAAACTGGTTCAGTTTGATGCGCAGGAACGGGCCAACTTCAAAAAATATGTTCAAAACGGCGGCTTCGTTTTTGCCGACGACTGCAACCATGATATTGACGGGCTGTTCGCCAAATCATTCGAGGCACAGATGGGCGCCTTGTTCGGCCCGGCTGCCCTGAAGAAGATACCTAATAATCATGAAATATACCGCTCCTTTTTTGCCTTCGAGAAGGGGCCGCCCACTACTACCTTTGAACTGAACGGCTGGGGCGACGACCTGGTGCATGATTACCTGAAGGCCATTGAGATAAACGGCCGCATTGCAGTATTATACAGCAATAAGGATTATGGCTGCGAGTGGGATTACGATTTCAGGAATAAACGTTTCCTGGCGGAGGATAATACCAAGTTTGGCGTTAACATAGTGGTTTATGCTATGAATAGTTGATAGTATGCGTTATAAATTTGTATATTGCTGATATGAAAAAATCTATTGTTTTAGAAACCTTGTCCTCATTAGAAGAGGAATTTCATACAGAGGAATTAATTGAAAAAATACTTTTTATCGAAAAAGTGGAAAAGGGGCTTGACGATGTAAAACATAACAGATTACAGGATTTCAATGATGTAAGGCAGAGATTTGCTGATAAATGGAACAATTAAAAGTTGTTTTAACAGAATCTGCGGTTAGCGATTTGGAAGACATTGAAAATTATATTGCCCAGGATTCTTCACTCATAGCAAGGCGATTTATTAGCAGGATTTTTGAAAAAATTGATCAGTTAACATAATACCCGGAATCTGGAAAGGCTGTAAAGGAATTTAATGATAAATCTATTCGGGAACTGCTACTTAACCGGTACAGAATTATCTATAAAATTGGTGAAAATAAGATCTATATTTTAAGAATAGTGCACGGTTCTCGTCTGTTAGATGCCGAATTATAGTAACTGGCGTTTACCAATGTATTTTTAAGTGTTACAAATTATAGCATTTATACTTTTCTGCATTATTACAGCGGCATTATAAGTAAACAATCAATATTATATTTCACTTAATGGGCAGTAAACAGGTCTGTTCTCTTTACAGAAATCAGCCTGTCCTCAGATATACC
>CAXTAP010000176.1:0-3453 GCA_964241965.1 uncultured Mucilaginibacter sp.
ACAGTTAAAAACACGGTGGTTTTGCTTCCCGCCAACCTTTGGGCCGGTGTTTATTTTCAGGCGATGGAACCCCGGGCGCAAACGGTAACCAGTCGCGGCCCGCCTGGAATACCGGTTAGCCGTTGCCCCGTCTTCATCAGGAATTGCAGCTTCCGTATTTAACCACTCAATTGCAGCAGGCCTGCGCCTGCTGGCATTCTCTTCGTGCGCCGTCAATTATTATTTAGTTAATCTACTGTTTCCTGTATTCATCTGATGATACTTTATCAGGTGAAATTATATATCAAATACTGATGAAATTTTTTCTCTTTGTTATACTGTTCACTGTGCTGGCCAGTCAACTACAAGCCCAGCACCCTTATACCGACTCTATCCATCGCCATAAGAGCGATACCACCCTGCATCATATGCCTATGCAGAGCATGCAAATGAACCACCTGATGATGAGCAGCCAGTTTTCGCGTGGGTTGCCCATGAACCGGGATGGTTCCGGCACTTCATGGGTGCCCGATACTACGCCGATGTATGCCTATATGCTGCATGGTCATAAGTGGATGAGCATGGTACACGGCAATATCGTTCCCCGGTTTAATGACCAGGATATATTTAATAAAACCACTAATCGCGGCGGCAAAAAAGCAGATGCCCCCAGCTGGTTTATGTTCATGACGCAGCGCAAAGTGGGCAGCGGCGGTTTGTTTGCCATCAATACCATGTTTTCATTTGATCCTTTTTTGGTGGGTAGCGGCGGCTATCCGCTGCTTTATCAAACCGGCGAATCTTTTCACGGGCAAAAACTGGTGGATAAACAGCACCCGCATGATCTGTTTTCCGAACTCAGTGTGGCTTACACACAACGTGTGGCTAAAAACACAGACGTTTATGCTTCCTTCGGTTATCCCGGCGAACCGGCGCTGGGCCCGCCTGTATTTATGCACCGGCTATCGGCTGCCAACAACCCGGATGCGCCGTTAAGCCATCATTATGCAGATGCTACCCATATTACTTTCGGAGTAGCTACTTTAGGGTTCAGATATGAAGATTTTAAACTGGAAGGTTCCGCCTTTAAAGGCCGCGAACCGGACGAGGAGCGGTATGGTTTTGACAAGATGCGATTTGATTCTTATTCGGTGCGGTTATCCTACAATCCGTCGGCTGAATGGGCGCTGCAGGCCTCTAACGGCTGGATTAAAAGTCCTGAAGATTTAGACCCTATGGATAATGTGGACCGCTTCACCTTTTCGGCCATGAATACGCAGGTATATAGTGAAGATAGCTACCTGGCTACCACACTGGTGTACGGGCAAAATCATCACTCCGAAAATGGCAAAACGCAGCCTGCCGTATTATTGGAAAGCAACCTGCAATTAAAAAAGACCGCCATTTACGGCCGGTACGAATTTGTGCAGAAAGATGCTGAAGAACTGGATCTGACTAATTTTTATCCTGCTAACCCTAACCTGAACATCAATGCCTTTACTTTGGGCACCAACCGGATTTTAACCACGGTGAAGCGAACCGACCTGCGCATAGGTTTGCAGGCAACAGTAAACGTATCGCCTGCATCCATCAGAAATCTGTACGGTACAGCGCCCGCAGGGTTTGAGGTGTACCTGCGCATCAGTCCTTCATTAATGAAAATGGGTCATTCGCATAAGGCTATGGACATGAGCGATATGAACATGTAAGTCATGTGATCAACAGGATTTTGTTGGTTTAACCACAAATAAAGCCGGCAAAATCCTGTAACTTTTCGGCCGTTACTTATTCTAAATAACAGAAACAACAATCCTATGGCTGAACCTATACCTCAAAACATTTTAACTGTTGAAAATCTAAGCATCTCTTACGGTACACAGCTTGCTGTAAATGATGTTAGCTTCGGTGTGCAGGCCGGTGAGATATTTGGCTTGCTGGGCCCTAACGGTGCCGGTAAAACCAGTACGCTGAGCGCCATTGAGGGGCTGATTAAATTCCGGCAGGGCGCTATAAATATAGGCGGTTATGATATCAGCAAACAGCCCCGCCATGCCAAATCACTGGTGGGTATACAATTGCAAAGCACCAGCTTTCAGCCCGAACTTACGGTGGCCGAAATTATTCGCCTGTATGCAGGCCTGTATGGCGTAACATTAAGTCATGAAAAATTGCAGGCTATATTGGAAGACATTAAGCTGGCGGATGCACAGCATAAACGTTTCGGGCAACTATCGGGCGGGCAGCAGCAACGGGTTTCACTGGTAATTGCCACCATTCATCAACCGTTATTAGTTTTGCTGGATGAACCCACTACCGGGCTGGATCCGCAATCGCGCCGGCAATTGTGGGAGCGCATGGAAAGCATCCGCGAACGCGGTCATTGCGTATTGCTTACTACTCACTCCATGGAAGAAGCTGAAGCCGTGTGCGACCGGGTGAGTATTATTGACCATGGCCGCATTGTAGCTACCGGCAACCCGCAGGAAATTATTGACCGCTATAAAACCGACTCCGAAGTTATCCGGGTTTCGCGCCGCGGAAAAGTAACTTTAGAAGACGTTTTTATTGCCTTAACCGGCCGAACCGTTCGCGCTTAACCTCAACTAATTTATTATAGTATGCCTACTCAATTACCCTCCTCAAAAACTGCACTGTTGACTTTGCTGCAAGCCGATTTCACTACCCAATGGCGCAACCGGCGCTCAGTTATATTAGCGCTGCTGGTACCTGCCATCCTACTGTTTTCCTGGAAGGGGATTATCAGCAAACTGGGCGGACCGTTTGCGCTATCCATGAGCATTAATATCGGTTTAATTTCTCTGGGTTTGATGGGCTATGCCAATAATATAGCCCGCGACCGCGATAAAGGCGTGTTTCAGCGCCTGCGGGCGGCGCCTGTGGCCGCCTGGCAAATTATGGTGAGCCGCCTGCTGGTGCAATTGTGCATGATTTTACTTTTAACCTTTGTAGTGTTTATTATGGGTTATCAATATGATCATGTAGTACTATCTGCAGCGGGTTATGTATTGGCAACTTTCGTTTCGCTGATTGGTGGTGCCGTTTATTTAAGCTTGGGGCAGCTGATTGTTGGGCGTGTTAAAAACCCGGAAACGGTTAATTCTACCACACGGTTAGTATATATTGGCTTTATCATTATCGGGATGTTCGGTGAAATGGGGCAATTAGGCGAACAAGTGCAAAAACTTGTGCACTGGTCGCCATATGGTGCGGTTAAAACCTTAATGGCTTATAGCATGAACCCAGGCCCCTGGACGTCTGATAATACCCTGATGGTGCTTTGTACTTTAGGTTATGTGCTGGTTTTTGCCACCTTGGGTATCAAATGGTTTAAATGGAGCACCAGATAAGTTAAATGATGGTATTGCTAACTCTCATTTCCCTTGCAGCAGCAAATCGCTGTACACCGGGTAATGATCGGAAAGCTTTTTTTCAATTACATGATAATCTTCTACA
>CAXTAP010000177.1:0-3420 GCA_964241965.1 uncultured Mucilaginibacter sp.
GTTCATGAACGTTCACGGGTGTTCACGCCTCCGTGAACGTGAACACCTGCCGGGCCAGGGGCCGCCTGATCTTCAGGTAACTCAAACACAACCTGCTCATCAGCCGTTGTTACCGGTATAATGATACAGGCAGCTACCCATCACCACTACACCGCAGCAAATCAAACGGCGTCTACCAGCCGCGACATACATTGGCGGGCGGCAGTGAGCCGGCCTGTTCCGCCGGCTGCCAGAGGTAAAGCAGCAGGCGCTGTACCGGCCATTATTAACCTGAACGGGGTGCATAACCGGGTGATCAGCGGTAAAAACATTGCCGGTGCGCCCGAAACCTGTATTACGCTCACCAACTGTTATAACATCCGCATTACCGGCTGCAGGCTGATCAATGGCGGCAACAGGGGCATTTATATGCACAACTGCCATCATATTGTGATAGAGAATAACCTGTTCAGTAACCTGATTACCGGTGTGCTGGCCGATCATTGCGGCGGCGGCATCCGCGTGGATGATAATCAGTTTCTGAATATGATCGGCCCGATGCCGGGCGGCCAGTATGTACAGTTCAATACCGTGAACGGCGAAGGGCTATCCATCAGCCGCAATAAGGGCGAGAACCTGCCCGGCCATGGCAAACCCGAAGACGGTATTAACCTGTACAAAAGCAATGGCACTGCCATCAGCCCGATCAAAGTAATTGGCAACCAGATACGCGGCGGCGGCCCGTCGCCCTCAGGAGGCGGCATCATGCTGGGCGATAACGGCGGGAGCTACCAGCTGGCGGAAGGCAATATACTGGTAAACCCCGGCGAATACGGTATGGCCATTGCCGGCGGCGACCATATCAGCCTGATCAATAATACCATTTATGGTAAGGCGCAGCCCTTTACCAATGTGGGGCTGTATGTAAATGCTATCGGCGGCTATGCGGTAAGCAATGCCGTAGTAAAGGGCAACAAAATAAACTTTTATAACGCTGCCAACTACAACAACAACTGGTGGCTGGCAGGCGGCACCCAAAAACCCGAAGGCTGGGACAACGGCGGCAACCTATTAGGCGATAAATCTTTAGGTGAACATTTACTGCCGGCAACCTTAATCAAGGCTAAATAACTGATTTAAGCTGTAGTTCACTAAATGCAGCAAGTGGCTTAAGCCGGTTCATTTGCTAACTTCTTTTGCAGTCTGATTGCCTGCCAGACCACCTCAGCCGTCAGTAAGGCGCCCACCGCAAACAGGGCCGGTTTGAGGGCTTCGCCTGATGACAGGAATGCGCCTGACAGGGCAACGGCATACACCCCGAAGGGCAGTAAAACGAGCAGCACCAGTCCGCCAACCCGCAGCGGTATTTTAAACGGCCGGTGCACGTGCGGCTCGCGCAGGCGCAGCCTGATGAGGGAAACGTACTCTAGGCTCAGCCCGGCCCCATATACGGTAACATCAATGATGAGCAGGTCGGCAAAGGTCCACAAAATCATCAGGCTGACCACCAGCGAGCAAACGATGATGGACACATAAGGGGTTTTAAATCTGGGGTGCAGCCGGTGCAGAACGGAAGGCAGCAATTCATCATCGGCCATTACCTGCGGCACGCGCGATACGGAGAGCAATACAGCCGAATAAATACCCAGCGTGCTGGCCATGCCTCCCGCCGCAATCAATACGCCCAGCCAGCGCCCGCCCAGCAGTACGCCCAGGGCCGGAAAGCCATCATTATTCAGCACCCCGTAATCAATGCCCGATTGCTGTGCAAAATAAATTATAAGCACATAAACGCTGATCACCAGCACAAAGGCAATGGCTACCGATATAATATAGGAACGCACCGGTTTTTCCACCTCCTGCGCATAGGTAGTAATGTTATCCCAGCCCAGGCAGTTCCACATAATGGTATATAGCGCCATGGCCAAGGAGGGGAAAGGCACATGGCGCAGGCCGGGTGCGGGCACTGCCCAGCCGCCTGTGTGGTGCAGTGCGGCCACGGCAAATAGTATTAAAAACGGCAGCAGTACCAGTATGCTCAGCAGCATAGATGCTTTGCCCACCTGCACAATGCCCAAAACATTCAGCCCGGCTGATGCCCAGATGATCATGAGGCAAACCGGAATTTTATAGGCCTCCAGCTGCGGGAAGAAAAAGGCAGCGTATTGTACAAACAATACCGGGTAAATGGCCAGGTCAACAAAGGTGTAAAGCCAGGTCCACCAGCCTTCGTATAAACCCCAGCGCAGGCCCAGCGCATGTTTTACCCATCGGTAATAGCCGCCCGTTACGGGCATCATGCTGTTAAGCTCCAGTACGGTAAGTATGGCGGGGATATCCCACAAAACGGGTGTAATGAGCAATAGCAGCAAGGCGGCATGCTGCCCGGCATAGGTAAGCAGCGGCTCCAGGCCGTACGGACCGCCTGATACCGTAAAGAACACGATAGCCACCAGCTGCAGCGGGCGGATTTTTTTATATCGGGGAGAAGATGCCATACGCCGCTAAAATTATTGATTTTCAGTTTGAAATAGGAGCAGCCTTAAAATAAAACCGCTGAGGCAATACCCGTCACGAACAGATTACAGCGTTTACCGGTACAACAGGTCCGTTCATCTGCACATGGATACAGGTTTAAATAAAGGCCGGCTATTTTTGTACTGTATATCTATCCTCTTTTCCTTCATTGAGGTGCATCTTAATGATAAAGGCAGGCAGTAAGCAGGCCGCCTTTTTGCAAATAATGTGTTGTGCTGATGCAATACAGCGTTGAGTTATGCGGCCCGGCTGTTTTTTATCTATCTTTAACAGTATTATGCCGGATGGCAAATTTTCCTAATGCTGCTTAAAAATTATTTTTGTTCAATCCTGTTTATTCTTTCAGGCTTAGCCGGGTATGCGCAATTATGCAAGGGCAGCCTGGGCGATCCGGTGGTAACCATTGATTTTGGCGCTGGTTCGGCCCGCTTCGGGCCTCCGTTGCCGCCCGGCACAACAGATTACAACTACCTGGGATCGTTCGATGGTGTTACCGACGGGGTTTATCTCATCACCAACAACACCGTTTATCTTAATCCCGGCTGGTTTGTTACCGGTGACCATACCGGTAATGCCGGCGGCTACATGATGCTCATCAGCGCTTCGTACCAGCCGGGTGTATTCTACACGCAGCGGGTTGACGGCCTGTGCCCCGGCACTACCTACGAGTTTGCTGCCTGGGTGATGAACCTGTTAAACTTTATAGCCAAAAGGCCAAACGTTACCTTCAGGATAGAAGCTTTGGATGGCACTGTCTTAGGCCAGTACAATACCGGCGACATTATTGAAACTGCGGGCCCTGCCTGGAAACAGTATGGACTGCAATTTGTAACCCCGCCTAATCAAACTTCTGTCATCATCAAGCTGATTAATAACGGCCCCGGCGGCTTGGGTAATGATGTG
>CAXTAP010000178.1:0-3340 GCA_964241965.1 uncultured Mucilaginibacter sp.
GCCTTTGCCGGGGTGAGGATTTCGGGCAGCCTCTTCAATACATTAATATGCGGAATTGATGTGCAGATGTGCTGATGTGCTGATGTGCTGATGTGCTGATGTGCTGATGTGCTGATGTGCTGATAAGGGGAAGTTGTCTTGCCCACTGATGGTTTTAATTACTTACCGCTTTTCACTTTTTTCATTCGCACATCCGCACATCCGCACATCCGCGCATCCATCAGTATTTTCCTATAATCACTTTGTAAAACTGATCAAAGTGCAGATACTGGTTGGCCAGGCGCATCAGTTCTTCTGCGGTTACCGTTTTAACTATATGAGTATAGCGGCTGTAATAGTCGTTGTTTAAGCCGGAGTAATATACATTTTTAAATTTATCGGCATGTGATAAAACGTTCTCCAGGCTGCCCAGCATAGAACCCAGCATATAATTCCGCACCAGCGACAGCTCATCGTCACTGATAAGCTCTGTTTTGAGCAGATTAATTTCTTTTTCAATCTCCTTTACGGCATCATGGCAAACATCAGCGCCTACTTCTGAAGCAATGAACATAGCGCCGCTGTGCTGCAGCGAGGTGATGCCTGAGCCAATACCATAAGTATAACCTTTATCCTCCCGGATGTTAGCCATCAGCCGGGAACCGAAATAGCCGCCTAACACGGTGTTCAATACTTGCAGCGCCGGAAAGTCCGGGTGCGTACGGTTAACTATCTGAATGCCCATACGGATAGCCGATTGCAAGGCCTCCGGTTTTTCCCTGAAATAAAAATGTTCCCGAGCCGGATGCAATTCAGGCTGACTGGTATCGGCAGGCTGCGTTCCGTTTTGCCATCCGGCATCAAAGCTTTGTTCCAGCTGTAATAAAATATCATCGTTCACCTTACCGGCCACAAATATGGTACAGTTGGCAGGCTGGTACACCTGCTTGTATAAAGCCAGCAAATCATCACGCTGTAACTCCTGGTAGTCCGTTGCTTCGGCCGTTAAGCCATACAGGCTATCGCCGTACAGGGCCTTGTTAAACAGCCGGCGGGCCACAATATCGTTTTTCTGCAGGCTGACCTGCAGCTTTTGCTGCTGGTTGCGGATATAGGTAGCCAGTTCATTTTCGGGGAAGATAGCATCCGTCAGTATATCCTTAATAACCGGCAGTGTCTCCTTCAAATGCTTATTCAGCGTAAACAGGGTAACCTGTGAATGATCGAAACCATAGTCTGCCTGCAAAAAGGCTCCATAGTAATCAATGTGCTCAGCAATCTGCGCAGCAGTAAGTTTCGAAGTACCTTCGGCCAGCAAGCTGTTTACGGCTAAATTGAGCAGCGGCTTTGCCGGGTTAAAGCGCTGGTTGGCAAATATCCATTCAATGCGCACCAGCTCCTGCCCGCCCGAATTAAAGCAATAGAGCTTACAGCCATTACTGAAAGACTTGGAAACGGGCTCCAGCAGATTTACCTGGTCAATGCCCTGCGATTGCGGTGCAATAGTTCTGTTTAACATGAATTGCTTAATATCCTTTTCACCTGCTCAGGCAGGTAAAAGTTCTTCCTGCCTTTCGGCAAGATAAATTAATGTTGATGAATTAGTTTTGCGGAATAGCTGCTGAGCCTGCTGCTGTATCTGTGCAGCGGTAACGGCCAGGTAGTGCCCGGTTTCGTGATTAAGCAGAGCGGCATCGCCCAATAATTCGAAATAGGCCAGGTTCATGGCTTTATCCAGCAGTCCCATTTCGGAAAACACCATGGTTGATTCCGTTTTGTTCTTCACTTTGGTCAGCTCTGCATCAGTAACCTGCTCGCTTTGCAGCTGCTCCAGTTCCTGCCATACAGCAGCTTCAGCTTGCGCTATGCTCACTGTTTCCAACGGTTTGCCCTCAATTACAAACATGCCCTTGTCCAGGCTGCCCGTCATGTAAGCATGTATTTCACTGAACAGCTGCTTCTCTTTTACTAGGCTTTCGTACAAACGTGATGAATGTCCGCGCGACAGAATATCCGACAGTAAATCAATGGCATAATAAGCGCTGTCTGTACGGCCCGGCATCTGAAAGGCAATATAAACATCATTAAGCGGAACTTTGGCCGTTACCGTTTCACGGCGTTCTTCCTGCTGCTCCGGCTCCTGCGGTAACCGGCGGTTATAACGCTCACCGGCAGGTATGCTGCCAAACCATTTTTCGGCCAGTGCCTTAACCTGCCCTGTGCTGATATTGCCGCCTACTACCATAATGGCATTCTGCGGATTGTAATGCTTTGCAAAAAACGCCTTTACATCTTCAATCTTTGCATCTTCTATGTGGCTCAGCTCTTTGCCGATGGTTGCCCACTGGTAGGGATGCTGCCGGTAAACCAGCGGCCGCAGGCGCAGCCATACATCGCCGTAAGGCTGGTTAAGGTAACGCTGCTTAAACTCCTCGGCTACCACATTGCGCTGCACCTCAAGGCTCTTTTCGCTGAAGGCCAGGTTCAGCATCCGGTCGCTCTCCAGCCAGAAAGCGGTCTCCAGGTTGGCTGAGGGCAGGGTGATGTAATAGTTGGTGATATCGTTACTGGTAAAGGCGTTGTTTTCGCCGCCCACCCGCTGCAGGGGTTCATCATAAACCGGAATGTTGACGGAACCGCCAAACATAAGATGTTCAAACAGATGAGCAAAACCGGTTTGGTGGGGCTGCTCATCGCGGGCGCCCACATCATACAAAACGTTGACTACCGCCATTGGCGTGGTATGATCTTCGTGAACTAAAATCCGAAGTCCGTTATCCAGCGTGAAACGTTCAAATTGAACCATGTATTGATATTTGTAAACCGACAAATGTAAAAATTTTTGCTCATATCAGGCAACGTTTAACGTGTTCCCGTTAATTGCATAACAAACAGCAAGGGCAATACGGTTAAATATTGCCCTTGTATTATAAAGCAGTATGGAGTTAAGCCGCTAAGTAACGGCTTACTGAATTTTTATTCGGCAACCGGCCTGTCGGAACCCTTGAGGTGCGTACCTATCTGCCCGTGATGCAGTTTGGCCTCAATAGCCGAAGTTGAAGTATTGGCATAGGTGCCATAGGCATCGACCAGAACACCCTTCAAATTTTTGCCGGCTGATGATATGGCATAGACAATACTCATATCATCCGGGTTGCTGGCGCCCTCAAAGCGATAAAACTCATCTATCTCAAAATCATCCGGCCCCATCTGGGTATTGCTTTCCTTATCATCTATGGTTTGTCCGTTGTCCTCAAAGCTCAGGTTGGCGGTATATCCTCTTTTCATTAAATCGTTGGTACAATCCACTAAGGTTTCGTAATTTTTCATGGCAGGTATTGTTTAAATTTGCAGGCATTAA
>CAXTAP010000179.1:0-3323 GCA_964241965.1 uncultured Mucilaginibacter sp.
CGAACAACCTGGTGCTCGATATTTTTGAGGACAGGCAGCAGAATATTTGGGTAGGTACAGATGGCGGCGGCGTGAACAAGTTCGATCCTCAAACCGGTAATTTTACTGCTTATAAGCAGCAGCCTGCAAGCAAAAACGGCATCTCGGGCAACTATGTATTAATTACCCGCCAGGACAATGAAGGCCGGTTATGGATGGGCACTTGGGGCGACGGCATAAGCATATATGACCCGGCTACCGAAAACTTTAAATGGTTAAAACACGACTCTGCCAGTGTGCAAAGCCTGAGCGGCAATAATATTTTTTACATACTGCACACTCATGATGATAAAACCTGGATCAGCATATTTGGCGTGGGGCTGGACTGCTATGATCATAAAACTAAAAAGTTCACGCATTATATTTACGATTCAAAAAATAGTCGTGGCCTGAGCAGCAGCCGTATCTACTCCCTGTTTGAAGACCGCGCCGGCCGATTGTGGGCAGGCACATTTGATGGCGGCTTCGATCTGTTTGACCCTGCCTCTCAAACATTTACTGCCTTTAAACATGACGATAAAAAAAACAGCTTAAGCAGTAACGGCGTAACTGAGATACTGGAAGATCATAAAGGAAGACTGTGGCTGGGCACTTTTGATGGCGGACTTGATTTGTTTGACCCTGCCACTAAACACTTTACCGTGTACACGCAGCGTAACGGATTACCCAGCAACATTATTGAAGCCATAAAGGAAGATGATTACGGTAAATTGTGGCTAAGCACCAACAACGGGCTTTGCTGTTTTGACCCCGAAAAGAAAACCTTTACTAATTATACTACTGAAGACGGACTACAGGCCGACGAATATAAGCCTCATGCTGCACTGAAGGCCCATAATGGTACGCTTTACTTTGGAGGCGTTAATGGCTTTAATTCATTTTTACCGAACCGTTTGCAAAAGGTTACCGGCTTTGCGCCTTTAGTTGTTACCTCTTTTCAGGTGTTTAACAAGTACCTGCTGCCTGATCGTAACTCAATTTTAAAAACAGATATTACTGATACACGCGAACTTAGCTTATCCTACAAACAATCCGTATTTTCTGTTGAATTTGCTTCGCTTGATTATGCCTCGCCGGATAAAAAACAGTATGCCTACTTGTTAGAAGGGTTTGATAAGGATTGGAACTATGTGGGCAACCATAATACGGCCACTTATACTAACATTCCGCCGGGAACCTATCAGCTCAGGTTAAAGTATCGTAACAGCTCAGGCTTCTGGTCGCCGGTAAGCAGTCCGCTGCAAATTACAGTCGTACCTCCATTATGGCTTACCTGGTGGTTTAAAATTTTGGCTGTTGTTGCAGTTTTAAGTGCTGTATACATTGCTTTCAGATACCGCATAAAGGCAGTAAATAACCAGAATGCCCGGCTTGAGCAGCAGGTAAAGGAACGTACGGAAAGCCTGGCACAGCTAACGGTTGAGGAACGTAACTCGCGCAGGCAAGCTGAAAAAGCACGGGAGGAAGCTGAAAATGCCAATAAGGCAAAAAGCATTTTCTTAGCTACCATGAGCCATGAAATACGGACACCCATGAATGGTGTGATAGGCATGGCAAGCCTGCTTTCGCATACTGACCTCACCGCCGAGCAGCAGGAATACACAGAGACCATCAGAAGCAGCGGTGATGCTCTGCTTACAGTAATAAACGATATACTCGATTTCTCAAAGATAGAATCGGGTAATATGGAGCTTGAGGAGCAGGATTTCGATATACGCGATTGCGTGGAAAGCGTGCTCGACGTTTTTGCACAAAAGGCATCGCAGGCCAACCTGGATTTGGTTTACCTCATAGAACCGAATGTACCTGCCCAGATCATTGCCGACCCGACAAGGCTTCGGCAGATTTTGATTAACCTGATTGGCAACGCCGTGAAGTTTACCATTCATGGAGAAGTATTTATCAGCGTCAGCATGGCCGCCTTGCACCAGGACGAGATTGAACTGTTGTTTACTGTGCGTGATACCGGCATTGGCATACCTGCCGATAAACTGAGCCGGCTGTTTAAGGCATTTTCGCAGGTTGACTCCAGCACCACCCGCAAATACGGGGGTACAGGGCTGGGCCTGGCTATCAGTGAAAAACTGGTGCAGCTGATGGGCGGTAAGATAGGTGTAGAAAGCCAGCCCGGCGCAGGTACTACGTTCAGCTTTAGCATTAAATCAAGGGCAGGCAGTAAACCCGCACGTACTTATGTAAACCTCAACATGGCCGGCCTGGAGAATAAACAGATACTGGTTGTGGATGACAATGCTACCAACCGCAGCATTATGGATAAGCAGCTAAGGCAATGGAAATTTATGCCGGTGCTGGCAGCATCGGGCGCTGAGGCTCTGAGAATTCTGGCAGATAATAAACAAATCAGCCTGGTAATATCTGATATGAACATGCCGGAAATGAATGGCATTGAGCTGGCAAAAAAACTGAAGCAAGTGCAGCCCGGCTTGCGCCTCATACTGCTCAGTTCAGCCGGTAATGAACAAAGCAGGCAGGAGGCTGGTTTGTTCGATGTAATTTTGACCAAGCCTGCCAAATATCATTTGCTGTATAATCACATTGTTGACCTGTTAAAAAATAATGAGAAGCAGGAGTTAACTGCAAGACCTGAGCGCAGCAGGCTTTCGGCCGGCTTTGCCCAGCAGTATCCCCTTGATATTCTGATTGCGGAGGATAACATTGTTAACCAGAAGCTGGCGGTGCACATATTGCAGAAAATGGGATATAAGCCTGTGGTTGCAGCCAACGGCCACGAAGTGTTGGAGGCCGTAGCTAAGCATCATTACCATGTTATATTAATGGATGTACAAATGCCCGAAATGGATGGGCTGGAAGCTACGAATTTTATCAGGCAGCATGTAAGTGCACAGCCGGTAATTATAGCGATGACGGCGAACGCAATGGCCGAAGACCGCGAAGCCTGCCTGCAGGCTGGTATGGACGATTATATGAGCAAGCCTATTAAGCTGGCCGAATTGATTGCTACTCTGGAAAAATGGGGTACCAAAATCAATATGAGCGAAGCTTGAAATTTTTTCCAATATAACTATAACACAAAACCGCCAAGAATAAATATCGTTGCGCGTTAAAACAAAAAAGGAGAGGCAACAATGGCCTCCCCTTTAATAAACAACTTTAAATTACATCTTACCGGCAGTATCTTTTCTGGCCATTTTATCGTGAGACATCTTGCTTTTTTTATGATCCATTTTGGACATCTTTTTGTGATCCATCTTCGACATCTTTGAATCATCCTGTGCCCGGGCGTTAACGCACAGGCATAATAC
>CAXTAP010000180.1:0-3289 GCA_964241965.1 uncultured Mucilaginibacter sp.
AACGCTTCATTTGTAATTGTTAATTATAACAGGAAAGATGAATTGCTGCTAACCCTTTCTAAATCACAGGAGTTAATACAAGGAAGTAAAAATAATTACGAAATTGTGGTGGTGGATAATGCTTCGGCCGATGGCAGCGCCGAGGCCGTAAAAGCGGCTTACCCTGATGTGGTGCTGATGGAAAACCCGGTGAATACCGGCGCCCCGGCCTGGAACCTGGGCTTTGCGCAGGCTAAGGGCGATTACTTTATCATCCTGGATGATGACAGCCATATTGAATACGGCCTGGAAGAGGCCCTTGCCTACATGGAAAAGAATACTGATGTAGGCGTACTGGCGCTTAACGTAGTATCAGGGCCTTATACCAGCCAGATGTGGAAATGGCAGGATGGCGATGAAACTGTCGGCTTTATTGGCTGCGGAGCTATTCTACGTAAGGAAACATACCAGAAAATCGGAGGCTATGCCGATTGGATGTTTTTGTACGTAAATGAATGGGAGTATGGTTTGCGCGTTATTGATGCCGGTTACCACGTGCGGTATTTTGCCAACAGTAAAGTAATACACAGGGCAAGTGCCATCAACAGGAGCAGCAAACGTTTGAGGGTATTTGTTACCAAGCACGAGTTGGGCATTGTTTACAAACACTTCTCGGTTAACAGGCGGCAATACCTGTGGCGGGTGGTATTTAATAACCTCAAACTTTTGAAGCACGGAGAATTTCGTAACGCCTGGTACAACTTAATAGGAATGTTTAAGTTTTTACAAATGCGTAAACAACTCAAATATACTCCTGTATCCGCCAGGGCCCAGCAGATGTTTGCCAATGTCTTTGAGGTAACTAAAAGGTCTGCATTTGGTTTTTTAACAAGGTAACAGAAAGCCGGCTGCCATAAAGCGAATGTGGGGCTATGCCGGATAGAAAGATATTGTATAATATGAGAGCATCATTTGTAATAGTTAATTACAACAGGAAGGAAGAAATTCTGTTAACAATAACTAAATGCAAGGAAATTATAAAAAACACTTCGGGAGATTTTGAGATTATTATTGTAGATAATGCTTCGGCCGATGGCAGCGCCGAGGCCGTAAAAGCGGCTTACCCTGATGTGGTGCTGATGGAAAACCCGGTGAATACCGGCGCCCCGGCCTGGAACCTGGGCTTTGCGCAGGCTAAGGGCGATTACTTTATCATCCTGGATGATGACAGCCATATAGTTTCAGGTTTAGGGGATGCGCTGAGTTATATAGAGCAGCATTCAGATATAGGCGTTTTGGCACTTAACGTTTCCGGCGGTTTATACCAAACAGACCATTGGATTGATCTGGCCGAAAAGGACGGGTTTATAGGCTGCGGCGCTATACTTCGAAAGGAATTGTATGATAAGATAGGCGGTTATGCCGACTGGATATTTTTATATACCAATGAATGGGAATACGGCATAAGGTGTATGCAAGCCGGTTATAAGGTTATTTACTTTGCCAAATGCCATGTGCTGCACCGGGCAAGCGTAATTAACAGAACAAGTAAAAGACTGATTGTTTTTTCAGTGCGGAACGAAATGGCTATTGTGTATAAATATTTCAGCGCTGAAACGCGCGGTAAGTATATCAGGCGGGTATATATTAATAATCTCAAGGGTGTAAAACGATACGGTTTAAGATCAATTGCCTGGTTTTATGAAGCGCTCAGGGAATATCAGAAACTCATAAAAACGCTGCCGCATACACCCGTGCGGAAAGAAGTTCAGGAAAGTTATCAAAAGAGATTCTGGTCGGCAAGGCCGGTTTCTGAGGGCTTGTTTACAAAAGTGCAATAAACACTGCTACATTTTTACTATATGGAAAATAAAAAACATGATTTTTTGATAGTGGGCGCCGGGCTGTTTGGTTCTGTGTTTGCCCACGAGGCCAAAAAAAAGGGCAAAACCTGTTTAGTGATTGACAGGCGTTACCATGCCGGAGGCAATGTGTATTGCGAAAACGTGGAGGGCATCAATGTACACAAGTATGGTGCGCATATATTTCATACCAATGATAAGTTCATCTGGGATTATGTAAACTCTTTTGTTGAATTTAACCGGTACACCAACAGCCCGCTGGCTGTTTACGAGCAGGAAATGTATAATCTGCCCTTTAACATGAATACTTTCTATCAGCTCTGGAAGCTGCGCACACCGCAGGAGGTACATGATAAAATTCAATCGCAGATTAAGGAATCAGGCATTACTGATCCGCAGAACCTGGAAGAGCAGGCTATATCACTGGTGGGCACCGACATATATTACAAGCTGATTAAGGGTTACACCGAAAAACAATGGGGCCGCGATGCCCGCGAACTGCCAGCCTTTATCATCAAGCGTTTGCCGGTAAGGTTCACATACGATAATAATTATTTCAACGATAAATACCAGGGCATCCCAATCGGCGGTTATAACAAGCTCACCGAGGGCTTGCTGGCAGGTACTGAAGTAAAGTTGAATACCGATTATTTTGCTGATAAAGGTTATTGGGATTCATTAGCCGATAATGTTGTTTTTACCGGTAAAATTGATCAGTATTATGATTACCGCTTCGGGCAGCTTGAGTACCGGAGCGTTGACTTTGAGCATCAAACACTTGATGCTGAAAATTATCAGGGCAACGCCGTAGTTAATTATACAGAGCGGGAAATACCTTACACCCGTATAATTGAGCATAAGCATTTCGAATTCGGCACGCAGCCTAAAACGGTAATCAGTAAAGAGTTTCCGGCTGAATGGACATCGGAAAAAGAACCTTACTATCCTATAAATGATGCAAAAAATACAGCTGTATATAAGCAGTACCAGGAGTTGTCGCAACATGAAGGAAATGTAATATTTGGCGGACGGCTGGCTGAATATAAATATTACGATATGCACCAGATTATCGGTTCTGCCTTAAAGAAGGCAGGTGATTACCTTAAATAGCAGCGGATTTTGATGGACAGGTATCACTTCAATATCAGGCTGAATAATCTCAGGTACAACCATGCCGGCAGTAAGGCTGTGGAGGATTGTAAGGCCATACTGCTGAACAGCGGCTTTAAAGATATTGAGGTTGCCTTCGTTAAAAAGACTTATTTGATGCCGTTAAACTTCATTAAGCTGTTTTACATGCTCGGTTATTATAATTTAAAAATAAAACCCGGTTCGCTTATTCTGGTGCAGTATCCGCTATTGGGTATCAATAGGTTTTTTAAATATTTTGTAGGGCTGCTCAAAGCAAAGAAATGCAGGTTCGTTTGCCTCATTCATGATTTGGATTC
>CAXTAP010000181.1:0-3283 GCA_964241965.1 uncultured Mucilaginibacter sp.
CGGGCAACATCTTTCAGGTAAACCAGCTCGCCTGTAGTCGGGATGGTTTTTACCACGATTTTTTCATAATCCTTGGCCTTGTTCAGCATACCGTTTACCAATATACCTGTTTCATGCGCCTGTGATGCTTCCTGCGGAGGTGAGCCTACCGAACCTGCGGCTACATAAACGTTTTGTGCATTTAAGCCCGCAATCACATCAGCGGGCGTTAAGCTATATGAAGCCATCTTGTCGGGATTCATCCAGATGCGCATGCTGAAATTATCTGCACGGGCGGTTACGTCGCCTACACCTTGTACACGTAAAATAGCATCGGTGATGAAGGTGTTGGTATAATTATCCAGAAAGGTAATGTTGTGCGTTTTCTTTGGCGAAAAGATAGCAATCTGCATAAGCTGATCAGGGTTGCTTGCCCTTACGGTAAGCCCCAGCTTACTTACCACAGCAGGTAAAATAGGCTTGGCTATGCCTACCCGGTTCTGCACATTAAGCGCAGCAATATGGGCATTGGTGCCTACGTTGAACGTTACCCGGATGCCTACGCCGCCGCTGTTGGTGCTGGTACTTTGAATATATTCCATACCGGGCGTACCGTTTACCTGCTCCTCCACAGGCACGGCAACTGTTTGCTCTACCGTTTCGGCGTCTGCGCCGGTGTAAGAGCCATTGACAGAAACGCTTGGGGGCGATATATCAGGATATTGGTCAACCGCCAGATTAAAGAGGCAGATAGTGCCGGCTATCATCAACACTAAAGATATGGCTATTGCCGTTACCGGCCTTTTGATAAAAGTATTAGCTATCATCCTTCGGCAGAATTATGCAACTCACGTGATTTATTTATCTCGTACTCTAATTCAGGGTCGATGTTTTGCTGCTCTACTTTCTCAGCTTTCTCCATCAGTTCCTTGTGATGGGATTGCAGGTAATCAAGGTGCTTTTTGCCATAGGTAAAGCGGGTGATCACCACATAAAGTACCGGCACAATGAAGATAGCAATGGTTGATGCAGCCAGCATACCGCCCAGCACTGTAAAGCCGATAGTGCGCCTTGCTACCGCACCTGCACCGGTTGCCAGCACCAGCGGCATCACGCCTAAAATAAAGGCGAGCGAGGTCATCACAATGGGCCGCAGGCGCAGATTAACCGCCTCCAGGGTCGATTTTACCAGCTCTTCTCCCCTGTCAACCCGAACCTTGGCAAACTCAACAATCAGAATGGCGTTTTTGGCCGCTAAACCAATGAGGGTAATTAAGCCTATCTGCGCATATACGTTATCTGTAAGGCCCGGAACCAGGCTCAACGCGAAAATAGCGCCGAAGGCGCCTATGGGCACAGCTAACAATACCGAGAACGGTACCGACCAGCTTTCATATAAAGCCGCCAGGAACAGGAATACCACCACTATGGAAAGGATGAATATATATATGGTTGTATTGCCGGCCTTGATTTCTTCGTAGCTCAGACCCGAAAATTCGTAAGTATATCCCTGCGGCAGCATTTTCAGCGCTAAATCCTGTAAAATGGCAATGGCCTGCGTGCTGCTGTAGCCGGGCGATGAGGATCCGTCAACTTCTGCGGAACGGAAAATATTAAAATGCGAAATCAGCGGTGCAGCTTCTGTGGGTTTGTAGCTGATAACAGTTGCCAGCGGCACCATGGTGCCTGCCTGATTACGTACATAATATTTATTCATGTCCGATATAAACCGGCGGTAAGTGGTATCGGCCTGCACCACAACGTGGAATGTGCGGTTATAAGTAGTAAAGTCGTTAATGTATAAGCTCCCCATGTAAGCCTGCATGGTGGTAAAAACATCAGACACATTAACACCTAATTTTTCGCATTTTTCACGGTCAACCGTCAGGTTATAATTTGGTGTATGTGCCGTAAAAAAGGTAAATGCATTGGTAATGGCCGGATTTTTATTAGCTGCTGCGACAAAATTGTTGACTACGCGCTCAAAAGCATGAATATCATCCGTAGTGCTGCGCTGCTCAATTTGCATACTGAAACCTACCGTAGCGCCAATACCTGGTATAGGCGATGGCTGGATTACCTGTACATTGGCGTTCTTGATACCGGCGCTGTCAATACGGCGCTGCATTTCCTGTATAATGCCCGGCACCTGTTCGGATGACCGGCTGCGGTCGTCCCAGGGTTTAAGCTGGCAGTAAATGGTGCCGTTGTTAGAGGTAGTTGCGTTGGTAATTACGTTTAAGCCTGAAAGCGCGGCATAGTGGGCTACGCCGGGCGTAGCGGAAATAACTTTCATCAGCCTCGACATTACATTAACGGATTGCGATGTGGAAGATGCCGGCGGCAGTTGGAACGTTACATACAGGTTGCCATCATCCTCGGACGGAATAAAGCCTGAAGGTTTGCTTTTGAACAGGAAAAAAGTTACAATACAAATAACTACCAGAGCCGCAATAATAAATTTGTAGGCGTTTATACTGCGCCTTACACCCTCTGTATATTTATCTGTTATATGCTGAAACCACTCGTTAAATTTAAAAAACAGCCTGTTGATACCTCTGGCATCCTGATCAATTTTGGTGGGTTTAAGCAGCAGCGTACATAGGGCAGGCGTTAATGACAACGCGATGAATGCTGAAATAACCACCGAAATGGCGATAGTAATAGCGAACTGCTGATAGAGCCGCCCCACAATGCCCGGTATGAAGCCCACGGGCACGAACACTGCCGCCAGGATGAGCGCAATGGCTACCACCGGCGCTGAAATATCCTTCATGGCCTGATAAGTTGCTTCTTTAGGCGACATGTTATCATGATCAATATAGTGCTGCACGGCCTCCACCACAATAATGGCATCATCCACCACAATGCCAATGGCCAGCACAAAACCGAACATAGTCAGCGTGTTGATGGTGAAACCCAGTGGTATAAAGAAGATGAAGGTAGCCATGATGGATACCGGAATGGCCAGCACGGGTATAAGGGTAGAGCGCCAGTTTTGCAAAAACAGCAATACTACGACAGCTACCAGCGCCAAGGTTTCCAGCAAGGTTCTTACCACGTCCTGCATAGATACTTTAACCACCGTAACCGACTCAAAGGGGACGCTGTAGGCTACATCAGTTGGAAATGTTTGCTTTAGTTTGGCCAGTTCAGCATAAATGCCGTTGGCAGTTTCCAGCGCATTACTGCCCGGCGCCTGATAGATTTGCAGGTACGAGGCGCGCTTGCCGTCCACAAATGAGTTGCTGGAAAAGGTGAATTTGCCCAACTCCACGCGGGCAACATCTTTCAGGTAAACCAG
>CAXTAP010000182.1:0-3178 GCA_964241965.1 uncultured Mucilaginibacter sp.
GGTCATCTTTCCATCCGTAGGCAGGGGGTTGCAGTACATAATCTAAAAAAGGCATTCTATAGTTTGTTAATTAGTATTGGTATAAAATAAACAGGGTTGCCTGGCCGGTAGTAAGCAGGCAACCCGGTAAGTTGTGCGGCAGTGCCGACTGTGATGAATGTAGTTATAATTTATAAGTTATTGCAGTGAGCAGCGTTAATATGTGTTTAATTTGATGAGTACAAACGTATGTACGGTTTTTGCAGGAGGCAGGTTGTGTTGTATGAATATATTTATTGTCTTAAATTACGATGAGCAATACAGTAGTTATAGAAAATGATGATACAATATATAACATTAATATATGTTTTTTATTGCATTCTGTTATTTTAATAAAGACGCAGTAACACAGTTGCTTAAATTACTGTTAATATATTTTACCAAAAGGAAAGAGAACCCGATTTATTTGTGTACCTTGCGCACTTATTAATAATACAATGCAAAAAGAAGGAACAGTAAAGTTTTTCAACTCAGAAAAAGGTTTTGGGTTTATTTCACAAAGTGATAACCGGAACGATGTTTTTGTACACTCTACCGGTTTAATTGACCAGATACGTGAGAATGACAAAGTTAGCTTTGATGTTGAAGAAGGCAGAAAAGGCCCCAATGCGGTAAATGTAAAAGTAATTTAAGTATCACTATAAGTTTAATCGTGAAAGCACCTGCCTCAAAGGCAGGTGCTTTTTATTTGTAAAAGGAAGTTTAATTTTATAATAGTATGGCAAAGTCACAGGCAACGTTTATGAAAAAACAGCTTGAAAAAAACAAGCAGAAAAAAAGAGAGGAAAAGGAACAGCGCAAGCAGGAGCGCAGGGAAAATTCGGCAGGGGGCGGCTTAGAAAGCATGATGGCTTATGTAAATGAAAACGGCGAAATAACCTCTACCCCGCCGGAGAAGCGTATTATTAAAGAGTAACTGCTGATAATAACAGCATAAATATTGTAAACAGTTTTACACTACACATAAGCAAGCAAAAGGGCAGCCCCGTACAGGGCTGCCCTTTTGCTTTTTGCTAATAACCCCGGTCGCGATGATCATAATGACCGTGGTCGTGATCATGGTGGTAGCGGTCATGCCTTACTACGCAGCTGGTCAGCAGTGAGCCTGTCAGGGCGGCTGCTACTGCAATGCTTAAAAATCTTTTCTTCATCTTGATTGGCTTAATTACAACTGTTTCTGTAATTCATCAACAATGAATTGCAGCAATAGTTGTTATTGGGCGCTGTTTTGATTTATTTGCATATTGCATCCGTAAATCTTCCTGCTATGATTAAGCCTCTGTTTATAATCATTACCGTCCTTATGCTGTTTACCGGCCTGAGCAATTGCCTTGCGCAGCAGCCTGCTGATACTGCATCTCAGGCATCAGCCGCCCATGATGATATGCCGGCTGGCATGGATAGCCGTAAAATGGCGCAGGGAGCCGTCAACAACCACTACCCGCTGCCCGGCGATGTGCTGAGGTATCAGAAGCAGATGGATTTAAGCCCGCTGCAGATCAGCCGGCTCACGGCAGCTAATAAAACCCTGAGCCTGAAAAAGAGGGAGGTAAGCCAGTCGGTTACCCTGAATGAGAAAACGCTTGACAAAATATTTAAATCGCACAGGCTGAACGAGGGCGCCATTGTTTTTTATGGTAACCGTTACGGCTTGTACGAGGGCGAAATGCGCTCCGCCATCCTGACGGCCTGCTTCCAGGCCGCCCAGGTACTTACCGCCCGGCAGATTGCCAGGTTTGAGCAACTCCAAAAACCATAATGGCTGATATGCCGTTTGATTTATTTAACTTAGCGCCCCGTTAGTTAAGGTATGAAGATTACATTTGATTTTGAGAAGCCATTGGCCGAACTGCAGCAGCAGATTGATAAGGTGAAGCAGGCAGAGGAAAAAACCAAGGTCGATATGTCGGCTACGGTTAATGAGATGCAGGAAAAGTTTGAGCAGACCAAAAAGGAGGTATATACTCATTTAACCGGCTGGCAGAAGGTGCAGATTTCGCGGCATCCCGAAAGGCCCTATACCCTGCAGTACATTGAAATGATGTGCGATGATTTTATTGAACTGCACGGCGACCGCACCTTTGGCGATGATAAGGCCATCATCGGCGGCTTTGGCTCTATCGGCGGGCAAACTGCTATGTTTATCGGCCAGCAAAAGGGCCGCAACACTAAGGACCGCCAGTACCGGAACTTTGGCATGGCCAACCCCGAGGGTTACCGCAAGGCGTTAAGGCTGATGAAGATGGCCGAAAAATTTAATAAGCCGGTAATTACGCTGATTGATACGCCCGGCGCCTTCCCGGGCCTGGAAGCCGAGGAGCGGGGGCAGGGAGAGGCCATTGCCCGCAATTTACTGGAAATGTCGGTGCTGAAGGTGCCGGTTATCTGCATCATCATAGGCGAGGGCGCTTCCGGCGGCGCCATCGGTATCGGTATCGGCGACCGCGTGTATATGCTGGAGCACACCTGGTATTCGGTCATATCGCCCGAGTCGTGCTCCTCCATTTTATGGCGAAGCTGGGATTTTAAGGAACGCGCTGCCGAAGTGCTGAAGCTGACCTCTGCCGAAATGTACAAAAACCGGCTGATTGACGGCATCATTAAGGAACCCCTCGGCGGCGCCCACCAGGACCCGGTTACTACGGCCGCCACCTTGAAAAAACAGCTGTTAAAGGATTTAAAGGTACTGAAGGACTACAACATTGACCAGCTGGTTGCCGAGCGCATCGATAAGTTCTGCTCTATGGGCGTGGTGGTTGACAGCGATGTACAGGACTAAATAGCAATAAATTATATTGATTAAAGCCGGCGTTAGTAAACACCGGCTTTTTTGTTAGCTTATCAGTTATTTAATGACCATTGGATGAAATATACATATTAATCAAAAATAAATGATTTTCAATTTCATAAATTTGAATAGATGACTGAAAAAGATACAGAAACATCACTGATTGTTAACCGGCTGTTAGCGCACATGGGCAATATGCATGAGCTGGGCAGGCAGCGGGCCTTTGAACTGGGCAACCCCTTTTATGCGCAGTTTAAGGAGGACAGCGGCTATTGGCGCAAGGAGATGCCCTCCGGCGAAAAGTACCTGGTAGAAATAGAGGTAATAACCAATGAACACGATATGGCTGTT
>CAXTAP010000183.1:0-3160 GCA_964241965.1 uncultured Mucilaginibacter sp.
CGTATGCCGTTTTGCAAGACTTTTCCTTGCAGCCGTCAAACATTTAATAATATTATACAAATAGAAGTCACGATCGGCATGCTCGCGCCAGCCAGGGGCCTATTAAAAGTATTTGTATATCCGTTATACATTAAATGAAAAAGATCAGAACATACTTTATATTGTTTCTTTCATGCTTTTTGTTTTCAGCTAAAGCATATCCACAAATTGCTAAAAGAAGTAAAAATTTCAACACTGTTGTGGGACAATATAAATCTGCCAATGACTTACAGTTTTTTATTAACATAGACAGTTCTTTTTATATATTAAAAGGGCATAGTAAGGCTTTCGATGCGGCCCTTCCCAACTGTGATACAATTTCAAAAGGGACTTGGCATTTATTTTCAAAAACAGCACTTAGGTTAGCAAATGATAAATCTTATCAGAGTATTCTATTTAATATATCAGAGGAAAGTAGAATGTCCGAGGACAGTATTTATATAAAAATTGATTTGCCGAAAGATGCTACTTTTTCTGTAGGTAGATTTAAATACCAGATCACAATGATTGAGGAAGCAGATTTATTAGATTCCTCAAACCCTATCATTATTCTCCCAAAGAAAAAGTTACTTGAAAACGGAAATGTTTACTATCATTTGGGCTTAACAATTCAGGACGTTTCTCCACTTAATTGTAATCTGACTGGCCGATGCTATCAACGGATTTTTTTCAACGTCTTTGAAAACCACAAGCTAAATGCCAAGTCCAACTATTTTACAATAAAGCTGATTAATTTCAATGATTGTTACGTTGAACGTGCGGATGTTGATAATCAATTAGTGTTCGCTTCGAAAAATAAAATTCATTGGCAGGATGTCAATTTTGTGAGAGTCAGATAAAGATAGCTTGTGATTGCCTGAATATATCTGTCTATTAAACTTTTCCCCTGCTGGCGCGAGCTTACAGTTGATGCATTCTTTATAAGTGTTACAAATGCAACAGGTTATGTCTTAATAGAAAACCCTGCTGAGCCGAAACTGATCTGCATTATACCAGCATGCTGCTCATTATTGCAAAGGCACTTTACGGCTTTAAATTAAGTAGTTTGTCAGCGTTGCCATGAGCAATCTTTGCCACCTGATCGTTCGGAAGCTCAATTGCGTTCAGAAAATCAATGCCCATTTCGTTTGTACTGAACGGATAATCAACCGAAAACATAATGTTGTCGACTCCAAAAGTATCTAAAGCAACTCTTAACGGCGGCTGCGTAAAAAAACCGCTGGTAGTAATATGAACCTGCTGCCTGAAAGTATCAGTAAGCGTGCGCTGGTTGGCGCCTCCGTTCCCTGGTTTAAATGCCCTCTCTGACCTTGCCATCATCATCGGCAGCATTTCTCCCATGTGGCCGATGATGAGTTTTAATTTAGGATATTGATCAAAAGTACCTGAAAAAAGCAGGCGCAGCACATGCAATGCAGTTTCCGAATGCCATCCCCAGCCGTAACAGGCCAAAGCTTCTGCCATACCTGAGTAGTTAGGCAAGCCGCTATAATATATATCGGCTACTCCCTTTGGCGGCAAGCCCGGGTGAAGGTAAACAGGCACGTCCAGCTTTTCGGCGCGTTCAAATATGGGCGCAAACTGCTGATGGTCTAAAAACCGACCTTGTGTCAGGCCCCGGATCATTGCGCCCTTGAACTGGTATTCCTTTGCCGCCCGTTCCAGTTCATCCGCTGCGGCGAGCGGGGCTGTCATCGGCAAATGAGCAAAAGCCGCAAACCGGTTTTCAAAGCCCGCAATGCTCTGCGCAATCAGATTGTTATATTGCGCAGCAAAAGCCGGGCCTTCCTGCGGACCCAATAAATTTGCGCCCGAGCTATCTACAGAAAGTACCTGCATCGTAATGCCGTTCTCATCCATTGATTTTAAACGCTCCCCGGTGACGTCGGCCAGTTTGGGTATAAGCTGCTGCATTCTTTCCGACTGACCAAACCCGCCCATGTTCTCCTTAGGTATCCGGTCAGCCATTTGCGGAAAAGAAATATGTTCTTCAAGTGTAACTATTCGCATATGAATCGCTAAAAAATATCTATCAGGCAATATAGCCGTTTGTGCCGCATTCTACAAAGAAATAGCCTTTTAATTCCTCAGCAGCGTCTCCCGGCAGAGGACCCTGCGGAGACGATAAACCCATTCACCATAATTTTAAAATGCTGTCTGCCTCCTGGCGAAACTGCATTATTATCAATAACTTTAACAACAGAACATTTTTCCTGATGCCTTGCTGCGTAAACAATTTGAACACCATAAGTTGAAAGCAATATGAAAACATGGCTGCTGCTTTTAATGCTGCTGGCCGGCAGCGCCGGCGCTTCAGCGCAAACGGCCGTACCGCTGTGGCATACACTGCCTGCGCCGCCGCCTATGCCCAGGGCCGACCAAAGCGGCCTGGCGCCTGTAAACCACATACCATTATATTATGCCGTATTTAATAAAAAGGGGAGCCACCCTGTTATTCTGCTGCATGGCGGGTTCGCCAGCTCCGACGAATGGGGTTTTGAGGTTCCGCTTCTGATGAAAACGCATCAGGTTATTGTGGTGGACAGCCGGGGGCATGGGCGAAGTTCTGCCGGCAGCGAGCCCCTGAGCTATGACCTCATGACAGCGGACGTTTTAGGGCTGATGAATTACCTAAAGCTCAGCAAGGCCTCCATTGTGGGGTGGAGCGACGGCGGCATCATCGGCCTGATTATGGCCATCCGGCATCCTGAACGTATAGATAAGCTCTTTACGTTCGGCACCAATTACAACCTGTTGGGCTACCGCGACGAACCGGCTGATACCACGCTGGCCGCCCGTTTTATGGCCAGGGCGCAGGCCAATTACCAGAAACTATCGCCAACGCCCGGAAACTTTGCCGTATTAAAGAAATCGCTGGGCAAAATGTACAGCATCGAACCCAGCCTCACCCCGGCAGAGCTGCGTACCATCAAAGCGCCCACCGTAGTTGCCTGCGGCCGGTATGAACAGTTTATTAAGCCCGAACATTTTGAGGAAATGGCCCGGCTTATACCGCAGGCAAAGCTGGTGGTGCTGCCCAACGTAGCGCACGGCGGCCCGCTCCAGGATCCGGCGGCCTTTCATCAGGCCGTAATCAATCTATTGGATCACACCCCTTAGC
>CAXTAP010000184.1:0-2948 GCA_964241965.1 uncultured Mucilaginibacter sp.
ATGGCAACCAAAATATTTAAACATATACAAACCAGCGTAGTGCCGCTGCCGATTGAAAATATTGATACGGATCAGATTATTCCGGCAAGGTTTCTAAAGGCCACCACCCGCGATGGTTTCGGCAATAACCTGTTTCGCGACTGGCGGTTTGATGAAAATGACCAGCCTAAAACAGAATTCGTGTTGAACAACCCAACTTATTCCGGTAAAATACTGATAGCCGGTAAAAACTTTGGCTGCGGCAGCAGCCGCGAACATGCGGCCTGGGCCATTGCCGATTATGGTTTTGATGCTGTGGTAAGCAGCTTTTTTGCCGATATATTTAAGGGCAACGCCCTGAACAATGGCCTGCTGCCCGTACAGGTGAGCGATGATTTTTTGAAAAAGGTTTTTGATGCTGTTTTTGCCGACCATCATGCTGAAATAGAGATTGACCTGGTGAATCAGGTCATCAGGATAGCGGCCACCGGTGAAGAGGAATACTTTGATATCAACCCCTACAAAAAGGCCTGCCTCACCAACGGGTATGATGATATTGATTACATATTGAGCAACAGAGAGCTGGTACAGGAGTTTGAAAATAACAGATAAACAACAGTAATGTCATTGCGAGAAATGAGGCAGCCCCACCCAAACCCTCCCCGGAAGGGAGGGCTTAAAATCTTTTAATTTAAATTTTTCCATATAGGGGATATTTGTAAGGGGCTGGCTGCTTCGTTCTTCACAATGGCGCATGAAATAGATATGGCAATTCAAAAACACATTTTAATAATACCCGGTGATGGCATTGGCCCTGAAGTAACCACATGGGGTAAAGCTGTATTAGAGCGCATTGCCGAAACATACGGCCATCAATTCACTTATGATGAGGCGCTGATGGGCCATGTAGCTATCGAAGCCACCGGCAGCCCGCTGCCTGATGAAACCCTGGCCAAGGCCAAAAGCAGCGATGCCATTTTGTTTGGTGCCGTTGGCCACGCTATGTACGACAACGACCCCTCGGCTAAGGTAAGGCCGGAGCAGGGCCTGTTAAAAATCCGTAAGGAACTCGGTTTGTATGCCAACCTACGCCCCATTATGCTTTTTGATGAATTGCTGAACGCCTCAAGCCTGAAACCGGAGGTGCTGCGCGGAACAGATATCCTGTTTTTTCGTGAACTGACCGGTGATGTTTATTTTGGCGAGAAGCAGCGCAGTGATGACCGCAATACAGCCTCCGATTTAATGATCTATCACCGTTATGAGGTACAGCGCATAGCTGAAAAGGCCTTTGAAGCGGCCCGCACACGCGGTAAAAAGCTTTGTTCGGTAGATAAGGCCAACGTATTGGAATCTTCCCGCCTGTGGAGGGAAACTGTACAGGACATGGCAAAGCAATACCCCGATGTAGAAACGGAACACATGTTTATTGACAACGCCGCCATGCAGCTGGTAAAAAATCCAAAAAAATTTGATGTGGTGCTGACAGCAAATCTGTTTGGCGACATTTTAACTGATGAAGCTTCACAGATTGCCGGCTCTATGGGTATGCTGGCCTCCGCCTCCGTTGGTGACGGAACCGGCTTTTTTGAGCCCATTCATGGCTCGGCGCATGACATTGCCGGGCAGGACAAGGCCAATCCGCTGGCCTCCATCCTATCCGTTGCCTTGATGCTCGATATCAGCTTTGGCCTGAAGAACGAAGCCAGGCGCATTACCGGCGCTATTGACAAAACACTAAAAAAAGGCTACCGTACCGGCGATATTGCTGATGCACATACAGCACAGGGCAAAATTTTAGGCACAAAGGCGATGGGGGAAAAAGTACTTGAGTATCTATCTGAACCAGAATTTGCAGAATAAAAAGTTAACGGGGTTTAAGAATGATTTATTCGTGCTAAATCAGCATAATCTTAATCAAAATCGGTGTAAGCGCCAAAATTTAAAAAATTATGAAATGGAACGCTGAGTTATATGACCGGAATCACGCCTTTGTTTATCAATATGGCGAAAGTTTGCTGGAGCAGCTGGCGGCCAGGCCGGGTGAAACCATTTTGGATTTGGGCTGCGGAACCGGGCATCTGACCCGGCAAATACAAAGCACCGGTGCCGAAGTAATAGGTTTGGATGCCTCACCAAGCATGATTAAACAGGCTCAGGAAAATTTTCCTGAAATATCATTCACAGTGGGCGATGCTGCTAAGTTAATCTTCAATGAACCGTTTGATGCCATATTCTCTAACGCTACCCTGCACTGGATACTTAACCAGAATGATTTGCTAAGCGGCGTTTATCATAGCCTGAAACCCGGCGGCCGCTTTGTAGCCGAGATGGGCGGTAAGGGCAATGTAGAGCAAATGCTGAGCGCAACACGCAAGGTACTACTGAAGCATGGTTATTACAAACAGGCAAACATCGAGACATTCTACTTCCCCTCGCTGGGTGAATATACACACCGCCTGGAGCAGCATGGCTTTGCGGTAACCTATGCGGCGCTTTACAACCGGAAGACCTTGCTGCAGGATGGGAACCAGGGCGTAGCCAAGTGGCTTACCATGTTCGCCGGGAATTACTTTACCGGTATTGATGAGCAGGAGCAGCATCAGATACTGCGGGAAATAACTGATGAACTGGAACCGCTTTACAACGAAGGCGGACAATGGTATGCTGATTACAAAAGATTAAGATTTATAGCCGTGAAATAAAGGTGGGCTTTTAGACGTGAGATTTGATACAGACTCACCTATTAACTCATTAATATAAATAATTTAAAGTTAAATACGATGAGAGACGCACAGCAGGAAACAGCTGCAAAGCATGTTACCTGTTTCAAATCTCCTATCTCAAATCTGAAAATATGTTACACGATCCGAACCGCGTTTATGTATTTGACACCACCCTGCGCGATGGCGAGCAGGTACCGGGCTGCCAGTTAACTACTCCCGAAAAGATTGAAATCGCCCGCGAGC
>CAXTAP010000185.1:0-2908 GCA_964241965.1 uncultured Mucilaginibacter sp.
AAGTTCTGAGCGGTGTTATCTGCCCGGGTTTTATAAATACACACTGCCATGTAGAGCTTTCGCATCTGCGCCATAAAATACCACGTAACACCGGGCTTGCAGAATTTATTAAAATTATACTGGCCAGCAGAAATGCGGACGACAGCGAGATAACTGATGCCGCCCTGCAGGCCGACGAGGAAATGTACGCCAACGGTATTGTTGCCGCAGGCGATGTTTCCAACAACGCGCTTACCATTCCGGTAAAAATAAAGAGTAAACTTTACTACCATACCTTTGTGGAGGTACTGGGTTTTTTGCCCGGGCGGGCATTGCCGGCCTTTAACCATTCTCTGGAACTGATAAAGCAATTCAGGCCGCTGCCGGTTTCTATGGCGCCGCACGCTCCCTATACGGTTTCCAAGGAGCTGTTCCGGCTCATCAGGGACTATTGCGAAACCCACGAAAACCTGCTGACCATGCACAACCAGGAATGTGATGATGAAAACAAATTTTACCGTTACAAGCTGGGCAGCTTTAATGACTTGTATGAGCATTTGGGCATGGATATCAGCTACTTTAAGCCCCAGGCCCGCAATTCGCTCCAGTCGGTACTGCCATTGCTGAGCAACAAGCAAAAAGTCCTGCTGGTTCATAACACCTGTACCAACCTGAAGGATATTTATTTTGTAAAGCGTTTTGACCGTAAAATCAACTGGTGCTTCTGCCCCAATGCTAACCAGTATATTGAAAGTAAACTGCCCAAGGCCGACTTGTTTTTAAACATGGGTTTTAATATAAGTTTAGGCACCGACAGCTTGGCCTCCAACAGTAAGCTTTGCATTCTCAGTGAAATGGTTACCCTGCAGCAAAATTTCCCGGCCATAGGTTTAAAGCAGCTGATAGAATGGAGTACGCTTAGCGGCGCCGAATTTTTAGGGGTGGACGATAGGTTTGGCAGCATCAGCGAAGGTAAAACTCCCGGCCTTAATTTACTTACCGGGCTAAACGATTTAGCTTTAACGCCCGAAACCACAGTAAGGCGCTTAATTTAATCAATGCACAGGGTTATAAATTAATTACTTTTGCTGTTTATACAGCAGCATGATTCAACACTTAAATATCAGGGTACAGGGTAAGGTGCAGGGTGTATTTTACCGCGCCTCAACCAAGGCCGTGGCCGACCAGCTGGGCGTTAAGGGCATGGTGAGGAATGATGCCGACGGCGGCGTATATATTGAAGCCGAAGCTGAGCCTGCATTTATGAAAATGTTTTTAGCGTGGTGCCGCGAAGGCCCCGAACACGCACAGGTTACCGGCATAGAAAGCCATGAAGGCGACATTAAAAATTACAGAAACTTTGAGGTTGTCAGGAAGTAAACTGCCTGCCTTATCAATCATTGTTAAAACCAGGAATATCCTTTGTCAACCGCTAAAAAATTTGCCGGGCAAACAGCCGTTTACGGGTTAAGTACCATTATATCGCGTTCATTATATTTTGTACTTACGCCTATATTGGTGCATAGCCTATCCGTTAAAGTTTATGGAATATTCACCAAGATGTATAGCTGGGCTTCACTGCTCAGTGCATTGCTGTCTTTTGGTATGGAAACCACTTTTTTCCGTTATCTTAATAAATACGAAAACAGCAAGGACAGGGTTTATAGCAGTTCTTTTGTAATAGTATTATCGCTTTGCGGCCTATTTTTCCTCAGTACATTCTTTTTCACCCAAAATATTGCTCAGTGGCTTAAAGGCGGTTCAATTGATACTGTGCAGGATTATCATTTATACGTACGGTTCTTTATTTATATTCTTATTGCAGATGCATTATGCGCAGTACCGTTTGCTAAAGTTCGTGCTAACGGGCGGCCCATGCGTTACTCAGTTATAAAATTTCTGAATATCATAATAGTTTTTGGCCTTAACTTATTTTTCCTGTTCGGCGTAACCTTTATTATACATCACCATTTACCGGGTGCTAACTGGATGGCTGGATGGTACCGGCCGCATTGGGTTGGGTATGTTTTTTTATCGAACCTTGTTGCCAGTTTACTGACATTTGTAATGCTGCTGCCGGAAATATTTCAGGTTAAGTTTATTTTTGACATAAGCTTGTTTGCAGAAATGCTGCTTTACAGCTGGCCAATCCTTGTTGCAAATATTTCTTACATCATTAATGAGAATATTGATAAGATAATGCTGGATAAAATTCTTCCGGCAAGTACAAGTGCACAGCAGGTTGGTATTTATGGTGCTTGCGCAAAAATATCTTTATTTTTAAGTCTTTTTGTACAGGCATTCAGGCTGGGTGCAGAGCCTTTCTTTTTTAGTCATGCTAAAAATAAAAATGCCCCGCAGACCTATGCCCGCATCATGAACTATTTTGTAATTGCCGTATCAATAATTTTTGTAGCCATTGTAGCTAACATTGAAATCCTGAAATACTTTGTTCGCGGCGGCACAGCAGCGCAGCAGGCACAATACTGGTCTGGTTTAAGTGTTGTCCCCTTACTGCTTTTCGGCTATGTCAGCTTGGGCATCTACATGAATCTGTCGGTCTGGTACAAGTTATCCGATCAAACCAAATATGGCCTGTATATTTCCGGCATAGGCGCTGTGCTGACTATTGCATTGAACTGGATTTTTATTCCCCGGTACAGTTATATGGCTTCGGCCTGGGTGTCTCTGATTGCCTATGCCGCCATGATGGTGCTATCATACCTTTGGGGGCAAAAAAATTATCCTATACCTTACCATTTAAAAAAGTGTTTAGCCTATATTGTCATTTCGCTGGCGCTGGTGTATTTATCATTCAGTATATTCAACCGCAATATTTTTATCGGCAACGGGCTGCTCATCATATTTACGGCGGGCGCCTGCTTTAATGAGCGAAAGGAAATACAGGCGGTATTATTTAAAAAGTAAC
>CAXTAP010000186.1:0-2860 GCA_964241965.1 uncultured Mucilaginibacter sp.
TACTTGCTCAGCGTATCCAAACCCATGCAGATACCAATGAGTACCCACAGCGCATAAACGTGACGGGTATGCCAGCCGGCAGCCTCACCGCCCGGCAGCAGCATCAGCTTTACAATAAAATAGGTGCTCAGCATCCAGAAGAACATTAACGGCGCATCAGGCTGAAACCAGCAGGCAATCGGGATGGTGAACACAGCGCTCAGGTTAATGAGCAGCACTGCCCAGAAACCTGCCCTTACGTTAAAGAGCAGTTGGGTCACCAAAAACAGCAGCCAGCTTGTGCCTGCAAACAATAGTACTGACGGAAACCTCAGGCCCAGATTGGTTAACCCCAGCACCTTAATACTTAAGGCCCCCAGCCAGAAAAACAGGGGGGGCTGATCAAAGTAACTTAAATCAAGGTGCAGCGCTCCGCGGAAATAGTATGACTCGCCGATGCCCAAACCAGTGTAAGCAGCAATGTAAAGGCGGATGAAAAAGGTAACTGCAATTAAGGTAATGGTGTATAGATAGGCGTTCCTGTCAGAGAGTTTTGTCATTGGCTGGGTGGCTTAGCAAAAATATGCGCCAATGTTAACAAAGTATTTTTTGAGTAGTATCATTTTTAAATCAAATATTGGGCAGCGGCCCCAGGTTTAGTAATCTGATTAACCGGGCACAGTATAAATATTTTGCTGAGGGCTGTATTAAACCATACTATAAGAAAGATTTAATACTGAGAATTAATTGATGCAGGCCGACCGGCCCGGTTACCGAGCCTGCAGAACAGCCAGTGCTGCGGAGTTGGGAGCAGATACAGTGAAAAAGGGGCTTATAATTTATTAAAAAATAATTTCTTAACTATTTGAAAATTAGTGTGGAATTTCTATCTTTGCCCTCCCTTAAACCGGGAAAAATGCCTTGAACGAAGCCCTACTGCTTCGATGGGCAAACAAATAAATTAAGAAAATGTCAGGAATTATTGGTAAAAAGGTAGGAATGACCAGCATTTTCGATGAGGCAGGAAAAAACATTCCCTGCACGGTAATCGAGGCTGGCCCCTGTGTGGTAACACACGTAAAGTCTGTTGATACAGACGGCTACGCTGCTATTCAGTTAGCGTTTGATGAAAAAAAGGAAAAAAACACTACTGCTCCCTTAAAAGGCCATTTCCAGAAAGCCGGTACTACGCCCAAGCGCAAACTGGTTGAATTCAAAACTTTCGAGGATGAAAAAAACTTAGGTGACACTGTTACCGTGGAGATTTTTGCCGCCGGAGATTTTGTGGATGTGGTTGGCACCTCCAAGGGTAAGGGTTTTCAGGGTGTGGTAAAGCGCCATGGTTTTGGCGGTGTGGGTATGCAAACTCACGGCCAGCATAACCGTTTGCGTGCGCCTGGTTCATTGGGCGCTTCATCATGGCCTTCACGTGTATTTAAGGGTATGCGTATGGCCGGCCAAACCGGTAACAGCCGCGTTAAGGTTCAAAACCTCGAAGTGGTTAAGGTATTTAATGAGCAAAACCTGCTGGTAGTTAAAGGTTCCATTCCGGGAGCTAAGGGTTCATTCGTAATCGTTGATAAATAAGATGGAAGTTAATGTATTAAATGTATCAGGACAAGAGACAGGTGCCAAGGTGCAGCTTCCTGATGCGGTTTTCGGTATCGAGCCCAACGATCATGCTATTTACCTTGATGTTAAGCAGTTTTTAGCTAATCAGCGCCAGGGTACTCACAAAGCAAAAGAGCGTAACGAGATTGCAGGTTCAACCCGCAAATTACATAAACAAAAAGGAACAGGCGGCGCCCGTGCAGGCAGCATCAAATCGCCTCTGTTCAACGGCGGCGGCCGCGTATTTGGCCCGCAGCCGCGCGACTACAGCTTTAAGCTGAATAAGAAACTGAAGCAGCTGGCGCGCAAGTCGGCCCTGTCTTACAAAGCGCAGGACAACAGCATTGTGGTACTGGAGGATTTCAGCTTCGACAGCATCAAAACCAAGAACTACGCCAAGTTAATTACCGACTTAAACGTGGGTACTGAAAAAACGCTGCTGGTGCTGCCTGCTGCCAACAGCAATATTTATTTATCAAGCAGAAATCTGAAAAAGGCTAAGGTTATTACTGCCGACCAGCTGAATACGTACGACGTGCTGAACGCCGGCAAGTTGCTGTTAACTGCAGGTTCTGTTAAAACTCTGGAGGAAGCGTTTGCTAAGTAATTATGGAAATTTTAAAGAAACCTTTACTTACTGAAAAAGTAGCCCAGCTTACTGAAAAACTGAACCGTTATGCCTTTAAGGTTGACCACAGGGCTAACAAGATTCAGATTAAAACAGCAGTTGAGCAAATGTACGGCGTTACCGTAAAGGCGGTAAACACCATGAAATATTCCGGTAAACTGAAAAGCCGCAACACTAAGGGAGGTATGGTATCTGGCCGTGCCGCTACTTATAAAAAGGCGATTATTACGTTGAAGGATGGCGAAACAATTGATTTTTATAGCACAATATAAAAAGAGAAATGGCAGTTAAAAGATTTAAACCGGTAACCCCGGGTACCCGTTTCCGGGTAGGAGCCGATTACTCTGACGTTACCACCAATGTTCCTGAAAAATCATTGGTTGTATCCATCAAAAAATCAGGCGGACGTAACAATACCGGTAAAATGACCATGCGTTACCTGGGCGGCGGTCATAAAAAATCGTACCGTATTATTGATTTCAAGCGTAATAAATTTAATATCCCGGCAAAGGTAAGCACTATTGAGTACGATCCTAACCGTTCGGCCCGTATAGCGCTGCTCACTTATGCTGATGGTGAGAAAAGATATATGATTGCCCCCGAAGGCCTAACAGTTGGCCAGGTGGTATTATCGGGTGAGGG
>CAXTAP010000187.1:0-1514 GCA_964241965.1 uncultured Mucilaginibacter sp.
GTGAACACCCGTGAACGTTCATGAACGTTCATGAACACTGACAGCATCGTGTCAGCGCCTTGCCGGTCAGGTGCTGTATCTGCCGGTTTGTAATACTGATAAACATGCCGGCGGCAACGGACGCAAAACAGACAAGCTGCCCGCCGGCCTGAAATTGACCGGGCAAAACCTTATCTTTGCGCACTTATTGACAAACCATGACTGCTCAAGAAATACGCCAGGCTTTCCTTGATTTTTTTGCTTCCAAAGGCCACGAAATTGTGCCCTCAGCGCCCATTGTGGTGAAGAACGACCCTACGCTGATGTTCACCAACGCTGGGATGAACCAGTTCAAAAACATCTTTTTAGGCGAGGCAGCGCCCAGATTTCCGCGCGTGGCCGATACGCAGCGCTGCCTGCGGGTATCGGGCAAGCATAACGATTTAGAGGAAGTAGGCGTAGATACCTACCACCATACCATGTTTGAAATGCTGGGCAACTGGAGCTTTGGCGATTACTTTAAAAAGGAGGCCATTGCCTGGAGCTGGGAACTGCTGACCGGGGTTTACCGGATAGATAAGAGCCGCCTGTATGTCACCGTTTTTGAGGGCGATGAAAGGGAAGGTTTGCAGAAGGACCAGGAAGCCTGGGATTACTGGAAACAGTATATCGATGAAAGCCATATTTTGCCCGGCAGCAAGAGGGATAATTTTTGGGAGATGGGCGAAACTGGCCCCTGCGGCCCCTGCTCGGAAATACATTACGACGGCCGTACCGATGAGCAGATAGCCGCCGTGGATGGCCGGACGCTGGTAAACGGCGATGACGACCAGGTAATTGAGATTTGGAACATTGTGTTTATGCAGTTTAACCGCCTGAAGGATGGCTCGCTGCAGCCGCTGCCCGCCCGCCACGTGGACACCGGCATGGGCTTTGAGCGCCTGGTGCGGGTGCTGCAGGGCAAAACCTCCAACTATGATACGGATGTTTTTATGCCGCTCATTGAGTTTATTGCAGATAAATCGGGTATAGCTTATGGTGCAGCGGAACGAACCGATATTGCCATGCGGGTAATGGCCGATCATATCCGCGCCATCAGCTTTGCCGTGGCCGACGGGCAGCTGCCGGGCAATAATAAGGCCGGGTATGTGATCCGCCGCATATTGCGCAGGGCGGTGCGATATGCTTATCAGTATTTAAACTTTAAGGAGCCGTTTTTGAATCAACTGGTGCCCTTATTGGCCGGGCAGTTTGAAGGCGTGTTTAATGAGTTGTGGGAGCAGAGGGAGTTTGTGCAACGGGTTGTATTGGAAGAAGAGAATACTTTTTTACGCACTTTAGCAAATGGTATCAATAAATTTAAGCAAACTGTCGAAGAGCAAAGTAGATTTAAGCAATTTGCAGAGAGTAAAGACAGCAAATTTAGTAGTCACCAAGCATTCTCTGGTTACGATGCTTTCGTATTGCAAGACACTTATGGTTTTCCTATTGATTTGACAGAACTGATGGCTCGTGAGATCGGCTGGTCTGTAGAT
>CAXTAP010000187.1:1614-2693 GCA_964241965.1 uncultured Mucilaginibacter sp.
AGCGGCGGACAGGTGGGCGATACCGGCGAACTGGTATTCCCCGACGGGGAGATTGTTGCCGTAACCGATACCAAAAAGGAGAACGGCCTGATTGTGCATTTTACCGATACGCTGCCGCAGGATATTGAGGATGCCCTCACCGCCATCGTAGATGCCGCCAGGCGCAACCGCACGGAAAGCAACCACACGGCTACCCATTTACTTCATGCCGCCATGAAACAGGTGCTGGGCAGCCACGTTAACCAGAAAGGGTCGCTGGTTAATGCGGATTATCTGCGGTTCGATTTTTCGCACTTCGCCAAAGTTACCGATGCCGAGCTGGCGCAGATAGAGGCTATCGTGAACCGGAAGGTGCGCGAAAACATCGGCCTCGTTGAGCAGCGCAATGTACCTTATCAGGAAGCTGTCAGCAGCGGAGTTACGGCCCTGTTCGGCGAGAAGTACGGTGATTATGTACGGGTCATCACTTTTGATGAAACCTTCTCCAGGGAGCTTTGCGGCGGTACGCATGTACAGGCTACCGGGCAGATCGGTTATTTTAAAATTGTGGCCGAGAGCGCCGTTGCAGCAGGCGTGCGCCGCATTGAGGCTATCACCGGCATTGCAGCTGAGCAATATATAATACAGCAGGATCAGCTGGTGCAGCAGCTTAAGGAATTGCTGAAAAACCCGAAGGATATATCAAAAAGCGTAGAAACCCTGCTGGAAGAAAACGCCAGGCTGAAAAAGGAAGCTGAAAAAGGCATCCAGGAAAAGGCCGCAGGTTTAAAGCACGAACTGGCCCGGCAGGCTGAGGATATTAACGGTATTCATTACATTGCCGCCAAAGTGGACCTGCCCAATGCGGATGCGGTAAAAAACTTAGCCTATCAGCTTAAGGATATCGTAAGCAACCTGTTTCTGGTATTAGGCACCGAGGTGGAGGGCAAGCCCGGCCTTACGGTGATGATTGCGGAAAACCTGGTTAAGGAAAAAAACCTGAACGCCGGCGCCATTGTGCGCGAACTGGCCAGAGAGATACAGGGCGGGGGAGGCGGTCAGCCTTTCTTTGCTACGGCGGGCGGTAAAAACGCTGCCGG
>CAXTAP010000188.1:0-2648 GCA_964241965.1 uncultured Mucilaginibacter sp.
TATTTCGCAGGCGTTCAGCAGGGCAGCGCCTGAAATGATGGCTGTACCGTGCTGGTCATCGTGCATTACGGGGATATTCATTTCAGCTTTCAGGCGGCGCTCAATTTCAAAACAAGTGGGCGCTGAAATATCTTCGAGGTTAATTCCGCCAAAGGTAGGCTCCAGGGCTTTTACAATGGTTACAAACTCGTCTACGCTAGTGGCGTTCAGTTCGAGGTCGAATACATCTATATCCGCGTAAATTTTAAACAGCAGGCCTTTGCCTTCCATTACCGGCTTACTGGCTTCGGGGCCAATGTTGCCCAAACCCAAAACAGCCGTACCGTTGCTGATTACCGCTACCAGGTTACCTTTTGCCGTATACTTATAAACATCCTCCTTATTTTCAGCTATACGCAGGCAAGGCTCAGCTACTCCCGGAGAGTAGGCCATGGTAAGGTCGCGTTGGGAATTGGTAGGCTTGGTCGGAACTACCTGTATTTTACCCGGGCGGCCCTGGGCATGGTAGTTCAGGGCATCCAGTTTACGGTTAGTTTTTTTCATCTCTCAATAATTCAGGCGCTCAAAAGTACAATTCTTTTTAGCCGTGGGTAAATATATTTCAGCATCCGCTTAAAATAAAAATGAGAAATCTTCGCTGCTTTATAAACGGGCAACGAAGATTTCTCATAAGTGCTTGTTTGCACAAGACAAAGAAAACTTATGTATAAATAGCTTACAGCTTAGCTGTTGCTGCTGAATTATTTTGTGGTAATTGGTAAGTAATCATGTTTTTACCGGTTGGTGCAGGCTTTTGCACCGCTGCACTGCTTTGCTCAGCGCTCACCTTCAGGGTTTGGCCCGGAATGGCTTTACCGTTGTGCAAATGGTTCCATTGAATAAGGTCATTTACTTCAATGCCAAAGTCATCAGCAATACTGCTTAAAGTTTCGCCTTTTTTAATTTTGTGAAAGCTGGGCATCTGAGGCACTGTTGAACTTTGTGCTATGGTAGTTTCATTCTGCTCGGCATAAACTCTGCCTATCGGGGCATTTACCTTGTCTGAATTTAAAGCATCGTACAAGGCAGCAAACTTATCTTTTCCTAATTGCGGTAATATAACACGACGCGGAGCAGCAGGCGTACCATTGATAACGTGCAGTTTATAAGCAGGGTTCAATAATGATAATTGTCCGTAATCAATATTTAGTACACGGGCCAAATCGGGCAGCGATACAAACTTGTTCACCAGTACGGTATCGGTATTAACGGCTAAACTTGAGCCGCGCGGCGTGATGTTGTGCTTGTTATAATAATTCATTACATAAGCCACAGCGATGTAGGCCGGTACATAGTTACGGGTTTCGGCTGGCAGGAAGGGACGAACATCCCAATAATCCAGCGAGTTGGCTTTTTCAATAGCGCGGGCTACTGCATTGGTACCGCAATTGTAAGAGGCAATGGCCAGCAGCCAGTCGCCAAATTCCTGGTAAGCATCTTTAATATAAGCAGCTGCAGCATAGCTGGCCTGTATAGGGTCGCGGCGTTCGTCTACATAATTGTTCATGTTCAATCCGTAACTTTTGGCGGTAGAAAACATAAACTGCCACGGACCGGTAGCCCCTACCCTCGACACCGCATTGGGGTTTAAAGCCGACTCCACAATAGACAGGTATTTGATTTCTTCAGGAATACCGGCATCGCGGAACGCCTTTTCGTAAATCGGGAAGTAATATTTAGACAATCCGATAATCTGGCTCACTTCATCCCGACGATTGGAAGAAGTATAGCTATCAATATACGTTTGCACAAACTCGTTGTAATCTAACTGCACATCTTTAGCCACAGAATCAAGCCTGTGTTTAAAAACAGAGTTTTCGTAAGCATTTAAACGCAATTGAGTTACCACCGGCTGTGCCGCATAATCGGCATGCAGGCTTTGCAGCGGTATCAGGCTAAAACGGCTTGGCTTTTGCAAAATAAGAATTGAATCGCCGGGGCCTTTAGTAAAAGTAGCCGGGGCTGCAGCTTTACTGAATTGCGCTGCGCAAAGGCATGCAATAATGGTAAAAAATCTCTTCATTCTATAGCTTAAGGGTTTAATCAATACAACACTTCACAATCTCAGTTCTAATATATTAACTTCAAATTAATTTTGAAGAATATTTCGAAAAATTTAACAGCTCCTGCTCTCCAAATCGGTGTCCGAGCACTTGTACGCTTAACGGTAAATTTTGTTTCCCAGTACCTGCCGGCAAAGAAATAGCCGGAATGCCGGCCAGCGAAGCCTGCACGGTATAAATATCAGCCAGGTAAGTACTTACCGGGTCCCGTTCTGTCTGGCTCAGTTCAAAAGCTACTTCAGGCGCCGTGGGCAGCACAATAAAATTATACTGCGTAAGCAAATGGTCCGTTTCCTCCTTAATCAGGCGACGTATTTTTTGCGCCTTGGCATAATAGGCATCATAATAACCTGCACTTAGTACAAAGGTACCCAGCATAATGCGCCGTTTTACCTCTTTGCCAAAGCCTTCGGAGCGCGATTTTTTATAAGTGCTCATCAAATCGGTAGCCTGCGGACTGCGGTAGCCATAGTGCACGCCATCATAACGCGCCAGATTGGACGAGGCCTCGGCCATAGCCAGAATATAATAAGCCGGTACAATATA
>CAXTAP010000189.1:0-2629 GCA_964241965.1 uncultured Mucilaginibacter sp.
GATGCCAGATATAGCTATCTGCCAGGGTGATGCTGCACAGCTTTCAATACAAAGCACTAATGCCACGCATTTCAAATGGTCGCCCTCTGCCGGCCTTGATCATGATGATATTGCCAGCCCGGTGGCCAGCCCTGCAGTAACCACCCGCTATACAGTATCAGTAAGTAATGACGGCTGCCCGGAGATTGCCCCCTCGGCTTCGCTCACTGTTACGGTAAACAGAAAACCGGCAGCTAATGCCGGGCCGGATTTAACTGCATATGAGGGCCAGGGAGTGCAGCTCCAGGGCAAAGCACAGGGCGACCAGATTACGACCTACTGGACACCATCAGCCTACCTCAGCGACCCGTCGTCCCTCACTCCGGTTACTACTTCGCCTGATAATATCACTTATACCCTGCACGTAATTTCAAATGTTAATTGCGGAGAAAGCACCGATGCTGTTTTTGTGCGGGTTTATAAAAAGCTCACCATACCCAACACTTTTACCCCCAACAATGATGGGTTAAATGACTTTTGGGAGATTACCAACATTAACAGTTACCCCGGCGCCGTTATAAGCGTTTACAACCGTTACGGGCAACAGGTGTACCAAAGCATTGGCTACCCTAAACCCTGGAACGGCACCTATAATGCCGGCCTGCTGCCGCCCGGCACTTATTATTATTTGATTGACCTGAAGGAGGGTTTACCAAAGATATCCGGCTGGCTGATGATTATGAGATAGCCGTTAAGGTACGCAGTACCTATTCAAATTAACCTGCTGCCCTGCTAAACATTTTTAGCCGCGTAACCGTACTTACCTACGCATGAAAAGCATATTATCATTCATCATCTTGTTGGCAGCCTGTAATTGCCTGCGGGCGCAAAACACAGTTTTTGTAAAATATAACGATCCCCGCATCCGCTATGAAGGCCGGATAGATAAATCAGATACTTCAGCTTACATTTTTTACTGGTCGGGCACTGCTGCCACTATTAACTTTTCGGGCTCCGGCATCAGCGCCTTGCTGCAGGATGGCAAGGGCGAAAATTTTTATCAGATTATTGTTGACAACCGTCCGCTTGCCAGAATTCAGGTAGGCACCACAAAGCAGCTGTACACGCTGGCTCAAAACCTGCCTGCTGGTAAGCATAAGCTGCAATTATTTAAACGCACAGAGTGGGAGCACGGCAAAACCCTGTTTTATGGGTTCCGGCTTGCCGGAGGCGGAAAGCTGTTGGCGCCTCCGATCCTCCCCGGCCGCAAAATAGAGTTTTATGGTAATTCCATCACCTGCGGCTATGCCAACGAAGATAATGTAACCGGCGGTGACTCTAACGAGGGCCAGTATGAAAACAATTACCTGAGTTATGCTGCCATCACTGCCCGCTACTTTAATGCGGCCTACATGTGCACTGCACGCAGCGGCATCGGGCTGACGGTAAGCTATGGCTCGTTCATTATGCCTGAAATGTACGACCGGCTGAACCCGGCCGACTCCGCCAGCAAGTGGAATTTTACCAGCTATAAGCCGCAGGTGGTAGTTATTGATCTGGGGGAAAATGATGCCTCTATCTCTGCCCACCCCGAAAATGATTTTTTCAGGGCCAGGTTCGGAACGCAGAAGCCCGATGCCGCTTTCTTTATCAGGGCTTATCAGCGTTTTTTCCGTACCATCAGGCGTAAGTATCCTTTGGCAGCCATTATTTGCACATTGGGCGATATGAGCGCTGTGCTGCCCGGTTCGCCCTGGCCGGGATACGTCAGGCAGGCGGTTACCGGTTTGCATGACCGTAAAATGCTTATTCATTTTTTTAAGCCCAAAAGCGGCTACGGCCACCCGCGGGTAAAGGACGATCAGCAAATGGCCGATGACCTGATTGCCTTTATCAAAGTTAACGTAAGGTGGTAAGACCTGATGGCAGTGTTATTGCATGAAGCGGAAAAATGATGAGGCAGCCGGATGCTATCCTTTATACGCACCGAACATATCAATGATGGCCTGGTTGCGGTAAGCGAATATCTTTTCAATCTGCCTGCCCACAAACAGCCTGTTGGATAGCCGGCCGATTAAGCTGTAAGGAATGGCGTAGTCCAAAATATCTGTCATCAGCACACCGCCGGTAATCTCTTTAAAGTGATGCTGATGGTGCCATAGCGCGTATGGGCCGAAGCGCTGCTCATCTACAAAGTATTGATGATCCTGCACATGGGTAATTTCAGTCATCCAGTTCAGCTTTACGCCCAGCAGCGGCGATACCTTGTAGGTAATAATCATGCCCGCGTACATCTTGGTTTCAGCTGTGTAGTCAGAGGTAACTACAAACTTCATGTCTTTAGGCGTAATTTTAGCCAGATTGAGCGGAGAAGAGAAAAAATCCCAGGCTGTATCTAAACTAATCGGCATGGACTGTTCCCACCTGAAGTTGTACGATTTCATGCAGATTAAACCTGCCAGCCTGCTAAAGGTTTGCCATATGCCACAATAGGGCAGTTACATATATAAGCCGGCTACTGCACTATTTTGTTGGCGCAGTAAGAGCTGGCAAATGCTTCGGGCTTGGCTTTAAATACAAAGCCCATGCTCAGAATATAACCCATAGCCTCGTGCAGCGCCTGGTTCGATTTAAACATCGGGTTGGTATT
>CAXTAP010000190.1:0-2559 GCA_964241965.1 uncultured Mucilaginibacter sp.
ATTCGAATATTGGAAGGCTGCGAATCCATAACATGTTGAAACCAACAAAACCCCTTGTAAGCAGGGGTTTTGTTGGTTATAGTTACAACTACCGGTTCATTAATGAGCCGGTAGCCTGTTATGTTTTTCGTCCTTCGGTATTGTCCCCATGAAAATTTTGTACCTTCAAACTTCCGGTACTTTTGATCCTATAACTTGCCGGATTTTCTATACATGAAAAAGTATATCTCTCGTTTTCATTATATCACGCAGGATTTGCCGGAGCGCAGTCACCCTGAGCAGGTGCAAACGGCCTGTGAGGCGGGCGCCAACTGGATACAATACCGCTGCTTTACCAAAAATGAGGAAGCCATGATAACGGAACTCAACCACATTGCAGCCATTTGTGATGACTGGGGCGCAACGCTGATTGTAACGCAGCATTATCGCTTATTAGATCAGGCAGATGTGCAAGGTGTGTATATGGAAGGTAATGATATAGATTTAACCTATATCAGGCAGCAAATCGGCGAGGACAAAACATTAGGAGCATCGGCCCATACCGTTGAGCAGGTACTGGCCCTGCAAAAGGCCGGCCTGGCCGATTACTGCGGTTACGGCCCTTTCAATGCAGCAAAGGCCGATGGTAAATCCGTTGGTTTTGGCGGCTACCGTGCTCTGGAAAAACATCCTGTTGATTTACCGGTAATAGCTGCGGGCGGCATCCGGCCCGATGATGTTGAACCATTGCTGCAAACTGGTGTGTATGGCATTGCCGTTTCTTCGGCTATCAATCTATCGCTCCATCCTGCGGAGGCAGTAAAAGCATTTTACCGTAAGGTATATTAAAGCTGCCTACTGCTTTCCGGTAATCCAGTTTTTGAGCTTCTTGAAAACATCCTGCTTACGGGGTTTGGGCAAACCATCATGTGTAAGCCGATGCTGGTAATGCCTCAGCAGCCGGCGGGCATAATCCTGCTGGTTACTGCTGCCAGCCATCCATAGCTCAATAAAGGGCAGTACGTTAGCGCTCAGCATACTGTTTACAGATACCGTTTGGTACTCACTGCGCGCTGCAGGTTCAGTATTACTGTTAATTTCGGGCTGCCCGTTTTCTGCAAAATAATCAATCTGGTAGATGGCGGGGTTCAGCTTTTTAAGCCGCCGGGTGCCTTTGCGCTCGTTGCGCCAGGGATGCTCGCCCTTATGCAGCTGTGCCAGCAAAAATTCGCGCTTCCACAGCGTTATCTGGTGCGACATTAAAAAGCCGGAGCGCTCATTATCCAGCAGGCCTACCGTGAAGCCTTCAATGCTGCTGCCTGTTGCACGGGTAATGTACGCATCAGAACTGGTGAGCTTTACCTGCTGCCATTGATGCGCCGCGGCCATGGCAAACAACTGCGTAAAGAATTTGCTGTTTACCGGCTTGTTCAGCCACATATCTTCCTGAAAATAAATAATATAATCCTCTTTGATTACATGGGTAAGCAGATAAGCCAGCCGGTCGGCCCATTCGCCCCTGCCTGATTTAACAGTTTCAAAACCCGTCACCTTTGCCTCTGCTGTTTCCGTAGCGAAGTAGTACCGGCACGGAACCGAAAAATCCCAGTGCTGGCTGAAGCTATAATCAAAGCCCGCATACAGAAACTGATACCTGTCGCAGGTATGCACCAGTAAGGCAAACGTGGGCTGGGCGGCAGGTGTGTTCATGATTTCGCTGCAAATATCTGATTTTATTGGCCGGCATTAAAATTATTGGGATATTGCTGCCCGGCATGTCATCCCACCACATTGTACGCGAAAAGCAGGAGCCTGCACTTCTGGTACTGGGCTTAAACGGTTTTGACGCCGACTGGCTGGGTCAGCTGCTGGAATGGAGCCCCACCCTGATAGCCAATACCCTAACGGCCTTGCAGCTGATGGCCGGCGGCATATATGTAGATGGGCTGCTTACCAACCAGCCTTACAACCCTACTACCCAGGCAAACCTGCGGCTTATTTACACGGAACCCGGCTTGCAGCTGCAAAGCGGTTTAAGCTATTTGATAAATCAGGGCTACCCCGCCGTAAATATTGTTACAGACGAATTCATGTTAGCCGATTACCTGCCGTTCTTTAATCATGTTAACCTGGTTATTTTTTATCAGCAGCAAAAAATTTATGCTGTAAAATCCGGTTTTCAAAAATGGAAGCCTGCAGGTAGCTTGATACAGATGCTTAACCCGCCCGAAGATTTAATTTATGAAAACCTGCTGCCCGCTGGCAGCAAAACGTTTGAAGCAATAGCTGATGGCTTTATTACAATAAATTTTAACAACGATGATTTGATTATTGCAGAGAAGATTTGATTTTCAATACAACCTGCTGCCAGCTACATTGCACAAGCAGTTTTAATTGATTTATTAAGCCGGGTCAGCCTGATTTGCAAAACAAATTGCCAGTATTTTTTTTACAATACACAGTTGCAGGCTGTTTACAGATGACTGTAAATGGATTAGTTTTGTGAACATAATAAATAAAGAGAGATGAGTACTGAAAAAGCTATTTTAGCCGGCGGTTGCTTTTGGGGCGTAGAGGAAT
>CAXTAP010000191.1:0-2422 GCA_964241965.1 uncultured Mucilaginibacter sp.
GCCAGATGTTAATGAGGGCTTCTTCGCGGGTAAGCACTTCGTTTTTGCGCAAACATAGCAGGCGCAGCAGTTCGGCCTCCTTGGTAGAAAGCTTTTGATGCGCACCTGTGGAGGGCAGCGTTATCAGCTGTGTGGTATAATCAAATTCATATTTACCGATATGAAACCTGGTAGGCTTTGTTTCTGCCGGCTGAGCATCACCGGTTACACGTTTAAGCAAGGCATTGATGCGCAGCAGCAGTTCCTCAATACGGAAAGGTTTGGTGATATAATCATCACCTCCCAGGGTAAATGCCTGGGTTTTATCTTCAATCATGGCCTTGGCCGTGGCAAAAATGATAGGTACCTGCTGGTTCATTTTTCTGATTTCCTTGCCCAGCGTAAAGCCGTCCTTTTTGGGCATCATCACGTCCAGTATAACCAAATCAAAGCCGGCTTTGGTAAACTGTTGCAGCCCTTCATCACCATCCTTGCACAGTACTACATCAAATTTACCTTTCAGCTGCAGATAATCCTGCAAGAGCATACCCAGGTTGGGATCATCTTCAACCAATAAAATTTTTTTCATGTAGTATAGTGTCAGGCGGTTTTAAATTTCAGCTCAAACTCCGAGCCTTTGTCTTTTTCAGATTTTACGCTGATGCTGCCCCCCAAACGGTTTACAATGGTGTTTACATAACTAAGGCCCAGGCCAAAGCCTTTTACATCGTGCAGGTTGCCAGTAGGAACGCGATAAAATTGCTCAAATATTTTGCTTTGCTGGTCGCGGGTCATGCCAATACCTTTATCGGCCACGCGCAACAACAGGTATTCGTTCTTATTGAGCGTACTAATGGTAATTTCCGGCTGGCCGCTGCTGTATTTGATGGCGTTATCAATCAGGTTATACAGCACATTTGAAAAATGCAGCTCATCTGCCTTAATAAAAGCATGGGTGGCGTCCAGCTGCAAGCTTACCTGGGCATCGTGCTTTTGCAGCTTGAGCGACATGCTATCCAGCACATCTGTTATCAGTTCATTAATATCAACCGTATCAATATCGAGTTTAAAATCATCCTTTTCAATACGGGCAATGTTCAACACCCGCTCAATGTGGCTGCCCAGGCGATTATTTTCTTCATAGATAATGTCTGCCAGCCGGTTTACTCTTGCGCTGTCGATGGCTACTTCCTTGTCCTTCAGGGCTTCGCTGGCAATCATGATGGTAGATACCGGAGTTTTAAACTCATGAGTCATGTTGTTGATGAAGTCGGTTTTCATCTCTGAAATCTTCTTTTGCCGGAGTATAGAGAAGATAGTGTAACCGAAGCAAACCACCAGTACCAGTAGTAAACCGCCGCTGATAGAGATGGTATACGTCATCATGCTGCGGATATGCGCATCACGATCCGGAAAAAACAGGCGGATGCGGCCGGGATCATTAATCAGCTCTTTGCCGAAGATAGGCGTTTCATAAATATCGGCATTGATAAATTGCGGTTTATCCAACGTTTTGTTTGATGCGTTGGAGAAAATCAGAGAATCGTTATTGGCATTGGCCACTTCGTAGCTGAAGGGCAGGTTGATACCCTTACTGTGCAGTTCCCAACGCAACAGGGAATCAATCCACATGGCATTGATACGTTTACGCAGCGGCTCGTCCGATTTTTGGTATTCTTCGGCTAGCGTTCTGAACACCCCGGTTTGAACCAGGGTTTGCTTACCGGCAAACTGCGCAATGGAGTCTTCTTCCAGCATCTTTTTAATTTGCTTTAGCTGCCGGGTTTTCAGCTTACGCAACTGCGCCCGCTGCCACGCCGGATTGATGCGGGTAATGGGTACCTGCTGCCTGCCTAGCAGCGGGTCATCATACTCATAAGAGATTACTTCGTATTTCTGCAAAGGCTTATGGCTGTCTTCGGGTGTACGGCGCACTACTTCGGGCGGGGCAATACGCTGATTAAGGATACCGTTTTCATCCACGTACTCCTCGTATTTGTATTGCACATAAACGCCGTTGCGGGCCGCCTTTTCTATCTCATCTTCTTCCTTTTTGCGGGCCAGCAGGCGATTCATGCTGTCTCGGAGCAGGGCGATTTTGCGCTCATGCAGCCGGGCAGCTTTCTGGATAGCGAATGAATCTTTAAAATGACTGCTCACCTCCACTTCCTGCTGCAGGCTGATGTTCGCCTTGTGATTCAAAAAATTATTGGCATCCTGCAAAACTACTTTAGATACCACATTATTCAGGGCCTCGTTTACATTATGGTCAAACAGCTTGGATTGCAGGTTATAGCTCTGGCGTAAAAAAAACCACTGCATGGCCATTACCCCTAACAAGGCAAATCCCATCAGTCCGACAATCAGGCCAATACTTCTTTTCTTCATGTACTTCTCTATACAAAAATAACGAATTGCCAGGCGGCCTTCAGCGCTTTAACAA
>CAXTAP010000192.1:0-2418 GCA_964241965.1 uncultured Mucilaginibacter sp.
AACTTATCCCAGAAATCAACCGATTTAAAGGTATCGCCGCGGCTGCTGCTGCCCTGCCTGCCGCCGCCCATACCGCCGCGGCCTCCGCCCATACCGCGCCCGCCGCCCATACCGCCGCGGCCTCCGCCCATGCCGCCTCTGCCGCTGCGTCCTCCGCTTTGCATGGCCATATCCGGGCTGTCGGTATTCTTATTGTCCGGCTGCTTCAGGCCGTTAATCTTAAAATTAAATGCCCATTCGCTTTTGTTCAGGTCATCCTGGTCAAAAAACTTAAGGGGTATCTGCGCTTCATAAAGCAGGTAGCCATCCTCATTGTAGCTAACAGCTATTTTAAAGCCATAAGTATTAGCGTTGGTCATGGTTTCGCTTTCAATATTCTTAAATCCGGTTACACGTATGCTTTTCAGCTTGGCCAGCTGCGCCTTCATTATTTCGTCATCACCGGTTTTGCTTAAATCGGTATTGTCGGCTGGCCGGGCGGCTAACTGCTGCAGGGAGCTTTCCTCGTTTCCTACCGGAAAGGTAATAGTATAGGTTTCCTTCTTTTTGCCTCGGGTATTAATGCTCAGGGTTAAGCCGTTGCTGAGTACGCGGTTCTGCTGTCCGCGTTCATTGATCCGCACAGCTGCATACAGGTTTTGCCGGTCATTGCTCAGGGCATAGTTGATGTGCTGCGCCTCATTATAATAGCGCAGGCTATCGCCCCACTCGCTCAGATTGCCGTCAATGACAATGCCGGCCGGTGGTTTGGGTAAGGTATGTTCGGGTGTGTTTTGAGCGTTAACTGTGCCGGCAATTACCGATAAAGCCACTAACAAAGGCAGGCGGATGCTGTGTTTTTTCATGCAGGGGTATGGTAAGCAGATAAATATTTTCAGTTTGCCAAGGTAAACAGCATTTTGGCATTTTTATTATGGATTTTGGGTAACTTTGCCGTTATATATGCCAACGGAAACACAAGAAGAAACACTGACCTTAGAGGAAATACTGGCGAGCCTGAAAGAAACTAACCGCCTCATCCTGTGGAACGATGACCATAACACTTTTGAACACGTTATCCATTGCATGATGAAATACCTCGATTACTCAGAACCGCAGGCCGAAAAAATAGCCTGGAAGGTGCATAACGAAGGCAAATGCGCCATACTCGAAGGCTCATTTACCGAGATGGAGGTTTACCGCAAAATTCTGCAGCAAGAGGGGCTTACCGTCAGCGTGGAATAGGGCTTTACGGCAGTACAATACAAGTGCTGCCCATAGCTTTAACCGAGGCAAAGGCAACTGCATCGTTTAAGCTACATTTTTCGGCCGGCTGTACTAATAAGGCTATATTTCTTAGAGTCTGTAACTATTGAATTGCAGGCCGGAGCATTAAAAATAACTATCTGTAAAAATTTATTCAAACGCGGTTACTTGTGTAAACGCCTCTGCTAAAGGCATCATAACACCGGCAGCCGGTAGCAGCTGCTTAACCATCAATCCGGGGCAATTTGCCCCGTAATACATGGCAACATAATTGATGCCTGTTAAAACGAAATAAGCCAATTTTATTTTATAAGTCATCAATCCGTTTCAGGCAGGTAAGCAAGTTGTTTACATGTACCCTGAACTGATATTTCTATTAAAAGGCTTTCGGGAATTGATTGATATAACCAGGGGCAGGCATGGTGTAGTGCTGCCTGGTTTGCGTGTTTTATTATTGTTTAACTTTTTAAAATCTGCCGTTATGTTTGAGAAACTTTTTTTGCTTGTAAAAAGCAATGCCGGTAAGGCTGTTATGGAAAATCCCGCTATCCTCGCCGGTCATCGCGAAGCGGTTATCAACGAAGCATCCAGCTCCATTATTGAAGTGCTGAAAGGGCAGTTAGAAAATGGTAAGATAAAAGATCTGATCAGATTTTTTCAGCAAACGGGCAGTAACAACAGTTCATTGGTTACCAGCATTATCAACCGCTTTGCCAATAAGCTTAATAAATATTATGATGTGGAGCCTGCCTCTGCCCATACCATTGCCGGCAGTTTAATTTCGCCGGTAATGCAGCAGCTGGTACAGCAATCCAGGAATGAGAAAAATCAGGAAATGGCTTTAAGCTCCATGCTGTCAAGCCTGAACGGTAATCAGGCCGATTTAAGCTCGCTGGTTCACCAGCTGATGATGGCCGCCTGAGTAAACAGCAGGCAGTAATAAAAAGCGGGTAAGCATAAAATGCTTACCCGCTTTTTTGCTATGGGCAGAGTTCCCATTCAAAACATAGTGTTTTAAATGTTCTGTTGAAGCGATAAATCCTGATGGACGGATATGCGCCGGCTGTTACTTACTGCTATATATAATCCCTATCTTTGCGGCATGACGAAAGAACAGATTCAGGATTTAAGGGATAGAACAGCTTCCCTGAGGAGGCATCTTTGACATTGATA
>CAXTAP010000193.1:0-2385 GCA_964241965.1 uncultured Mucilaginibacter sp.
GCCGATACCTGCCCCGAACAGGTTACCGAACAGCAGGCCCAGCCCGATGAGGTAGGCTGCATTGAACAGAAATATTTTTTGTATGCTCCAATTGCTGGCTCCCATCGCTTTCAGCATCCCGATCATGCCGGTGCGCTCTAAAATCATGATGAGCAGCGCCGATATCATGTTGATGACCGCCACCAGCAGCATCAGCACCAGCATCACCTGGGTATTAATATCAAGCAAGGCCAGCCATTCAAAAATTGTCGGATAGTTTTGATCAACGGTATAAGAACGCAAACGTGCAGGCATAATATCGCCCAGTGCGTTGTTGGCAGCTTCTATATGGTCAAAATCAGTTACCCGTACCTCATAGCCGCCCACATCATCAGCGTTCCAGTTATTAAGGCGGCGAAGCACCGACAAACTGCCGATTACAAAAGTTTTGTCTACCTCGTCAATCTCTACATTAAAAATTCCGCAGATATGAAATTTGCGTTTACGCAATGGCTCCTGTACAAAGTACATCAAAAAATCATCGCCCAACTTCAATCTTAAACGTGAAGCGGTATAACTCGAAATCATGATCTGGTGTTCGGCAGCGGCCGAATCTTTAAAATTGATCACACTTCCCTGCACCAATGATTTTTTGATAAAGCTCCAGTCATAACTGGCATCAACGCCTTTCAGCACTACGCCTTCAATTTCGCTGTTGGCTTTGATAATGCCTGGCTTGGTGGCATAGGGCATCAGCCGGCTGATTAACGGCAGCTTTCTGGCCCGCTGCACAAAGCTGCTGTCGGCGGCAAAGGGCGTATTTTCATAAGAGTTATTTAAGTCAAACTTTACCACTTGGATATCGCCGGCAAATCCCCGCACCTTTTCCCTGATTTCCTGCTTAAAGCCTTTTACAATGGCCACCGACAGTATCATTACCCCCAGGCCCAGCATTATGCCTACAATAGCAATGCGGACAATCAGCTTGGAAAACGTACGTTTGGATTTAAACGTGATACGCTCGGCGATGAAGGCAGAAAAACTCAATGCGCTTTAATTTTTTATACTTTAGCAAATATGCAGATTTACCGGCACAGTAACCACCGTTAATCAACCCTTGTTTACCCATGAAAGCTACATTTTTATTTTCCCTTTTGGTTGGCACGTTGCTTACCGGCTTCGGGCCGGCGTCTAAGCCTGTATTCCATGTAGCGCAGGCAGCGCTACCGGTTACGAAACCGGTGATGGAGGGCGCTAACCGCACGGAGGCATATCTGCCTTATCTGCAGGGCAAAAACATAGCCATGGTGGTTAACCAAACGTCGGTAATCGGTCCGAACCTTATGCCGCTGCCCGATAGTCTCCTTAAATTGGGCGTTCAGATTAAAAGAATATTTGGCCCCGAGCATGGTTTCAGGGGCGATGCCAGCAACGGCGCCGTTGTAGCCAACAGTGCGGATGCTAAAACCGGGTTGCCGGTTATTTCGCTGTATGGCAAGCATTACAAACCCACGCCTGAAGACTTGCAGGGCATTGACCTGGTAATTTTTGATATACAAGATGTAGGCGTACGCTTTTACACCTATATTTCCACCCTCAGCTATGTGATGGAAGCCTGTGCCGAAAACCATGTAGAACTGATGATTCTGGACCGCCCGAATCCGAACGGTTTCTATGTAGACGGCCCCGTATTGGATACTGCCTACCGCTCATTTGTAGGCATGCACCCCGTGCCCATTGTTCATGGCATGACTATGGCCGAGTATGCGCAGATGGTAAACGGGCAGGGCTGGCTTAAAAACCATGTGCAGTGCAAACTAAACATCATTAAAATGGAGCATTACACTCATGCAGCGCCTTATACTTTACCGGTTAATCCTTCGCCCAATTTAAATTCGGCGCAGTCGATTCTACTTTATCCGGGGTTATGTTTGTTTGAAGGCACTACGCTAAGCCTGGGGCGTGGCACCATGTCTCCGTTTCAGGTAGTGGGCCACCCGTTGTTGAAAGATAAATACAGCTTTTCGTTTACGCCGGTAAGCATTCCGGGGATGAGCGAGAATCCGCCATTGAAGGGGCAAACCTGCTATGGTATCGATTTTAGAAATTATGATGTACAGCAGTTAAGGAAAACCCAAAAGCTGAATATAGATTGGCTGCTCAGTCTGTACCACGACTTTCCGGATAAAGGTCATTTCTTTAACCCTAACGGTTACCTGACCAAGCTTGCAGGCAGCCCGCAACTGCGGAAACAGCTGGAAGACGGCGAAACCGAGACTGAAATCCGCCAAAGCTGGGAACCGGCTTTGAGTAAGTATAAGGCTATGCGGAAACAGTATTTATTATACCCTTGATGGTGCACTAAGCAATCCCATAAGTTGCGTCGGTCAACCCAAACAATAATCG
>CAXTAP010000194.1:0-2317 GCA_964241965.1 uncultured Mucilaginibacter sp.
TTTCCCCTTGACAAAATAAATTTTACTTGTACATTAGCCACCGCAATACAACCATGATAGTTAACAAGGCATATGGATTCGGTTATTACTTTTACTTTAGCGGTAAGGGCCGGGACTGATATGTAACAACAAAACATATTAAAACATACCAAAGTCCCGGCCCGAAAAAGCCGGGATTTTTTGTTTCAGCGCAACAATGGAAAATCAAAAGCCACGAGTAGCCATCCAAGGCATCCGCGCCTCGTTTCATGAAGAAGCGGCCTTCCGGTACTTCGGGCCCGATATTGAAACGGTGGAGTGCAACTCCTTTAAGCAAACCTTTGAGGCGCTGCAAAGCAAACAGGCCGATTATGTGGTGATGGCTATTGAAAACAGCATTGCCGGCAGCATACTGCCCAACTATTCCCTGCTGCTGAGCTACAACTTTCCGGTGGTGGGCGAAGTTTACCTGCCCATACAGCTGCACCTGCTGGCGCTGCCGGGCGTAAAGTTTGAGGATGTACGGTTTGTAACCTCCCACCCCATTGCCATACGCCAGTGTATTGATTTTATTGATGAGTACCCGCATTTAAAGGTGGTGGAAAGCAATGATACCGCCGCCTGCGCCCGCCGCATCCGCGAGGAGCAGCTGACGGATACCGTAGCCATTGCCAACACGCTGGCCGCCGAGCTGTATAACTTGCAGGTACTGGAACGCCGGATAGAATCGAACAAAAAGAATTTTACCCGTTTCCTCATCCTCACTCATCAGGATAATGCGCAGCCGGTAAAGGCTAACAAGGCCTCGCTGTGCTTTCAGGTAAGCAACGAGGTGGGCGCCTTGGCCAAGGTGCTGAACATACTGGCGCAGGAAAGCGTGAACATGAGCAAGATACAATCCATGCCGGTGCTGGGCAGGCGCAACGAATACAATTTCTATGTAGATGTGGAGTGGAACGACAGCCGGAACTACGACACGGCCATCAGGCAGATACTCAAATACACGCACAACTTTAATATTCTGGGCGAGTACGAGCGGTATGAGGAGGAGACGGAAGTCCGGAAGACGGAAAGTCAGATAGTATAGAAAGAAGAAAGAAGACAGAAAAGTGATATGGTCAGAAAGTCCGCAAGTCGGGAAGACTGAAAGAAAAACAGTTAAGAGTCGAAAAGGCTGAAAGACCGGAAAATAGATGTCAGGCAACAGAAAATAAATAAACTATATTCAATATTAACGAACAATATCATTAAAACATCTACCGGACTTTCGGACAACCGACTTCCGGACAAACAATCAACAATATGAAACTCGACCTCAAAATAAAACCCCTGAGCAGCTGGATTAACAACGGCAAGCAGCCCCTGTTAATAGCCGGCCCCTGCAGCGCCGAAACTGAAGATCAGCTGGTGGCTACCGCCCATTTGCTGGCTAATACCGGTAACGTAACCGCCCTGCGGGCCGGTATATGGAAACCGCGCACCCGCCCCGGCGAGTTTGAAGGCATAGGCAGCATTGGCCTGCAATGGTTGAAACGCGCCAAAGCCGAAACCGGCCTACCGACCGCTGTTGAAGTAGCCACAGCCAAACACGTGGACGAGGCCCTGAATGCCGGCGTTGATATACTGTGGGTAGGCGCACGCTCCACCGTAAACCCGTTCACCGTGCAGGAAATTGCCGATGCATTAAAGGGAGTGGATATACCGGTTATGGTAAAAAACCCGGTAAACCCTGATTTGTCTCTGTGGATAGGCGCCCTGGAACGCATCAACAATGCCGGGATTACCAAGCTGGCTGCCATTCACCGTGGTTTTTCCTCCTTCGAGAAGACAGCGTTCCGCAATGAGCCGATGTGGGATCTGGCCATCAACCTGAAAACACATGCACCCGAACTGCCGATTATCAATGACCCCAGCCACATTACCGGCAGCCGTGAGCTGATTCCCTATGTAGCACAAAAGGCATTGGACCTGGATATGCAGGGCCTGATGATTGAATCGCACATTGACCCGTCTGTAGCCTGGACTGATGCCAAGCAGCAGCTCACCCCATCAGCGCTGGCCGACCTGATTGACCGCCTCACCCTGCGCAAACCGGATGCCGTAAGCACCGACTTAAAAGATAAACTGGCTGAACTGCGTGCCAGCATTGATAAGATCGATGACCTGGTGTTCCAGAAAATGGCCGAGCGTATGCAGATTGTGGAGAAGATCGGTAACTATAAGAAGGAAAACGGTATCACCATTTTGCAGGTAAACCGCTGGGATGAGATTTTGCAGAAACGTACCAGCTACGCCAAAGCCCTGCAGCTGAGCACCGAATTTGCCGAAAAACTGCTGG
>CAXTAP010000195.1:0-2243 GCA_964241965.1 uncultured Mucilaginibacter sp.
GGATATAGGTGCCCATGGTAGAGTCGAGGTTGAGCCTGCCCTGCTCTACCAGGCGCATTACCTCCATAGTGGTTGTAGTAATTTTAGTTACCGAAGCCAAATCAAAAATATCTGATATCCGTTCAGGCTGGTTATGCTCATAGGTATGGTAACCATAAGCTTTGTTGAAAATCACTTTACCATCTTTAGCCACCAAAACCACGCAACCCGGAGCTGCCTGCTGGGCTATAGCCTCCTGCGCAATCTGATCAATAGGGCGAAGATTGGCAGCATTGATACCAACTTCTTCAGGTATGCTATATTGCAAACGGGTTTTGCCGGTTAAGTAGCCATTTCCTGAAGCGTATTTAGCCGAGAAGCTTTGGGGTAGCTTTTGTATAAAAGCAATACCACCGAAGATAGACTGGGCGGCATTAGCCGTAGCTACTTCTGTTTGCCGCTGGCACCATACTATGGGGCTGCTGATCTGGTCCAACTGTGATAAAATTTTACCGCTGCCAAATACTGTAATCACCAGATTTTTTACATGATCTACCGAATTAATGAAGCTGAGCACCTGCGGATTAGTTAAATCGCCATCGGCCACCTGCAAAATGATGGTATTATACAGTTTTAAATCGTTTGCCAGTTGCATAGTTCCGGCAGAACCATATTTGTTAGCATCAAAAGACTGTATTTTAGTATACTTGTTCAGCAAACTGTCGAATACGGCGGCATTGCTACATGTATAGTGTACGCTGGCAATTTTGGCTGTTTCTAAATGATTGATCGGAACCAGCTGTTTTTCATTATTCAGCAATACTGTACTTTGCTGCGCTAAACGCTCTTCGGTTAAGTAGGCGCCCGGCGTACCACCCACTTGTGGCGGCACCTGTGCACAGGCCGCACTAATCAACATTGTGCAGCTGCCAAATATACCCAGCAGCCTGCTCCACTTATTTCTGCTCATATACTTTCTCGCCGTTTATATAAGTTTTCAACACTTTTACTTTAGGCAGTTCGCTGCCCTGCGCCTTCATTATATCTTTATCCAGAATCACAAAATCGGCATACTTGCCCACCTGGATACTGCCTTTTTCATTCTCTTCAAAATTGGAACGGGCAGCCCAAATGGTCATGCCGCGCAGTGCCTCTATACGGCTCAGTGCATTTTCGGGCTGAAAGCCGCCTGCAGGCTGCCCTTTCAAATCTTTGCGTTCTACTGCTGCGTAAAACGTGTATAAAGGATTAATATTTTCAACCGGCATATCAGTGCCCAGTGGTATCCAGCCATTTTGCTTCAATAACTGCTTATAAATATAAGCCGATTTTAAACGTGCAGCGCCCAGCCGCTGCCCTGCCCAAAGCATATCAGAAGTGGCATGGGTTGGCTGAACCGAGGGTATAATATTGTTATCGCCAAACAGGTGTACATCTTCAGGGTCAATAACCTGGGCGTGCTCAATGCGCCAGCGCCGGTCGTTTTTACCCTTCAGCACATCGGCATAAATTTTAAGTATAGCCCGGTTGGCCGAGTCGCCGATACAGTGAGTAGCCATCTGAAATCCTTTATCAGCAATTTTTTTTGCTACTTCGGCAAAATGTTTAGGATCGCTTAAAAGGAACCCTTTCCAGCCCTTTTGGTCGCTATAGTCTTTTAGCAAACATGCGCCCCTCGAACCCAGGGCGCCATCTGCATACACCTTGAACGAGCGCACATTTAACCCTGGCGTTTTGAACACGCCGCGTTTAAACAGGTAATCAAAGTTTTCGGGCCTGTCAGACAGCATAACATACATGCGCATTTTCAGGGTTCCTTTATGTTGCAGGGCGGCAATGGTATTTACCATGGGATAATCCAGGCCGGCATCATCCACAGTGGTTAAGCCTACCGCAAAGCAGTTGCGCTGCGCATCCAACAAAGCTGCTTCAGTAATCTGGTCGGTTGGTGAAGGTATTTTGCGGGTTACCAGGCTTACTGCATTATCTACCAATATGCCGGTGAGCTTACCATTTATGGTTTCAATCTCGCCGCCGGTAATTTTTTGCCCCGGTTTAATACCTGCTATATTAAGCGCCGCCTGGTTGGCAATAGCTGCATGCCCGTCTACACGGGTTAATACCACAGGCCTTACAGGGAAGATAGAGTCCAAAGCTGCTTTATTAGGAAACTGCTTGGTTTTCCAGTCGTTCTGGTCCCAGCCCCGGCCAATAATCCAGCCATCAGTATTTCGCTTGGCGTAATTCTGTACACTGTCCAGTAC
>CAXTAP010000196.1:0-2155 GCA_964241965.1 uncultured Mucilaginibacter sp.
GGCCATCCCGGCGCACCGCATCGTTTACCTCGTTCAGGCTGTCGCCGGTAACGGCGTATATTCTCTTCACCCCTGCGGCTACCAGCATTTCTACCAGTTGGTCGGATACATTCTTTGCCATGATTGTATATTTTTATTTGTTTGAAGAACCTGATAGTTGTTCAAACTGTTTATCTTTTTCTATATTTATTATCATATGCCGACCGAATTCAACAACATCCAGCTCAAATTCAATTGCCCTGCTAACTGGGACGAGATGCAACCCCTGAATGGCTGTCGCTTTTGCAGCAATTGCCAAAAGAAAGTGTATGATTTTATCGGAAGCACCCGCCAAGAGTACGAGCAGGTATTGCTTGAAAACAACAACTTGATTTGCGGCAGGTTTATGGCTGAGCAAGCTGCTACACCTGCTATAGTTAAGCCATTTTGGATAAAATGGGTATCGGCAGCGATGATATTATTAGGGTTCAATTTAATTTCCTGCAAAGAGAAGAATAATCAATCTGCTAAAGACAATAAGGCTGTTAAAGCTAATGATTCTAAGAAAACTCCAAACTTTGTAATGGGAGAACCTTTAAGGATTCAACCCGACACCATTGACCCTACAGATTTACACGCCCCACTTACCTTTAATGATAAGTACGATACATTTCCTTCTTTTCCGGGAGGAGACCAAGCATTGAACCAGTATTTAAATAAGCATATTCCTTATGTAAAGGATGCACCAGCTGGAAAGGTGATAACCAGCTTTATAGTGAATACTGAAGGTAGGATAACAGATATTAGAATATTAAGAGGCTTAACACCCGCTGCAGAACAAGCCATAGTCAAAGTTTTAAAAAACTCGCCTAAATGGCATCCTGGCATACATCGCAATAAACCAATCTCTGTCAGATACACAATGCCGGTATATTTTAAAGGATAGCCGCCGCTTACCATTTAAAAAATCTTAAAATTCACACTGCCGGCTCTATCCAGTTACCATCTTCCTGAATAATGCCGATCAGTTCATCCAGTGCGTTGGCAGCGCTCACATTTTTTTTCACTACTTCCTTGCCTCTGTACAGCGTTATTTTGTCAACTCCGGCACCCACATAGCCATAATCCGCATCGGCCATTTCACCGGGCCCGTTAACAATACAGCCCATAATGCCTATCTTTAATCCCTTCAAATGGCTGGTACGGCTGCGGATCATCTGCGTGGTTTCCTGCAGATCGAATAAGGTACGGCCACAGCTCGGGCACGATATATATTCGGTTTTTGATATGCGGGAGCGGGTGGCCTGTAAAATACCAAAGGCTGCTGAGGTAATCGCTTTTACCGGCAGTTCAGGCGCTTCTATCCATATACCATCACCAAAACCGTCAACCAGTAAGGCACCCATATCTGTAGCGGCATATAATTGAAGTAAGGTAACGTCATCAGTAGCCGGTGGTGAAATTACGGGATTTAGCGGCTGAAGAGCAAAAACCGGGACGTTAATCTCACTATGATTATTTTGACTTGTAACTTTTGATTTTTGACTTTCAAAACCATAACTGCGCTTAATAATTACCGGCACATCCAATCCATATTCCTCCAGTTTAAAAAAGAAGGAACGCTGAACGGCCATACCATGCAAAGCATCAGTTTCAAGCACCAGTACAAGGCTTTTATCCAGCGGCAATATTCCGAAATCCCCGCTCTCTATATCTGCCGGCTTCAGCCGTACAAGGTTGAGTGCAGAGGTTCGGTTAGCATTCGCCTGTACATACTCATTCAAGGTAAATACCGGGTGGCAGTTAATTTTATTATTCAGAGTAAGCCAGGTACCATAATTATACAGCTGCTTCAAATTACCCGGAAAGGTAAACGATGGCAGCTGATTACCCATATACGCAAAATCAACCGACTGTTCGGCCATATTATACTTATCCAGTACAGGCGAATACAGGTAGCCTACATCGTTTAAAACCGCCGGGTCTTTTAAGTTCTGCCCCGATAAATCAACCACCACACGAGGCACCATATGCCCGCCGATGAAGGCGTTGGCCTCATAGGTTTCGCGCTTTTGATAAACGTACGGAGACCTCTCCCCTGCCCTCTCCAAAAGAGAGGAAGCTAACTCCTGGTTTTGACTTCTTCCTTTTGATTTTTGACTTCTCTCCGCGTACC
>CAXTAP010000197.1:0-2142 GCA_964241965.1 uncultured Mucilaginibacter sp.
GTGAATTGGTAGAGCCCTTTCACTACAATTACGGCAACACCCTGTTCGAAAACCAGACGAACTTCTGGACGCCCTCTAATCCGGGAGCTAAATTTCCGCGCCTGGCGGCCATTGGCTCCGATTCCAATACCAACAACTGGCGCGATGGGTCGGATATTTATAAATTCAATGCAGCCTATGCACGGTTAAAAAATGTGAACATTGGCTATACGCTGCCTGCCGCCTTAACTAAAAGGGCCGGTATTCAAAGGCTGCGGGTATCATTAATAGGCCAGAACCTTTATACTTTAACCAAGCTAAAGTTTATAGACCCTGAAAATACAGAGTTTAACAATAATGTAAGCTTTACCAATTCCAATAGCGGCCGCAGTTATCCGCTGCCTATATTCTACGGTGCAGGATTAGACCTCACTTTTTAACCGTTAAAAATATATCAACATGAAATATTTAAAGAAAATACTTTTTTTAATGCTTGCAGCCGCTGCTGCAAGCAGTTGTAAAAAACTTGATTTGGCGCCTACCAATACGTTTACCGAACTGAACTTTTATACTACGAGCGCTAACGTTAACAATGCCTTAAACAATAATTACAGCGGCATGTATAATTCCGGCCTGTACTTTTATAATGATGCCATGTCTGATAATGCGTATGCACCCGGGGGCGGGCCTACAGGCAACGTAACTGCGGTGGCTTCGGGTTCCTACAATTCGCAACTGGATAAATTTATAAATGACTGGAGCTTTCATTATTCGGGCATCAACTCCTGTAACCTGTTTTTAGCCAATGTTGACCAGAACAAAACACTGGATGCGGCTACCATCACCAGGATGAAGGCCGAAGTCAGGTTTATCCGGGCGTTTCATTACTTCTATCTGATGACTCACTGGGGGGATGTACCTTTAATAACCACCGTTATCAGTCCGGATGATGCTAAAACTGAGCCGCGGGTGGCCAAGGCTACGGTGCTCAGCTTTATTACCAGTGAACTGGAAGCCTGTGCTGCAGCGCTGCCCTCAAAGGATCAGTATGCCGCCGCCGATAACGGCAGGATAACCAACGGCGCTGCCTTAGCCTTGGAGGCCCGCGTACTGCTGTACCAGGGTAACCGCATGGCCGATGTAGTAACCATTTGCGAAAAGCTGATGAACAGCCCCGGCACTTACGGCAATTATGCCCTGGCGAGTAATTATGGCAACCTGTTTAGTGATGCAGGCGTGAATAAGAACAATACAGAAACAATGCTGGCCTTGCAATATCAGTCAGGCGTAACAGGCAGAACATGGGGCGATTATTATGATTTTGCCCCTATATCAGCAGGTGCCCGGGATAACGGAATGGCGCCAACGCAGGAGCTGGTTAATGATTACCTGATGCTGAATGGAAGGCCGATTACCGATGCTGCTTCCGGTTATGATGAAAACAACCCCTATGTAAACCGCGACCCGCGCCTTACAGCTACGATAGTATATGACCAGTATAAATTCCTGAATCCTGATGGCAGTACCCAAACCATTTATATAAAGCCTGGAAGCGACCCTAACGCCAGCCGTGTAAATGAATACAGGCCGGGTGTTGAGTCTGTTTCATCTACAGGGTATTACTGGCGCAAATACTTTGACCCGAATCACCTGCCTGCCTTGGCTTCCGGCTTAAACCTGCACCTGATCCGCTGGGCCGAGGTACTGCTGGATTATGCCGAAGCCGAGAACAGCCTGGGGCAGATGAACGCTGCAATATGGAATAAAACCATTCAGCTGCTGCGCCAGCGTGCCGGCTTTACCGATGCCAATGCGCTCAATTATCCCGGCAATGCCGACATGACAAATATCATCAGGAGGGAGCGCAGGGTAGAACTGGCTATGGAGGGCACCCGTACCGAGGATATTAACCGCTGGAAACTGTCGGAAACCGTATTGAACGGTTATGCGCACGGCGCCAAGTTCAGCGGCGACCTCTCTGTTGATAATGGCTACATCAGGACGCAATTGCGCCATTTTGACCCTGCTAAAAATTATCTGTGGCCCATCCCAGATAATGATTTGCAAAAGGATGTTAAACTCACTCAAAACCCGGGCTATTAATTACAGACAAAAAATGAAAAAACTATATATCATATACGTAACGCTCCTGTTCGGGGTAGT
>CAXTAP010000198.1:0-2075 GCA_964241965.1 uncultured Mucilaginibacter sp.
TGATAATCAATCATAAAATTTTTAACCAGATATTGCTGCAACGGGCTGCGTTAAAATATGTTAAATGCCTCACAGTTATATTATCTATCATGACGATATCATTATCTTAGCGGCTCAATAATTAATTGATTGGTTTATATTATTCAACTATCTTTGCAGGATGTTTAAAAAGCAATATGCTGTTATAGCAGGTTTATTTATTGCACTACTTATCATTGCCGGCAGCTGTAAAACTAAGTTTGATAAGCTCAAAGCCAGTAATGATAACGCCAAGAAATATCAGGAAGCCGTCCGCCTGTATAATAAAAAGGAGTATGCCAAAGCGCTTGAACTTTTTGAAGGCTTAACGCAGCGCTACCGGGGCCAGGCACAGGCCGAAGACCTGTTTTATTATTATGCTTATACTAATTATAAGCTAAGGGATTTTACCTCAGCCAGCTATCATTTTAAACAATTTGCAGATACTTACCCAACCAGTGCGCGCGCAGAGGAATGCAGGTATATGTATGCTTACTGTTACTACCTGGATTCGCCAAATTTTTCACTGGATCAGCAAAATACGCAGAAAGCCATAGATGCCTTGCAGTTATTTATAAACCTGTACCCTAAAAGTGAGCGGGTAGCGGAGGCAAGTAAACTGATTCAAAATCTGCGTGATAAGCTGGAAGAAAAAGCTTATGCCAATGCCAAATTATATTTTACTATCGGCGATTACCAATCAGCTACCATAGCAATGGGCAATATGCTGAGAGATTACCCTGACACCAAGTATGCAGAGGAGCTGGATTACCTAACTATTGAGGCGCAATATAAATTTGCTAGGATCAGCCGTGAAACAAGGCAGGAAGAAAGATTTACACAAGCCATAACTTATGCAGACCAGTTTCAGGATAAGTATCCGAACAGCAAATACCTGCGTGCAGCACAGCAATATAAAAAGGATAGCGGTTATGGCATAGAATCGGCCAAAAGGGTAATAGCCGAAGCAGCATACAAACCGCGCATTGCCAAAAAGATTGCCAAGCAGGATTCAACTGCTGATAAGGTAAAGGTAACGCAATCATCAGAAGACCCTAACGATCATCAAAGAACGCCACCACAATAATTTACATTAACTATAAAAGAATTATAAAAATATGAGCAATAACAAACAAGCCTCTGCTGTTGCCAGCAGTACCATAACCCGCGATTTGCGTGAGCTTGATAAAGCCACAGATAACATTTATGAATCTTTGGTGATCATCGCTAAACGTGCCAACCAGTTATCAAACAACGTAAAGGAAGAACTGCATCAGAAGCTTTCGGAGTTCGCATCTTCTAATGACAATCTGGAAGAAGTGTTTGAAAACCGTGAGCAAATTGAAATTTCCAAGCATTACGAAAAAATGCCTAAACCGGTACTGGTAGCCATCCAGGAATTTACTGAAGGTAAAGTATATTACCGCAACCCGGCTAAAGAGCAGCAATAACTGTTAAAAATTTAAATAACTGAAAAGAGGATCATAGTACATGGTTCTCTTTTTTGTTTATGCAGATTTAGATTTTTGAATTTATACTTTTGAATTTCAATTCCACCTCATGCTTACAGGTAAAAAGATAGTATTAGGCGTTTGCGGAAGTATTGCTGCCTACAAGTCGGCGCTGCTGATACGATTGCTGATTAAAGCCGGCGCCGAGGTGCAGGTAGTAATGACGGCGGATGCCGTTAATTTCATTACGCCGCTTACCCTATCTACATTATCCAAAAAACCAGTATTGATTAATTATTTTAAGCCGGATACCGGCGAATGGAATAATCATGTGGAATTAGGCTTATGGGCTGATTTTTTTATCGTTGCTCCCGTAAGCGCCAATACGCTGGGTAAGATGGCTAACGGCTTGTGCGATAATTTACTGACAGCCGCTTACCTGTCGGCCAAATGCCCGGTATATTTTGCTCCGGCTATGGATTTGGATATGTGGAAGCATCCATCTACCCAACATAATATCACCTTATTAACATCTTATCATAACATCCTGATTCCGCCGGGCAGCGGCGAGTTGGCAAGCGGCTTAAATGGCGAAGGCCGGATGGC